>JAEUIV010000199.1 GCA_016795005.1 Phycisphaerae bacterium
GCTCCTTCAGCTTCTCGAACATGACGCGCTCGTGCAGCGCGTGCTGGTCGATGATGACTACGCCGTGCTCGTCCTGCGTCACGAGGTAGGAGTTGTGGACCTGGAGCACGCGCGGCGCGGGCAGCGCGCGGGGGATGGCAGCCGGGTTCACGGCGGGCCGGCTCGCCTGGTCGAACTCGTCGGCGGCACGCCTGAGTTCCTCGTAAGAAAACCGGCTCTGCGGGGTGGAAGGGGCGGCATTGCGGAAAAAATCAACGAAGCGCGACGCGGTCGCCGCCGGCTCGGACGGAAGCGGCGGTGGCGCGAACGCGGTGCCCTCCGGCGTCTGGCTCGGAGCCGACTGAGCGACGAGCGGCGTCAGGTCGGCCGACTGGAGCGCGGCGCGGATCGCGCGGAACACGACGCTGTGGACCATCGACGAATCGCGGAAACGCACCTCCGCCTTCGCGGGGTGGACATTCACGTCCACCGCGCCGGGGTCGAGTTCGAGCATGATGACCGCCGCGGGCTGACGCCCAGGCTCGATGAGGCCCCGGTAGGCCTCCCGGAGCGCATGCTGAACGGTCTTGTCTCGGATGGGTCGGCCGTTGAGGAAGAGGTGCTGCCACTTCGTGGTCGGTCGCGCAAGCGAGGGCAGGCCGACCAAGCCCCAGAGCGCCACGCCACGCGCATCATCGAACTCGTCCGCGTGCGCCTCGACGTACTGGCTCGCCATCTCCTTGCCGATCAGCGCGAGCACGCGGTCGCGCGGCTGCTGCCCCGGCGGGACATCCATCAGCGGCCGGCCGTCGGCGATGAGCGTGAAACCGATCGCCGGATGGCTCATCGCCAGGTCGCTCACGATGTCGGCGCAGTGGCCCTGCTCGGTCGAGTTCGTGCGCACGAACTTTCGACGCGCCGGGGTGTTGAAGAAGAGGTTCCGAACCGTGACGCTCGAGCCGACCGGCCCGGCCTCCGGGCGCACGGCGCTCGGCGTGTCGCCCGTCACGTCGATCGCCGCGGCGGAATCGCGCTCGCGCGTGCGCGAGCGCAGGCTGAGCCGCGACACCGAGGCGATGCTCGCGAGCGCCTCACCCCGGAATCCCATCGTGGTGATCCGGTCGAGGTCGGCGGCGTCCCGGATCTTGCTCGTCGCGTGCTCCGCGACGGCCAGGGGGAGTTGCTCGGGCGGGATGCCGTGCCCATCGTCGGAGACACGGATGAGCTCCACGCCCCCCTGCTCGAGTTCGATGGTGATGCGCGTCGCCCCGGCGTCGATCGAGTTGTCCACGAGTTCCTTGACAACGCTCGCGGGACGCTCGACGACCTCGCCCGCGGCGATCTGGGCCGCGACCAGCGAAGGCAGTCGCCGGATCTCGGGTTGGGCTTCGACCGTCCGTGGCGGGGGCATGGGGAGATTGTAAACCCGGTACACTTTTCCCATGGCCGACACGATCTTCGGCAAGATTCTTCGGGGCGAGATCCCCTGTCACCGGGTGTACGAAGACACTCATGTCCTCGCTTTTCTCGACATCATGCCGCTGTCGCGCGGGCACGTGCTGGTCATCCCCAAGGAGCCGGCGGAGACGATGGATCGGTTGTCGGACGACGCCGCGGCGGCGCTCGGCCGCGTGCTCCCGCGACTCTGCCGCGCGGTGATGAAGGCGACGGGCTGCACCGCGTACAACCTGCTCCAGAACAACGGGCCGGCGGCCCACCAGGCGGTCTTCCACGTTCACTTCCACATCATCCCGAAGCCGAGCGGCGAAGCGGGGCTGGGGATCAAGTGGCCGGCGGGGAAGCTGGACGCCGCCGACGCCGCCGCGCTTGTCAAGTCGATCGCGGCCGCGCTCGCATGAAAGATCTCACCCCCGCGTCGCGGCATCCGGCGCCTTGAACGGCGTCCGCAGCGCGCGCAGCGCCTCGGCAACGAACACCGCCGCGAGGATGAGCAGCGCCGTCGCCACCCCGGCATTCAGGATGGTCGGATTCATACCGCCCGCGTCCGTCCGGTACGCGCCGAGCGTGATGTCTCGGACACCGACAAAGATCTGGATCGCGAGCGCCCAGAGCGTGATCGTCATGACGAACGCCATCGGCCACAGGACGTACCACGAACGCTTCCCGGATCGTCGAAGCCACACGCCGATCGAGAGCAGCGTGAGCGCGGCGAGCAACTGGTTCGATGTTCCAAAGAGCGTCCAGAAGAGACGGTACGCGGCCGGGTCGGCGCTGAGCAGCATCGCCAGCGGCGCCCCGGCGGTCAGCCCCGCGGCGATGAACTGGGCGCCCCACTTGGGATCGGACACTCCGCCAGGCTCCTCGTGCCCCGCGTGCGACCCGCGGCCGCTGGTGAAGAGTTCCGTGAGCAGGTATCTCCCGAGGCGTGTCGAGACATCGAGCGTGTCAAAGACAAACGTGCTGAACGCCATGGCGCCGAATGTCGCGCAGAAGACGAAGGCCTCCTTCCCCAGCGCAAGCGTGAGGAACGAGGCAAGGCCGTCGCCATAGACGCGCGCGGGGGCCAGGCCCTTTGCCTGCGCCGGAGAGAGCATCATCACCGTCGAGAGCGCGATGATCGCGACGAGTCCCTCGAGCAGCATCGCGCCGAAGGCGACCGGTCGGCAGTGCGATTCCTTGGCGACCTGTTTGCTTGTTGTCCCGCCGCAGATCAGCCCGTGGAACCCGCTGCACGCGCCGCACGCGATGGTGACGAAGAGGAAGGGGAAGATGAGTCCCGTCATCACGATGCCGGACTTGGGGTCCTGGAGCTTGAGAGCGCTGAGCGGGTAGAGCGTGTCCATCGCCTGCTGGGTGATCATGGGCTGCTCGATTTTCAGCCCGCCGAAGAGCACCCCCAGCAGGCCGACGGCGATCGCAAGGTACAGCACGAAGCCCCCGAGGTATCCGCGCGGCTGCTGGAGCAGCCACATCGGCATGATCGACCCGACAAAGCAGTAGGCGAGGATGATGATGAACCACGTCCTCGCGTCGAAGTTCAGCCAGCCGTCGCACAGCGTCCCCGCCCAGACACACGCCAGCGTCGCGGGGACGAAGATGATCGTGACGAGCCACAGGGGCGGACTCAGGAACTTCTGCACGACGCCGAGCACAAGTGCGAGCAACAGGTAGAGCGTGCTCGCGGCGGCCACCGCGCCCCCCTTGTTGAAGCTCACCCCCAGCCCTTCGAGTTCCTCCGCCTTGCCGACAAAGGTGTCGGCGGTGATCTGGGTGAACGCGACGATCACGTACACCAGCGCCAACCAGATGAACGCCACGAGCGAGAGGTAGGCGCGCTTGCCGAGGTACCGGCGCGCAATCTCGGCGATGGAGTGCGCCCCATGACGAACGCTGGCGACCAGCGCGGAGTAGTCATGCACCGCGCCAATGAAGATCACCCCCAGGACGATCCAGACCACGCAGGGGAGCCAGCCGAACGCGGTGCAGGCGAGGATCGGCCCCGCGATCGGCCCCGCGGCGGCGATGGCGCTGAAATGCTGTGATAGGAGGTAAAAGGGTCGGGTGGGGATGAAGTCCACGCCGTCGGCCTTCGCGGTCGCCGGGGTCACCGTCGCATCGTCGATTCGGTACTGACGAGCGATGAACGAGCCGTAGAAGAAGTACCCCGCCGTCAGGCAGACCACCACGATCAGAGCCAGCAGGAGCATGCTCATGGCCGTGGAGTATGCCAGAGACCACGGCGGGGGTAGAATCCACCGTTCTCGGGAGCCGACACATGGAAAAGACCGGCAATGGCATCATCTACTCGCCCGTGATCGACTCAGAGGAAGCCCGCCGCGCCCAGGCCGCGGCCGAGGCGACGGCGAACCTCCCAGCCGACCAGATCAACATCGATTCGATGAAGATCACCCAGCATTACGAGAAGTACACCGAGGATGACCACAAGGTCTGGGGCGAACTCTTCGTCAAGCGCATGGAGCAACTCAACGACTTCGGCTCGCGCGTGTTCCTCGACGGGTCACGGGCGATCAACCTCCGCCCAGACCGCGTGCCGTTGCTCAAGGATGTCAACGCCCGGTTGAACACGCTCACCGGCTGGTCGTCTCACGGCGTGCCGGGGTACATCCCCGCCAAGGGATTCTTCGCGTTCCTCGCTCAAAGGCAGTTCCCGACAACGATCACGGTTCGGCCTCGCAGCATGATGAACTATCTGCCCGAACCCGACATCATCCACGATGTCTTCGGCCATGTGCCGCTGCACGCCGACCCGGTCTTCGCCGACTTCCTCCAGACCTACGGCAAGGCGGCGCTGCACACCAACGATCCCGATCACACCGAGCGGCTCGCCCGTCTCTTCTGGTTCACCGTCGAGTTCGGCCTCATCCGCGAGGACGGCAAGATCAAGCTCTACGGCTCGGGCCTCATCTCCTCCGAGGGCGAGGGGCACCACGCCCTCGAAAGCAAGGACGTGGACCGACGCCCGTTCGAGATGAACCTCGTCTGCGACACCGCGTTCGAGATTGATCACTTCCAGCCGATCCTGTACGTGCTCGAATCGTTCGAGCAACTGCGCGACGCGATGATGGAGTACGCGGAGCGAATCCTGAACGAACCGGCGCACGCGGCCGCGCGCTGAGCCGGCGCTCACCCCCGAGTCGCGCTCAGCAACTCCCGCGCCGACGACCGCACCACCCGCGCGATCAGAGGCGAGATCACCGCCAGCGTCACGAGCATCAGCATCAGGCAGCCCAGCGCGATCGGACCGGCCTGCGGGATCGGCCGCACCCGGACCCCCGCGAAGATCTCGTAGAACCGTGCCGCGGTGAACGCCGCCTGCATCCCCATCATCGTCCCGAGCACGCACGCCGAGAGAACGAGCACGATCACCTCCGCCGCGATGAGCCGACCCAGCATCCCGCGGCTCGCGCCGACCGCTCGCAGCACGCCGAACTCGAACCGCCGCGCGTCGATCCCCGCGAGGACGATGTTGCTCACCCCCAGGCTCCCGATCAGCATCACCGCCACCGCGATGCTGCTCGCAAGACGCATGGTGCGTCGCCCGAGCGAGAGGACCTCTTCCTTGATCTCGCGCCCCGACCCAACCAGGGCGGTGGGCCTCGCCAGGACCTCGCGTATGCGGTTCGCCGCCTCGAGATCGGGCAGTTCGCGTGAGTACTTCAGTTGCAGCAGGTGCACCGCATCGCTCTTGAAAACGCGCTTCAGGTCCGCGCGAGAACCGAAGACCGAGCCGATCGCCATCTCCGCGTAGCCGCGCCCGAGATCGAATCCGTAGCCAACCACATCAAGCCCCGGACTCGAGACCGCCCCGACGATCTCGAACGGGTGCCGTTCTCCCTGGTTGGTGACGACGAACGTATCGCCGACCTTGTACCCCGCGCGGGCGACGATGAACTCCTTCGCGACGATCACCGCGCCGCCTTCTTCCAGGCGGCGCATCGCATACGCGGGATCGCCCGCCTCCCATGTCAGGCGGGTCATCTCGAAGAACGACCTCGGCTCAAAGGCGACAAAGAACGTGGGGGGACGCTGAAACTGCTCGATGCCGAACACGTTGGCGTCGATCCGCATCAGCGTGATCGGGCTGGCTCCTTCGACAAAGTCCAACCCCTCGATCCGAAGTCGATCTTCTTCGTTCAGCCCGTTGAGGTCCTGCACGAATGCGTCCGGGAACCGGATCCCCTCCACCCAGTCGCGGAGGAGCGCGGAGCCGGTCGTCCACAGGTCGGTCATGATCGCCAGCCCGAGCATCAGCGCCCCGGCCGTGAAGCCGTTGCGCAGCGGCGTCGCCGTGAGCGAGCCGACCAGCAACGCCCTCGGCAGGCGCAACCCCATCGCCACGACCGGCCCCGCCCCCCGCGCCACCAGCGCCACCACGGGGACGCCGATCAGGAAATACCCCGTCAGGATCGTCGGGATGCCGATGAGCACATGACCCCAGAAGACATACGCCGAGTCGAAGGGCGCGCTCACGATCAGCGCCTGAACCGTGACCAGCACCGCGCCGAGGACACCGCACAGCACGATGGTCCGGCCGCGCGTCCCCGTCCCCCGACTCGACAGCGCGATCAGCGGCCGCGTGCGCCAGGCGCTGACCGCGGCCCACGACGCGCCGATCATCCCGGCGGTCACCGCACCCAGCGCCGCCAGCCCCAGCCCGCCGTACGAAACGTGCAGACCGGCCGGGAGACGATCCGCGAACACCCTGGTCATCGCCCACGCGAGCAGCACCCCCAGCGGCACCCCCACCCCCGCACCGAGCGCGCCGACGATCGCCCCGATCAGGACCTGCGCGAGCGCCAGCGTGCCGCGCTCGCCGCCGATGCACCGCATGATCGCCAGTTCGCGCTGCCGCTCGAGCACGTTGGTCGTCAACCCCGTCAGCACGATGAACGCGGAAGCAAGCGTGGCGACCGAGACCGCGATGATGAAGCCGATCCGCTGCGCCTCCACCGCGCGGTCGATTCCGCTGGTCACCAGCGCCGTGGTCTGCACCACCACGTTCGGCGGAACCACCCCCTGCAGCCGGCGAACCACGGCGTCCGCATCGGCATCCCCCCGTAGAACCACCGCGATCTCCGAGACCTGCCCCCTCGCCCCCGACGCACGGGCAAAGGTCGAACGAGTCACGCGACCCTCGAACCGCTTCACGATGTCATTGAACGACGAGCGTTGAATCCCGACCACTTGAACATCCATCGGCGGTCCGAACCGCTCCACGCGGAGCAGCGCCCCGACCGTCACACCGAGGTCATCCGCCGCCGCGCGGTTCAGGACGATCTCGCCGTCGCGCTCGACCCCCCGGCCGCTCTCATGGCTCACCTCGATCACCCGCGACTCGATCGCTGGCTCGATCCCCCACACCGGAAGAGAGACCTTCTTTCCGCCGCCCGCGACGCTCAGCGCCAGGGAACCCTTCACCCGCGGCGCGGCGACCGCCACGTCCGCGTCCTCCTCGACCAACTTCACGATCTCTTCGCTGAAGCGGTCCCCCGCGATCTCGCGGACGCGCACCTGCGCCCGCCCCAGCGTCTCCGCGACCTGCTGCTCGAGCCCCGCGTTCATGGATGCGAGCGCGCACGACGCCGCGGCAACCAGCGCCGACGCCAGCCCGACCGCCGCCGAGAGGAGGGCCGTCCGCCGGCGTCTACCGGCCAAGCCGTTGAGCGCGATCCGCCACGCCGACCGCATCGAGTCCCTCCGTTTCAAAGTCGCCCACGATCCGCCCGTCGTGCATGACAAAGACACGCCCGCAGTGCGCCGCCGCCGCCGGCTCGTGCGTCACCATGACCACCGTCAACTTCCGCTCGGCCGCCAGTTCTTCGAGCAACGACCACAACGCCTCGCTCGACCGCGAATCCAGATTGCCCGTCGGCTCATCCGCCAGCAGCACGCTCGGCTCAAAGAGGAGCGCCCGCGCGATCGCGATCCGCTGCTGCTCCCCCCCGCTGAGCGCTTCCGGCCGATGGTCAGTCCGGCTCGACAGGCCGAGCGACTCGAGCAGCATCCCGCTGCGCTGCCTCACCTCGCGCTCGGAACGGCCCGCAAGCAGCCCCGGAAGCTCAACATTCTCGCGCGCGCTCATCGTGGGGATCAGGTTGAACTGTTGGAAGATGATGCCCACCTGATGCCGACGAAAAAGCGTGAGCGCTCGGTCATCGAACGTGTCGAGGCGCTGACCCGCGACGAATACTTCCCCCGCGTCCGGCACGTCCAGCGCCGCGAGCAGGTGCAGGAGCGTGGACTTCCCGCTGCCGGAAGCCCCCATGATGCCGTAGAACCCGGGGGCGTCAATCGAAAGATCCACGCCGCGCAACGCCTGGACGGGCAACCCCCCCGCCGCGGCGGATCGGTACGACTTGTGAACATTGATGCAGCGGATCATGGGCGAAAGAGTCGGGAGAGGGAGTTCGGTGAACGCGAATACGGGTTGAACGTGGCATGAGTTCGTCAGTCGGCTTCGATCAGATGCTCCTCTCCGCGTGCTCGGCTTCTCTTCGATGGACGCTCCCGGCCCAGATCGCCAGCGATACGAGCGCGAACAGCCGCTGCCCATGATCCCGCGGTCGGACGTGCCGCGTCGTGTGCATCGGCGTCAGTCCGCCCGCGGCCCAGTGTTCATCCATCATCTGTCGGACGAATCCCATGTCGATTTCGAGCACATCATGCACACGCCCGAAGGGCCTGTCGCCGGCGAGCACGTCCAGCAGAAGGGTTTGCAGCCCGCCGAAGTTGTTCCGCCACCAATCGGAGATCGGGATGGCGAAGCCCTGCTTCGGTCGGTCGGCGATCCCGGGGGGCAGACGCGTCCGCGCCAGCGCACGCAGCATCCCCTTCGGCCCGCCCCGAGTCAGCACCCGCCTGGGCGTTGCGATCGCCCGGGTCGCCAGCGCCCGATCCAGCATGGGGCAGCGCGCCTCCAGGTTGCACATCATCGACGCGGTATCCACCTTGCGAAGCAGGTCGCAAGGCAGGTAGGCCGAGAGGTCCGCCTCGCGGGGCTTCACCTGCGACGGAATGAGCGGATCACTCAGCGCGTAGCCCCTAGCCTTGCCGAGCAGCGCCCGGCGATCGGGACGCTGAAAGACCGCGATCAGTTCGTTGTACCAATCGCTGGCGCGGCACGCCGTGGCCAGCCTCGCCATCTTTTCCGACCGGGATCGAGGATCACGCCGGTCCAGCCACCGGGGCGGCAGGGACCCGACGAGCCAACCCAGCCCTTCCACGCGCCGCGCCGCCTGATATCGCTCATACCCGTAGAAGAGTTCATCCCCGCCGTCGCCCGACAGCGCCACCTTCACCACCTCGCTCGCCGCGCGGCACACCCAGTACGTCGGCAGGATCGAGGAATCTCCGAACGGCAAACCCAGCGTCTCGATGATCCGAACCAGATCGTCCGCCGCGTTCGCGTCCGCGTCAATCGTGACGTGATAAGTCCCCAGCGCGTCGGCGACACGCTGAGCCGCCGATGACTCGTCGTACCGCTCATCGGGCATCCGCACGCAGAGCGTCGTCAGCCCGTCGAGCGCCCGCGACGCGTACAACGAGATCAGCGAGGAGTCGATTCCGCCCGACAGGAAGCATCCGACCGGAACATCCGCTTCGAGCCTCGATTCGATCGCCGAGGCAAGAAGCGATTCCAACTCGTCCAACGATCGGATGCCGGCCGGCCGACCCTTCAGGTTCCGGATGACGATCGAAGGCAGCCCGGACAGCGCGACATCCGCGGAAGCAAGCGCCGACGACGAAGCAGCGGACGCGAGTTCTCGCAGCCACCCGCCGGGCCGGAGCGAATCCGCCTGCAGAGTGGTCGCGTGGTTGATCGGAAACTCCGTCACTCCGGGCCAAGGCGTTGCTCCAACGCCGTATCCCAACCCGATCCAGTCCGTCAGTGCGCGTGCGTCGAGAGCCTGTGCGGCCTCTTCGCCATGAATCGGCGCCTGGATCTCCGCGGCAAGACCCTGGACCGACTCCGCCGTGCTTGCACAGAGAAACATGAACGGAGAAAGCAACCCGGTGCCATAC
The DNA here is from genome assembly GCA_016795005.1 of Phycisphaerae bacterium. GTDB lineage: Bacteria > Planctomycetota > Phycisphaerae > Phycisphaerales > UBA1924 > JAEUIV01. The sequence goes on from JAEUIV010000199.1 coordinate 9,484, forward strand.
ATCGGCTTCTCGCCGAAGCCGTCGCGTGCCATGACCAGGCGACCCGCGTGCCGTTCCCAGCAGAGAAACGCGAACATGCCCTCAAGCCGTGCCCCGGCCCCTTGCTCCCATTCCGCCAGTCCATGCAGCAACACTTCGGTGTCCGAGTGATCGCTCTCAAAGACGTGCCCCGCGGCCTCCAGTTCCGCGCGAAGTTCGCGGTGGTTGTAGAGGCAGCCGTTGAAAACGACGGCGGAGAGCGGCGCCGGGCGCTGGGCGCCAGGCGCTCGGGCGACCGATCCGGCCGCGCTCGACGATGCCTGCTGGTCACGGCCAAGAGCCAACTCCGCGCACCGCGAGCAGCGCGCCACCACCATCGGCTGCGCGCCCCCCTCCAGGTCGATGATCGCCAGCCGACGATGCACCAGCGCCACCTCAACGATCGTGCCGTCGGGACGAACGATGCGATCACGGAATCGCCCGGCGCCGTCCGGCCCGCGCCACGCAATCCCGTCGTCGAGCGCGTCGAGCCATTCCTCGGGGATCAGGAAGGGGCCGGGGGTGTGGAACATGGGGCGAAAGGCGTCGGCATCAATGCGCGAGTAATCAGGATCGCGCGCATCCCTCCCGCGCCAGAGCCACGCCCCGCTCGCCGCCCCGCGAGGATCGTCCGCCGCCGGGTAGTCCGCATCGCCCGGCTTCACGATGCGCAGGATGCCGCCGATGCCGCACATGGCGGGAAGGGTACATGGGACATGCGACGTGCGGAGGAAGCACGCCTCCACGA
>JAEUIV010000026.1 GCA_016795005.1 Phycisphaerae bacterium
CGGAAAGCGGCGCGACCTGCGCGAGCGCACGACTCGAAGCCGTGACGGCGATGCACGCGCTCAGCGCGAAACGTGCGGGGCGGAGGCTCGCGCGGAGGGAGCGGAACGGACGATTCGGGTTGTTCGGGCGCATGTCCAGGCTCCAGACGGCGGGTAGAGTCCCCCGCGGCCGTGACGGCGGAGGTCCGCCAATCCGGGTGAGCGACAATGCGCGACGAAGCGGCGCTGAGAACGCCCCATCAACTGAAAAGCCGACGGGCCTTGGCCCGCCGGCCTTGAGTTGTTCCTGGTCATCCCACGCTTACTTGATCCGTTCAGCCCTTCCAGGTGCTCTTGAACGCCTTGATCGCGGCGTTCAGTTTTTCTTCCATCGCCTTGTCGATGTCGCGGAGCTTGGCGAGTTCGTCCTTAACGCCCTTGCCGGCGGCGTTGAAGTAGGCGATGAGGTCCTTCTCGAAGAGCGAGACCTTCTCGACATCGACATCGTCGAGGAATCCCTTGGCGCCCGCATAGATCGAGATGACCTGATCGATGACGGTGTACGGGACGTACTGGGGCTGCTTCAGGAGTTCGACCATTCGGCGGCCGCGGTCCAACTGGGCCTGGGTGGCCTTGTCAAGCTCGGTGCCCAGCTGCGCGAAGGCTTCGAGTTCGCGGAACGAAGCGAGGTCGAGCCGGAGCGAACCGGCGATGCGCTTCATGGCCTTGATCTGCGCGTTTCCGCCGACGCGGCTGACCGAGATGCCGACGTTGACGGCGGGCCGCTGACCGGCGAAGAAAAGCTCGGGTTCAAGATAGATCTGGCCGTCGGTGATGGAGATGACGTTCGTCGGGATGTACGCAGAGACGTCGCCCTCCTGCGTCTCGATGACGGGGAGCGCGGTGAGCGATCCGCCGCCGTTCTCATCGGAGAGCTTCGTGGCGCGTTCGAGCAGGCGGGAGTGGAGGTAGAACACGTCGCCGGGGTAGGCTTCGCGGCCCGGCGGACGGCGGAGGAGCAGCGACAACTGGCGATACGCCACGGCCTGCTTGGAAAGGTCGTCGTAGATGCACAGGGCGTGACGCGGCGTGGCGCCGTCCTTACCCTTCCACATGAAGTACTCGCCCATGGTGCAGCCCGCGAAGGGAGCGAGGTACTGCAGCGGCGCCGGATCGGACGCGCCGGCGGACACCACGATGGTGTAGTCCATCGCTCCGTTCTTCTTCAAGGTCTCCACCACGGCGGCCACGGTCGATTCCTTCTGGCCGACCGCGACATAGATGCAGACGACGGCGTCGGGAGTGCCCCAGTACTGCTTCTGGTTGATGATCGTGTCGAGCGCGACGGCGGTCTTGCCGGTCTTGCGGTCGCCGATGATGAGTTCGCGCTGCCCCTTGCCGATCGGGATCATCGAGTCGATCGCCTTGACGCCGGTCTGGAGCGGCTGCGTGACGGGCTGACGCTCGGCGATGCCGGGGGCGATGATGTCGACGAGACGCATGTTGTTGGACGGGATGGCGGCCCCGCCGTCGAGCGGCTGGCCCAGCGGGTTCACCACGCGGCCGAGCAGCGCCTCACCCACCGGAACCGAGAGGAGCCGTCCGGTGGCGACGACGGTGTCTCCCTCCTGGACGGAGAGGTAATCGCCGTAGATCACCGCGCCGACGGTGTCGGTTTCAAGGTTGAAGACCTGTCCCATGACCGCCCCCTTGGCGGTCCGGAACTCGAGCATCTCGCCGGCCATGGCGTTGGTCAGGCCGTAGATCCGGGCGATGCCGTCGCCGACCTCGATGACCTTGCCGACATCATGGATCTCGAGCTGGGCCGAGAACTGCTGGATCTCGTGCTTGATGATGGATGCGATTTCGTCGGTTTTGATCTTCATATGGAATCCTGGAAAGGCGAATAGCCGTGTCTGGATCTGGCGGCGGGGTGCTTACTTGTCTTCGATGATCCGATCCGCGCGGGCGCGGACCGCGTCGGACCCGCTCTCGATGAGGCGGTCGCACATGCGTCGGAGGGTGGTGGTGATGCTGGCGTCCATGATCTTGTCGCCGACCTGGATCTTCAGGCCGCCGATCATGGCTTCGTCGGTGTAGGCGTGCATGATGGGTTCACGCTTCAGGATGTTCTGGAGCCTGACGCGGAGGCGCTCGACCTCTTCGGGAGGGAGGGGGAATCGGGTGAAGACGTCCACCTCGATCTTGCCGAACTTTTCGTCGAGCATCTGCTGGAAGGCGGTGAAGACGCGCCACATCCGGTCGAGCCGTTCCTTGCGCGCGAGCAGGAGCGTCGTCTTCAGCAGGAGCGGAGTGATCTTTCCGCCGAGGCTCGCCTGGAGAACCTTGATCTTCTCCGCGGCGGGGATGAGACGCGAGCGGAAGAACTCGGTCCCCTGCGGGTCCATCCCGCGGAGTTCGAAGAGATGATCAATCTCGTCGGAGATTTCTTCGAGCCTCGGCCGGCCTCCCTCCGCCTCGGCGAGTTCAAAGAGACTCTGCGCATAGACCTTGTCGAGCGCTTCGGGGGGCTGGTCGATGATGGCGGGTGCGGGCATGGGAGGGATCGCTCGATGGCTGGGTGCGGGGGTTAGCGTGAAGCGAACTGCTTTTCGAGCCGGCCCATCGAGTCCTCGATGAGCTGGGCCTGGTCGGTGACCTTGACCTCGCGCTGCAGGATCTTCGAGGCGACCGCGGTGGCGAGCGTCGCCGTCTCGGCATAGATCTCGTTGATCGCCGCTTTTTTCGCGGCCTCGATCGTCGCCTTCGCCTCGTCCCGCATCGCGTTCAGTTCCACCTCCGCCTTGGCCCGGAGGTCGGCGGCGAGACGGGATTGCTCGGAACGGGTCTGCTCGATGATCCGCGCGGATTCGGCACGCGCGTCGGTGAGGGTACGCTCGAACTGCTTCTTCTCTTCCGCGGCGGCCTTGCGGAGTTCCTCCGCCGCGAACACCTCGGAGCGGATCTTGTTGGCGCGGTCGTCAAGCCCGCCGAGGATCTTCGGCCACACCATCGTGGCGAGGACGAAGAACGCGATGCCGAAGATGACGAGCGCCGCGACGAAGGGAACCCAGTTGAACGCGACCGGGTTGGCGGCGGCGCCGTGGGATTCCTCGGCGGCGAGGATGAGCAGTTGGTTGACAGCGAGGCTCATGCATGAACTCCTGAACGAGGTCGATCCGCCCGGAGGGCGCGGGGGAGGCGCGGGCGAGGGCACGCTCCTCCCTCGCGCCGTGCGCGAGGGATGTGATGACTCAGATGAGGAAGATCGCCAGCAGGCCGACGATGACCGCGAAGAGCGTGGCGCCTTCGACGAGCGCTGCGGTCAGAATCATGTTCTGGGCGATCGGGCCGGCGGCTTCGGGCTGGCGGGCGATGGCTTCGACCGCGGAGCCGCCGATGCGGCCGATGCCGGGGCCGCCGCCGAGGACCGCGAGTCCGGCGGCGAGTCCGGCGCCGAGGCCCTTGCCGATGGCGGTCAGCCCCTCGGCGTTGCCTGCGGCGTGGTCGCCGGCCTGGGCCAGCGCGGGGTTGACAGCGACGAACGCGACGGCGGCCGCGGCCGCCCCGAACTTGATCAGCGTCTGCATCTTCATGACTGCTCGTACTCCAAGGTCTTCGACGCCGGGTGTCGGCGCCACGGGTTTCGGGTTGCTGCTTTCACGGTTGTCGGCCTCGAGCGTCCCGCTCGGGGCCGGGGGGTCTCTCAATGGTGCCCTCCCGCCGGGGCGGGAGGATGGTCGTGTTCGTGCTCGTGGTCGTCGTGGTGATGGTGGCTCAGTTGAGCGATGAACAGCGTGGAAAGGAACATGAAGATAAAGGCCTGGAGGAACGCGACGAACAACTCCAGGAACATGATCGGGATCGATGCGAGGATCGACACGATGGTGATCCCGCCGCCGAAGAAGGCGCCCAGCGCCTTCAACCCCAGCGTGCAGAACATCAGGAGCGTCGCAAGGAGAACGTGCCCCGCGGTCATGTTCGCAAAGAGACGCACCGCGAGGGCGAAGGGCTTGATGAAGGTGCCCATGATCTCGACGGGGATCATGATGATCGCGAGCGCCGGCGGCGCGCCGCCCATGTAGTGCTTCAGGTAGTTCCCGAGGCCGAGTGAACGCACGCCGTTGACCTGGATCACGACAAAGGTGATGAGCGCGAGCGCGGCGGTTACGGCGATGTTGCCCGTCGCGGTGCCGCCGATCCAGGTCGTGTGCAGGCCGAGGAGGTGCTGCAGGTCCTGCAGCGGTATCAGCCCGAGCAGGTTGTTGTAGAGGATGAAGAAGAACATGGTGAGGAGGAACGGGGCGAACGTGTTCGCCTTCTCGCCGAGCTGGGGGCGGATGACATTCGTCATCAGGTACTCGACGAAGACCTCGATGAGCTGGCCGAAGCGGCTCTTGGTGATGTACCGCTCGTTGCCCTCTGACTCCGGGCCGGTGCCGATCGCCCGCGCGGCGGCCATCATCGTGACCACCAGCAGGACCGCGCACACAATCATGTTCATGACGTGCATCGTGATGGGAAGCCCGGGGAGGGGCTTGTCGATCACGTGCTCGACGGGGTTCTCGGAGGCAAGGATCAGCAGGCTGAGCATCGGACGGCACATCCTTCGAACGGGGACACCAACCATCCCGGCTTCCAGGCCGGCGGCCGTCCGCCTCGGCTCAGACAGGGAGGTCTAGCGAGCGCCAGACCCGGTCCTTTCCTTCACCTGCAGCGTGTAGGCCCACACCTCGGCCAGCAGAGAAACAAAGAAAGCACTGGCCACGACCAGACCAAAGACCAGCGGGTCCGGCCGGGTCGCCGAGTATAGCAACGCCGCCGAGGCAAACAGCCCGAGCAGCGCCACCCCCCGGCCCAGCAGCCACGCCATGGGCCAGCGTCCCAGGTGCCTCTTTTTCCAAGGTCGAGCGGCGAGCATCCCGGACGCCTGGCCGAGCACCACGGAAGCCCCCGCGGGAAGCACCGACCAGACTCGACTCGGAGACCAGAACCATGTAACTGCCGCCGCCACGATGCAGACGCCGGTGGCGGCGAGCACCACCCAACCCATAAAAACCCAGAACGAGAGGGAAACCACCGGTCCGACATCAAGTGTCAGCGGACGGCGGGCGGTTGTCGGTGTCGGCTGTTGGAGGTCGGTGGGGATGTTCTCGTTGGTAGGCCGCATTGACTCGCCTAGTCTCGTTGGTCGCTGTTCGGAGGAAGTTATACATCCCGCCGACCGCTCCCACCGCGACGCCGGCAATCGCCAACCATGGGCGACTGCCGAATAGATAATCGAGACCGAACCCTAACAAAAACATACCAACGATCGCCGCGAGGAGTTCGACCCCCATCGAAGCGAACTTCAGGGCCGGGTTCGACGAGTCCGTTCCGGGGAAAGCCACGTCGGAATCGTATCGCACGAGAGCGAGCGTGCTTCTTTTCCGCCCGATCAGTCGTATCGAGGTAGGCCGGCTGCAGGACGCACCACATGATCGCCCGCATCGAACAGGACCACCAGCGCTTCCGCCAGATCGTCAAGGGCAAGATCCGCGGCGACCTGCGCAAGTTCCTCTCCCGCCGCGAACTCATCGGCAAGGAGGGCCGCGGCCTCGTCTCCATCCCCATCCACGACATCGACACCCCCACCTTTCGCTACGGCGACAACTCCTCCGGCGTCGGCATCGGCGAGGGGCCGGGCGATCCGGGGGGCGGGGACACCGGCGGCGAGGAGCCGGGCCGGCACCTGCTCGAAGTGGATGTCTCGCTCGAGGAACTCGCCGACATCCTCGCCGAGGAACTGAAACTCCCGCGCATCCAGCCCAAGGGCGCCAGCCGACTCACCGCCGTGCGCGACAAGTACACGAACATCCGCACCGTCGGCCCCGCCGCCCTGCGATCGCCCCTCAAACCGCGCCTTTGGTGCTCCCGCCGCATCACACAGGATACCGATCACGGCCTGCTTGAAGCCAAGGTACCGAGTCCACTTTGAAACCACCGCTCAAGAATACTTGCGCGGCGCCGCTACGGGAGGGGAGGGCGATTGGACCATGGCACTCTCCGAGGGCGTCTCGGTTTGAGAAGCACGCGCTACATTGACCGGACCGAGGCGTTTCGAACAGCCAGTTCACTTGGCCATCGCTAACATGCCTCCCTCGCGTAGACATTGCTTGACAATAGCAATGGCTGAAGCAAACTGGAGTAGTAGGCAGGATCAACTTCCGTCTCCCTGACGAGGGTGCTGACGTGCATGGAGCTCGCTTCTCGATCTTGGTGATTTTCGCTGTCTCAAGTACTGCGCTTGCATCGCTTCAGGAGTATGTGCAAGCGCTTGGTGCTTCGGACAGCATCACAAGCCCAGCCTTCACCGACAGAACGGGGTACGTTGATGTAGTTATGGACGTTGCCGGAACGCTTAGCATGGATGCGTTGGGATCAGCCAACAATCAGATTGCTTACTTCTGGATCGGGGCTGGCAACTCCCTGAACGGGATCGGATGGGATGTGACGCTTCAGACGATACACCCGGCATCGCGCCGTTCCGACATCCGAGTTCACATCACCAACTCAGCGGGAGTGCTCGGTACCGGTTTCTTGCTTGCACCAGGTATTCTTGATCAATCACCCGGAGGACCTACGAACTATTCGTCCGATGGACAGATCCTGAAGCTGGCCGACTACAATATCCCAAGTATCTTTGCGCTTGAAGACGGGCTGATTCGACTTGAGTTTGTTGATTTGATTGACGAGTCGCCCGGGTCGGCGGACGGTCTGTGGGTCAATGGGCTACTCTTCATGCAGACCGGCGCAGCGGTGCCCGCCGCTCCAGGAAGCTTTGGGCTGATTGTCTTCGCGTGTGTCGCGTCCTTACGGCGAGCGCGTGAACAAACATAAAAGGATCAGTCATTGCGCAGTACACATTTTCTGTCTATGGCAGTCACTGTGGCGCTATTCTGTCTGTCAAATCGAACCGCGCTGCCTGAGGTTGCCCACTGGCGGTGGACGGGATGATTGTATCAGCGTCGGCTCGCCTCGAACTGTTCGGGGCTGACGTAGCCGAGGCTGCTGTGGATTCTCTGGCGGTTGTAGAAGACCTCGATGTACTCGAAGATCGCGGCCC
>JAEUIV010000072.1 GCA_016795005.1 Phycisphaerae bacterium
GTCACCGCGAGGCAACTCCACGGCAAGGAACTTTCCTACAACAACCTCAACGACGCCGCCGCGGCGCTCTCGCTCGCGCTTGACCTCGCCGCGCTCGACCCGGCCGGGCACGCCGCGAGCGTCATCAAGCACGCCAATCCGTGCGGCGCGTCGCTCTCCCCGGGGGCGCCCGACGCCGTCCGCCTCGCGCTCCGGGGCGACCCGCTCGCCGCCTACGGCGGAATCCTCGCGCTCTCCTCCGAGTTCGATGCCGCGTGCGCCGAACTCGTCTGCGAGCCGGGCGTGTTTCTCGAAGTCATCGTCGCGCCGGGATTCACGGCCGACGCCGTCGAACGCCTGAAAGCCAAGTCGAGCATGGTCCGCCTGCTCGCCTTTGATCCCACGCGCGCGCCCGATCAGCGCTCCCTCACCTACAAGTCCATCCCCGGCGGGGCACTCGTCCAGTCCGCCGACAACGCTCCCTGCGACCCGGCACGCTGGAGACACGCGGCCGGCCCCGCACCAGCGAGCGCAACGCCACACGCGCGAAGCGCGGCCGCCGCGATCTGGCTCGTCGCCAAGCACCTCTCGAGCAACGCCATCGCCATCGGCGGGCCGGACCCCTCCGGTGCCGGCGTCCGCCTCTTCGGCGCGGGAGCGGGGCAGATGGACCGCCTCGCCGCATGCCGGATCGCGCTCGAAAAGGCCGGCCCGCTCGCCGAGGGCGCCATCGCCGCCAGCGACGCCTTCTTCCCCTTCCCCGACGGCCCAGAACTCCTCATCCGCGCGGGCATTGCCATCCTCATCCATCCGGGAGGCTCTAAGCGCGACCAGGAAACCTTTGACCTCTGCAACAAGCACGGCGTGACCTGCCTCGTGACCGGAATCCGCCACTTTCGACACTGAATGCGTGCCGCATCGGCCGAACAAAGCCCCGGTCCGCGTCGGCGTCCGACCCCGACCGTTGTTCCCGGTCGTTGCCTCCCCTCGATTCGTCGGCTACCGTATCCCATACGGCGCGCATGACAGTCTGGCGCCTGGAGGAAAGGATGTCTTCAAAGCATCCAGCCCGCGGGGGAAAGAAGAAGCCGGGTCGTCAAATCGACCCGGAAGGGGTAGCCGCTTCCCGTCATGTGCTCGAAGAAGACCTCGCGGACGATCTTGAGAACGGGCCTCATGGCTTTGCGCCCGTCCTCGCCGGCACCGGGCTGACCGCCAAGGTGCTCGTCCTCAATCGCCTCTACATGGCGTTGCGGGTTATCCCTGCGAAACGGGCATTCAGCCTGGTCTGCCGGGATCTTGCCGAGATCATCCACGTCGAAGACGGCCAGCATCACGCCTTCGACTTCGCCTCATGGACGGAGGTCAGCGAGTTCCGCGAACAGTTCAAGGCCGACCAGTACGACTGGGTGCGCACCGTCCGGCTTGATATCCCCGTCCCGAAGGTCATCCGGCTCCTCGGCTACGACCGGCTCCCGGAGCAGCACGTCAAGCTCAACCGCCGCAACCTCTTCGCGCGCGACCGCAACCAGTGCCAGTACTGCGGCCACTTCTTCCCGACCAGCGAGCTCTCGATCGACCACGTCCTCCCGCGTGCGCAGGGCGGCGGCGACACCTGGGAGAACCTGGTCTGCTCCTGCGTCCGTTGCAACGCGCGGAAGGGCGGCCGGACCCCCGAGCAGGCCCGGATGTCCTACATCCGCAAACCGGTCCGGCCCAAGCGAAACCCGCTCATCACCCTCCGCCTGGGCCAGCAGAAGTACCAGTCGTGGAAGGCCTTCCTCGACAACGCCTACTGGAGCGTCGAACTCCGCTGACGCTGACCGTCACGCGATCGACCCCGCGCCAAGCCATGCTCGCCGCGCCGATGAAACCGTCGCGGCGACTCATGCGGCCTTGCTGACCGAGAATTCGCTCACACCAGCTTCTTCAGGCGCATCTGGAGTTCATCCGGGTTGGGCGTCGCCTCGAGCGCGACCCGCGTATGGATGTGCTCCTTCTCGACCAGTTGCACGAGCGAGCCGTTGAAGTCGATCATGCCGATGCCCATCCCCTCCTGGCTCTTCATCACGTCGAGCAGTTCACTCTCGCGCTGCTCGAGGATGTACTTGCGCACGACGGGGTTGTTGATCAGGATTTCGAGCGCCGGCATGCGGTGGATGTCGGGATGAAGTGTCGGCAGGAGTTTCTGGTACACGATCGCCCGCATCTGGTACGCCATGATCTTCCGCACCTGGTCGCGCTCGTCGGGAGCGAAGAGGTCGTAGATGCGCTGGAACGTCTGGGATGCGCTCGAAGCGTGGATCGTGCCGAAGACCAGGTGCCCCGTCTCCGCCGCGTGCAGCGCCGCTTCAAACGTCTCGGCGTCGCGCATCTCGCCGATCAGCACGATGTCCGGGTTCTCCCGGACGAGCGCCCGCAGCCCCGTCTTGAAGTCCAGCACATCGATCCCCACCTCGCGCTGGTGGATCGTCGCCTTGCGATCCTCGAAGATGAACTCGATCGGGTCCTCGATCGTCACGATGTGGACGGGCTTCCGCTCGTTCACATAGTTCAGCATCGATGCGATGGTCGTGCTCTTGCCCGAACCCGTCACGCCGGCGAGCAGGACGATCCCCTGGGGCTGCATCGAGATCTCGGCCATCACCGGCGGGAGGAACAGGTCCTCGAACCGCCTGATGTTCGCCGTGATCAGGCGCGCCGCGATCGACAACTTGCCGCGCGACTGGAAGAGGTTGATGCGGAAGCGGTTCTTCGCGTCGTAGTCGTACGCGAAATCCACCGACCCGAACTTGTGCAGGTCGGCGAACTGCTCCTCGTCCAGGATGTGCTTGGCGATCTGGACAAACTCCTCCGCCGAGACGATCTCGGTGTCCAGCGCCTTCAACGAACCCTTCAGGCGGATCTTCGGCACCGTGTCGCTCTTCACGATGAGGTCGGAACCCTTGAACGTGATGCACGCCTGGCAGAACTTGCCGAAGCGCGTCTCGTGGGGGTCGTGCTTTCGATCGGGCTGAAGGCTCACGTGGCCGGCCACCGAGTCGCCGGAGATCGTGTCGGACAGGAGTTTGGACATCGCGGTTCCTTGAAGTCTGAAGTCGATGAAAAGGGGGCCGCCCGGAGGGGTGATCCGATACGCAGGAATCGGGCGATGGGTGCGAAAACACACCGATTCCGATGACGGTTCTCCTCGCCATGGCGTCCACCAACGCCGTACGGGGAAACGGACAATCTACCGCGCGAACGCGGGCGCGGCCCTCCCCGAACATTTCCCTGTTTACGACGCGGAAACGCCTGGATGGCTTCTTACCGGACCCCGGCCGCGCCCGGAGCGACCGCTCCGCGCGAACTCACCCACCCGTCGACGATGCGGATGATCTTTTCCTCCGCCTCGCGGATGGCGGTCAGCTGCACCCGGTTGGGCTTGTCGTTGGTGATGATCGAGAAAATCAGCCGACGACCCGATTTCGACTCGGTCACGTATCCCGAGATCGCCGAGACCCCCGACAGGTATCCGGTCTTGGCGCGAACATCGTTCACCAAAGGCTGGCCCCGGAATCTCCGGCGCAACGTCCCCTCTTCGCCCGCCTGCGCCAGGCTCGCGAGGAATGCATCGCCCGTCCTCTCGTCGTCGGCCATGGCTTTCAGCCACAGCGCCAGCATCCGCGGGGTCACCCGGTTGTTCCGGCTCATCCCCGATCCGTCCGCCACGGTGAACGCCCGCCCCGCGTCGATTCCCAGGTGCTCCTGGAGCACCATCCGCATCACCGCCGACCCGTTGGTCCACGATCCCGGCGCGTGGGTGACCTCGTGCCCGAGCCGCTTGATGAAACACTCGGCGTAGAGGTTGTAGGAATCCACGTTGCACCGACGCAGCGCGGTCGCGATATCCGTCGAGAACGTGTGGAGCACGCGCCCCGAGTCCAGGTTTTCGTTCTCTTCCGCCACGCGGACCCGCGAGGGCCTCATCCCCGCCGAAGCCATCCGATCCCCCAGCAGCCGAGCCATGTACGACGGCACATCGGTGAGCGAGACATCCACCGGATCGTTCGAGAACCGCACGTCGCCGTACAGCATGATCCCGCGGTCGCCGTCGCGTGCCGCCCACGCCGTATGGTTCCCCTGCTTGACGCTCTTGGCGCGGTTGCGGATCTCGATCCAGGGCGAGATCGGCTCGGTCTTGACGCTCGGCGGCCGCCCCGCCTCCCGAGGCTCCGCGAAGATCGAGATCAGGTTGGTGTGGAAGTTCAGCCCCGACACCTCGGCGCAGTACCAGCGATTCAACTGCTCCGCCGGCCACGAGGGATGCACATACTGACGATCGAAGACGCGGTCGTCGATCACCAACTCGGCCCCCGCGGGCACGCCCGCGCTCTTCATCGCGTCGACCCAGGTGGTGAGCACCCATTCGACGCTCGTCTTGGATTGCTGCAGCAGCTTGGGATCGCCCAGCGCCGGATCGCCCCCGCCCCGCAGCACCACCCGCCCGCCGGGCGCCGCCTCGTCGTAGACCAGGCTGGTCTCAAACTTGAAATCCTTTCCCAGCACCGCGAGCGCCGCCCCGCTCGTCAGCAACTTCATGTTCGACGCGGGGATGAACGACTCATCCCCCCGTGCCGACGCCAGCACCTCGCCGGTCGCGCCGTCGAGGATCACCACGCCAATCCGCGCCTGGCCCAGTTTCGAGTCGTCCAGCACCGAACGCACGCGCGA
>JAEUIV010000084.1 GCA_016795005.1 Phycisphaerae bacterium
TCCTGATCGACCATCCGCCGCCGAGCCTCGAATCACCTCGGACCACTCGGGAGGCTTCCCGGCAGGGCGGCGAGGCTTCTTTCCGCTTCCTCGAACACGCCGTTGACGCAACGCTCCGAGCGCATGACGATCCACTCCGACCGGTGGCGATCGTGACCGCTCCGATCAGCAAGGAAGCCTGGGCGCTGGCGGGACACCGGAAGTTCCCGGGGCACACGGAGTTGCTCGCGGCCCGGTACGGCGCCGGACGTGTCCGCATGATGTTCGTCGCGCCGACTCTGCGGGTCATGCTGGTCACGACCCACGTGCCGCTCGCCGACGTGCCCCGAATCATCACGATTGATCGGGTATTCGACACGATTGAACTCGCGCACGAATCCTGCGTGCGGCTCGGGATCCCCCGTCCTCGCATCGCGGTCTGCGGCGTCAACCCGCACGCCGGCGAAGCGGGTCTGCTGGGAGATGACGAGGCGCGCGCCATCGCCCCCGCCATCGCACGGGCACGCGCGCGCGGCGTGGACGCGAGCGGCCCCTGGCCGGGTGACACCATCTTCAACGCCGCGCTGAACGGGCGCTATGACATCGTCGTCGCGATGTACCACGATCAGGGGCTGATCCCGGTGAAACTGCTCGCGTTCGATCGCGCGGTGAACTATTCGGCGGGTCTGCCGGTCGTCCGCACCAGCCCGGACCACGGCACGGCGTTCGATATCGCCGGAAAGAACCTCGCGGACCCGGGATCGATGCGCGCCGCGATCGAGTTGGCCGTCAGGCTTGTGCGCGGATAGCGCCGGGGTCAAGGCGCTGCATCGCCGCGCTCATCCGCGCCTTGGCCTCGGCAAGTGAGCGCTCGCCGGACTCGCCCAACGAGCCGAGCGTCAGCCCGTCGTGGGCGAGCGAGAGACCCTCGGGCAGTTCGGGATCGATCGCGGCGTGAGTGATCTCGTGCGACATGTGGACAAACCAGGTCTGCCCGGCTCCGATGCGGAGCGCCGCGTCGATCGACTGGTCGAGCGCAAAGTGCGTCGGATGCTTGCGGATACGCAGCGCGTCGAGCACCAGCGTGTGAAGCCCCTCCAGCAACGGCCAGGTCTCCGGCGGGATCGAGGACACATCGGTGCAATAAGCGAGCGGGAAGGGGTCCGAGGCGGGCGTCTGATCCCGCAGCTCCGGTCCCTTCTCGATCCGCCATCCCAGCACCGGCAGGCGGCCGTGATACAGGCGGATCGGCATGAAACGCATGCCGAAGAGTTCGATGGCCTGGGCGGCGCCCCGATCCGGCGGCGGGGGAACCTCGTGCGCGATCAGCGTGGCGACGAACGAGTCGTTGACGTTCGCGTCCTTGTCGAAGATGTGCTTGTACACGCGGCGGAGCGAGTCCAGCACGTACCCCTCGGCGTAAAGGTCGATCGGCGCCTGCATCACGGCGTTAAAGCGGCGCACCTCGTCGAGACCGAAGATGTGATCGACGTGGTTGTGCGTGAACAAGATGGCGTCGCATCGCCAGAGGTCATGGCGGAGCGCCTGCGCATGGAGGTCGGGGCCTGCGTCGATCAGCACGCAGCGCGGCGTGCCCCGCGGGTCGATCCATTCGATCGCCGCGGCGGTGCGGGACCGCGTGTCGCGCGGGTCCGCGCTCGTGCAGGTGGCACACCGGCAGGCGATGAGCGGCACGCCGCCCGAGGTGCCGGTGCCGAGGAAGATGAAGCGGGCGGGGAGGGACATTCATCAAGAGGGTGCCACGGCCGTACCCGAAGGGCAAGCCGAACAGCACGGGCGATCAGGGTGACTCCACCGGCGTCCAGTTGATGAACCGCTTGATCTCCGCCCCCTCCGGCTCGCTGGTTTCCCACGCGGCGCGGATCAGTGCGTAGAGCATCGCGGAGCCGTCGAGGAGGCGTTCCTCGATCAGTTGCTTCCCCGGTTCCTGGTCGAGCGAGCCGTCCTGTTCCATGCGGTAGAGGTCCTCCACATGGGCGAACGAGCGCTTGATGTGGGCGATGATGTCGTTCCACGGATCGTCGGCCTTCACGCAGAGATCGAACTTCGCCAGCGGACGCAGCGACGGGTAGTCGATATGGTGCAGTTCAACGACCCCGCCGTCGATGTAGGCGTGGAACCGGTTGCTCGTGGTGTAGCCCTTGGGATTCGGGGCGAGCGACGACCAGCCGTTGAAGTGCTGCGTCGTGTGCAGGGGCTGCGCGGCGTCGGCGACAAAGTGACTCAGCACGCCGACGTGGTACAGCACGTTGGCCCGCGCCTGCTCGACCTGCGCGGCACGTCCCTCGACCCCCGCCGCCTCGATCGTGCGCAGCGTCCTGAAACTGGACTGAAGCTTGGCGTACTGCTCGATGATCGAGTGGGCGACGTAGCCCGGGAACTCCTTGTCGCGGATCGGGTCGAGCGCCGGGTCGTAATGACTGAATCGCTCGGGGTGGGCCGCTTTCTCGACCGCCATCACGCGGATGTATTCGCTGCGGAGGTTGGGCATCGTGTCGATCGTGAGGCCGAAGGGTGCGAGGTCTTCGATGTCGATGTAGTGATCGGGGTTGTTGATGTGCGAGAGCGCCGGGGTGCGCTGGCCTCGCCATCGGTCAGGCTCGACCGATTGATACATGGCGCGCTGCCTCGACGACGCCTCGCCCAGCCACGACGGCATGAGCGGGTCAAGCCGCACGGCGTCCATCGCGAGTTCGGTGACGAGGCGATGCCCGTGGCCGTCCCAGGCGTGGGCGGAAGCGGCCTTCATCAGCAGCACCAGACACATCGCCAACTGCATGGTTCGATCGTTCAAGACGCATCCTCCGGTGGACTACCCCACCCGCTCTGCCTTAAGTTCGCGGCTCATCAGTTTCTGGATCGCCTCGAGCGGATCCACCCCGCCGTACAGCACCGAGTGGACCGCCTCGGCGATCGGCATCTCGACGCGGTATTTCCTTGCCAGTTCCATCACCGCCGTCACGGTTGTGACGCCCTCGACCACCGATTCGGTCCGCGCGAGAAAGTGTTCGAGTTTCTCGCCCTTGCCGAGCGCTTCGCCGAGGGTGCGGTTCCGCCCTTCGGGGCTGAAGCACGTGGTGGCGAGGTCGCCCATCCCCGCAAGCCCGAAGAACGTCTCCTGCTTCGCGCCCATCGCGGTGCCGAGCCTCGTAATCTCCGCGAGGCCGCGCGCGAGCAGCGCGCTCTTGGCGTTGTAGCCCGCGTGCAGCCCGTCCAGGATGCCCGCCGCGATCGCGATCACGTTCTTGGTCGCCCCGGCGATCTCGACGCCCAGCGGATCGTTGCTCGTGTACACGCGCAGCCAGTTCGTCGAGAACAGCGTCTGCACTCGCTCCGCGATGGCGGTGTCGTCGCTGGCCGCGATCATCGTCGCGGGCAGGCAGCGGGCCAGTTCCGGCGCGATCGTCGGCCCGCTCAGCACGCAGTAGCCTCGGGGCAGGCCGTCGGGATCGTCTCGGAGCACCTCCGAAATGATCTGCGTCGGTCGGAGCAGCGTCCCGTTCTCAAGCCCCTTCGCCACGCTCACCACGGCGCACCGCCGAGCCTCGGGCACGCACCCGCGCAACTGTTCCCACACCGACCTCGAAAACTGGGTCGGCACGGCGGAGATGACCAGGTCCGCCCCCATGAGCGCCTCCCCACCGTGCGTCGTCACCACCACTCGATCGGCCAGCCGCACGTCGGGCAATCGCGGTGAGAATCTCGTCTGGGCCAGCGACTCGATCGGCCGCACCTCGTGCCCCCAGAGCGTCACGCGACCGACCCGAGCCGACAATCCGAGCAGGCCGGCGCAGAACAACCCCATTTGGCCGTCGCCCAGGATCGTGATGTTCGGGAGTTGGGGGGTTGTCATGCCCTGGCACGGGATCGCCGGCCCGTTCCTCCTGCTTTTTGGCGCGGCGAACTGGTCCCGCGCGCTGATTCCGCTCGCCGATTCGATGCGGGGGAACTCGGCTCCCGCTGATTCGTACTATATCTGTTCGTCACAGCCCCCTTGGAGTCCGCATGGCTACTCATACCTCGCTCCCGCAGGTCAAGAACACGCCGCACGATCACGACCACGAGCACGGCGTCGAGTGCTGCGCGCACCACGAACTCAAACTCGAACGGTGGATCCTGGTTTATTTCGTTGGCGGGCTGCTTGCGTTCATCTCGACGCTCTGCCGATGGTTCGCCCTCGCGGATGCGGAGATTTCACAGATTCCCGCGCTCATCGGCGCCCTGCTCCTCGGGGCGGGGCTGTTCTATTCGGCGGGGAAAGAACTCTTCCGCGGTCAGTGGAGCAGCAGCACGCTCGCCGCCCTTGCCGTGCTGGCCGCGATCGCGACGGGGGCCTACGAACCCGCGGCGTACCTCGCGTTCATCCTGCTCGTGGCCGACCAGGCGCTCCGCCGGACCGCATGGGGCGCGCGCCGAGCGATCGAGCAACTCGTCCAACTCACCCCGGACATCGCCCGCATCGTCGAGGGTTCAAGCGAGCGCGAAGCGCCCATCGAGGAAGTGAAGGTCGGCACCATCGTCCGCGTCCGCGCGGGCGAGAACCTCCCGGTGGACGGCGTCGTGACGGCCGGCAAGTCGATGATCAACCAGGCGAGCCTCACCGGCGAGGCCGCGCCGGTCGAAGTCGAGCCGGGCAGCACGGTCTACGCCGGCACCACCAACATCACGGGGACGATCGACCTGCGGACGACGCAGATCGGCGAGGACTCGACCATCGGCAAGGTGGCCTCGCTCATCCACGCGGCCGAGGCGACGCGCACCCCTCGTCAACTGATGATCGAGCAGGTCGCACGATACTTCGTCCCCGTCGCGCTCGTCACCGCGGCCCTTGTCTGGTACCTCACCAACGACATGGAAAAAGCGATCACGGTGCTCGTGGTCGTCTGCCCGTCGGCACTGCTTCTCTCGTCTCCCACCGCGATGATGGCCGCCTTCGCCGCGGCGGCGAGGCTGGGGATCATGATCAAGCAGACCTCGTACCTCGAAGCCGCGGCGAACATCGACACCATCGTCCTCGACAAGACGGGCACGCTCACGACGGGCAAGTTCGCCGTCAGCCGCCTCGCCCCCGCGCCGGGGGTGGACGGCGCCGAACTGCTCCAGGCCGCCGCGGACGCCGAGCAGCACTCAAACCATCCGCTCGCTCGATCAATCGTCCACACCGCCGAGCAGGCGCGGATCGTCCCCGCCTCGGGCGGCAACTTCGAGGAGATCCACGGGCGCGGAGTCCGCGGCACGACCGCATCGGGCGAACTGGTTGCCGGCCGGGCCACCTGGCTTCGGGAGCTCCACCCCGCGAATATCCAGCAGATCGAGGAGGTCGAGTCCAAGATCGAGGGGATGACCGGCGTCCACGTCATGCGCGCCGGCCGCTACCTCGGCGCTGTCGGGCTTGAAGACAAGCTCCGCTACAACGCCAAGGGAGTGGTCGAGAAACTCCGCGAACTCGGCATCCGCAAGACCCTCCTCTTCACGGGCGACCGCTTCGCGGTTGCCAAGCGCGTCGGCGTGTCGGTCGGGGTTGATCAGATCGAGGCCGAGTGCCTGCCGGAAGAGAAGCACGACCTGATCCAGGCCCTCGTCCGAGGCGGGAGCCGCGTGATGATGGTGGGCGACGGCATCAACGACGGCCCGTCGCTCGCCGCCGCGGACGTGGGCGTCGCGATGGGGCTTTCAGGCTCCGATATCGCCACCAACTCGGCGGGCGTCGCGCTGATGAACGATGATCTTTCGCGTATCCCCTTCCTCATGATGCTCGCGCGGCGATCGAAACTCATCATCGGGCAAAACATCGCGGCCGCGATCGTCATCGCCCTCATCGGACTCATCTCCGCCGCCACCGGCGCGCTCCCACTCTGGCTCGCCGCGTTCTATCACTTCGTGGGCGATGTCTTCGTCATCGGGAACTCGTTCCGCCTCATCCGCTTCGGAGAGGACTTCGCCGGCTCGCAGGATCATTTCGCATCGACCGGGCCTCAGCGGACCCAGCCCGTGCAGCGCCGGGCCTCGGCGAGCCTGAAGCCCGCGGTCCCGGCGGGGGCGTGAGCACTCCATGCCCGACCCATCACTTCTCGAAACCTTTCCGACTCCGACCGACGCCCCTTTCGTCATCGAGCACGTCGCGGAGGAGTTCACCAGCGTCTGCCCGAAGACCGGGCACCCCGACTTCGGCGTCGTGACCCTCCGCTACCAGCCGCGCGCCGCGAGCGACCCGGCCTCGCGCGGCTGCATCGAGTTGAAGAGCCTCAAACTCTACTACCAGTCCTTCCGAAACGAAGGGATCTTCTACGAGGCCGTCACCAACCGAATCCGCGATGACCTCGTCAAGACGATGAACCCGGCGTGGCTCCAGGTCATCACCGATTGGCGCGGGCGGGGCGGCATCCGCTCGACCATCCGCGCGGACCACGGCCCCGTGCCCGCGCAGTTCCAGGGACGATGATCCGGTTCACGCGGGCTGTGGGCACGCCTCATGATCGAGGTACCAGCGCACGATCCCGTCGCCCAGCGGCTTGACGCCGAGGATCGGAAGATCGATCTCCGCGCCGGGCGCATCGCGCCGAGCGGCGACATGCGCCAGCGCGGCCTGCTTGCTCTTGCCCGTCACCAGCACCGTTGTCAGCCGGGCGCTGTTCAGCAGCGGGTACGTCATCGTCAGGCGATCCGGCGGCGTGACCCTTGGTCCGGCGTTGATCGTGACCAGCCGCGAACGCTCGGCCAGAGCGGGCGAGTGCGGGAAGAGGCTGGCCGTATGGCCGTCGCTTCCCATGCCCAGCAGAACGAAGTCGAGGCGGTCCTGACCCCGTTCGCGCCAGCCCAGGACCTCGCGCAGTTCCGCTTCGTACTTCTCCGCCGCGTCCGCGCTCATCTGGTCCATCGGATGCACCTGTGACGCGGGGATGTCGGAGTGATCGAGCATGTACCCGGCGATCTGCGTCCAGTTGCACCGCTCATCGTCCATCGGCACACGCCGCTCATCCACGAGCCAGAGGTGCGTTCGCTTCCAGGGCAGTTCGCGGAACATGGGGTCGGACATCAAGCGGCGATAGAAAGGCAGAGGCGTGCTGCCGCCGGAAAGGGCGACGTGAAAATCGCCGAAGGCGCGGACGCAGTTGAAGGCGTGGAGCAGCAGTTCCGAGCCGAGCGCGGCGTACAGGTCGTAGGCGTCCTTCCGCAGGACCACCGCCCCCGTCAGCCGGGGAGGGTCCGGCTCTCGCTCGAGTTCGTAGATCGGGATCTCGGCCGGATCGGGCATCCCGGCAGTGTAGGAAACCGCCGCCGCGCAACGCTTCCGTCCGAGCGACCGCCGGGGTAGATTGACCCGATGACCACCCCCCCGCGCCACCGACTCGCCACCGACACCGACAACGGCATGCTTCTGGTCATCAGCGGCCCGTCGGGCGTCGGCAAGACCACCATCACCCGCGCAGTCGAACGCTCCATCCCCGACTCGGTCTTCTCGATCAGCGCCACCACGCGGCCGCGATCCGACGTGGACGTGGACGGCGTGGACTACCACTTCATCAGCGACACCGAGTTCGACCGCCGCGTCGCCGCGGGAGAGTTCCTTGAACACGCGGTCTACGCCGGGAACAAGTACGGAACCCTGAAAGGCCCCGTCGATGCCCAACTCGCTCGCGGCCGGCTCATGATCCTTGAGATCGACGTGCAGGGAGCGAAACAAGTGAAGGCGAAGATGCCCCGCGCGTTCGGACTCTTCGTCCTCCCGCCGAGCGAGGAGGCCCTCCTCGCCCGCCTTCGTGCCCGGAAACGCGACACCGAGGAAGTCATCCAGCGCCGATACAACGTCGCACGTGAAGAAATCGCCGAAGCCAAGCGCTGCGGCGTGTACGACGCATTCATCGTCAACGACGACCTGCCCAAGGCCATCGACGAAGCCCTCCGACTGGTCCGCGAGGCCCGCGAGAAGCGTGCGGCTCGCTGACGGAAGCCCCCCGCCTCAGCGCATCCCGAGCGCCGCCGCCACCAGTTCGTCCGCCGTCGCCAGCGCCGCATCTCCTTCGAGTGCCCGCCGCACCAGGCGGTCGGCGTCCGCCTGCGTCTCGCCCAGGCGGACCAGTGCCGCCACCGCGCGATGGAACGGCTCCTGCGCGCCGCGCTCGGCGCCGCTCGAAGGCTTTCCCTCCATGATCGATTCGCCCGCGAACGCCTCGACCTTGCCGTGCAACTCGGCGATGATCGTTTCCGCGAGACGCTTCCCGATCCCGGGCAGCCTGGACAGCGCCGAGGCATCGCGCAGCGTGATCGCCCGCGCCACCTCGCCCACCGGCGCCGCCAGCGCACGCAGCGCCTTCTTCGTGCCCACCCCTTTCACCGTCGTCAACAGTTCAAAGAAACGCCGTTCGGGAGTGGCGCTGAACCCGATGATCCGCGGCACGAAACTCGCCCCCTGATCCGGCGATTCGATCGACTGGATCGTGTGCAGCGTGATCGGGCCGCCCACACGATCCGCCAGCGATTGCGCGAGAAACGCCGGGAGCATCACCTCGTACGCGCAATCAAACCCCGGCTGAGCGCCGGGGATCATCACGACCGCCGTGCTCTCGTCGATCCGTTCCAGGATGCCGGTGACTCGTGCAAGCATGATCGTGCCCCGCGACCTCAGGACTCCGGGCGATACGCGCCCGCTTCATCAACGTACCACCATCGGCCCGCCTCGTATTTCGGCGGCTTCTCGTTCACCCGCCAGCCCGTCGACTCCGCAAAGACCTGTTGCAGCACGCCCGCCACCTCTCCCGCCGGCGTGGCACGCGCTGAAAAATCGATCACCGGGAGAAACCGGACCGTCGATCGACTCGGCTTCCCGAGCGCTCCCCACGCCGTCGCGGCGAAGGGCGTCCCCTCCACCACGACGGGGAGCACCAGCGCCCGCGACCGCGCGATCAGCACGCCGACCCCTTCTCTGAACGGCAGCAGCATCCGCGGCGGCCGCTCGATCGCCCCCTCTGGAAAAATCCCCAGCGTCCCGCCGGCCCGCAGGTGACGCAGCGCTTCGCGCAGCCCCGAAACATCCCCGGCCTCTCGATCGACAAAGATGATCCGCGCGAACTCCCAGAACCACTCGAACCGCGACGCACGCATGTCCTCCGCCATCACCCACCTGACCTCAAAGCCCAGCGCGGCCTGGATCAGCGCCGGATCAACCCCGGAGGTGTGATTCGAGACGATCACCAGCGGACGGTCGGAGAACCCGCTCGGCGGACGCGCGGGAACATGCTCCACCCCCCCGACCCGGAGCGCGTGCATGAACCGTGCGTACGCGCGAATCACCCGGACCGCGAAGCACGCCCCCGGCTCACCGCCACGGAACCCCGGCCGCACCACCCACCGCACGGCAAGGCACCACGCCGCCCACGCCGCGATGCCCGCCATGGCATAAACCTGCACTCCGTGCATCGAGGTATGGTAACGGTCGGCCTCGAACGGACGGAATCACCGCAAACCTGGAAAACTCGAAGGCGTTCGGTCAGACCGGATCACCGGCCAGCCGATCAACGGATCATCGAACTCCGCACCTACGACACGGACTCAGGCGCCCCTCCCATGCCCACACCACCCTTCGTCGTCGGCATCGACCTCGGCGGAACAAACATGCAGATCGGCGTCGTCGACGCCTCGAACGCCGTCCTTGGCCGATCCAAGATCAAGACCAAGGCCGAACGAGGCGGCGATGCCGTGCTCGAACGAATGATCGAAGGGGTCGAGGATGCCTGCGAAAAATCCGGCCTCAACACCAAGGACCTCGCCGCCATCGGCGTCGGCGCGCCAGGCGCCATCGACATGAAACTCGGCGTGGTTCTGGAAGCCCCCAACCTCCGCTGGAACAACATGCCGCTCGCCGACAGGCTGTCCGCCGCATTCGACCGTCGCCCCGTGCTCATCGACAACGATGTCAACGTCGCGGTCTACGGTGAGAACCGTCTCGGAGCCGGCGAAAACGCCCACGACGTGCTCGGAATCTGGATCGGCACCGGCATCGGAGGGGGCCTCATCCTCAACGGCTCGCTCTACTACGGTTCGCTCGGTTCCGCGGGCGAAATCGGGCAGACCGTCCTCTTCCCCGGGGCGCCCCTCGGCTGGAGACTCTTCGAACAGAACTGTTCGCGCAAGCACCTCGTCGGCCGCATCCTCAGGCTGATCGACGCCAACCGCGCCTCCTCGCTCATCGACATCGCCGGGGGACGCGACGACATCGGCGCCTCCGCCCTCGCCGAGACATACAACAAGAGCGACACGCTCGTTCGAGAGGTCGTCGACGAGGCCACCGCGCTGATCGGCATCGCCGCCGCCAACGCCGTCACGCTGCTCAGCCTCCCGATGATCATTCTCGGGGGCGGATTCGCCGAGGCCTTCGGCCAGCCCTTTGCCGATCGTGTCGCGCACGCCATGAAGCCCCACGTGTTCCCGAAGGCGCTGCATTCCTGCCGCGTCGTCACCACACGCCTCGCCGACGACGCGGGGCTGCTCGGCGCCGCGTTGCTCGCGCGCGAAAAGTACGCCTGAACACCAAGAAAAACGCCCCGGACATTTCCGGGGCGTTCGGTCTCCGCGTCGGGGCTTCGTGGGCGGTTGCGCCGCAAGAAGGGGCTTCGGAGCGCGCCTCCTCAACTCGGCGTGCCCCAACGCGTCAAGGGGACTCGTCCAAGTGTAGCCCCACATGCTCAACGATCTCAAGTCCGAACGCGTCAAGTCCCGGCAGCGCCTTCGGATGATTGCTCAGGAGTCTCAGTCTGGATAACCCGAGGTCACGAAGAATCTGACCGCCGATACCGAACTCACGCAGGTGCATCGGAACCTTCGGAGCATCCAGCCGCGTCGGCGGCCGCCACGCACCCGCGGATTCATCCGGCGCGATCCGACGATCAAGACCGTCGCCCGAAGCCTCCGGCCTCAGGTACACGATCACGCCGCGACCCTCGCGCTGGATCAACTTCATCGACGCCATCAGCGATCGACGGCTCGCCCCCTCGGGAGTCGATGACACATCCCCGAACACGTCCCCCAACAGGTTCCGCCGGTGCATCCGCACCAGCGTCGGCTCGCGGCAGGCCTTCACGCGACCCGCGCCGTCCAGATCACCCACACCGCCCACCGTCAACGCCAACTGGGGAAGCGGGTCCACGACGCTCTGGTACGCGATCAGGCTGAACGCCCCGGCCTCCGTCTCGATCGTCATCCCGCCCACCGGCGGCAGCCGCCTCACCAGCGTGTCACGCTCCAGCCGATACGCGATCAACTGCTCGATCGAGCACATCTTCCAGCCGTTCGCGGCACACATCCGCTCCAGGTCCGGGCGGCGCGCCATCTGGCCGTCCTCCCGCACGATCTCGATCAGAAGCGCCGACGGATGCACCCCCGCCAGCCGCGCCAGGTCCACCGCCCCCTCCGTCTGCCCGATCCGCACCAGCACCCCGCCGTCGCGCGAACGCAGGGGATTGATATGCCCCGGCCTCACAAAGTCGCCGGCGGAGGTCGCCGGATCAATCGCCAGCGCGATCGTCTTGGCTCGATCGAACGCCGAAACGCCCGTCCCGACGCCGTGCTTCGGATGACCGTCGATCGACACCGTGAACGGCGTCCCCCGCACGGACGTGTTCTGGCCCGCCTGCGGGTGCAGCGCCAAACGATCGCAATCCGCCTCGGTCAGGCTGAGGCAGAGGTACCCACCCGCGAGCCGCTGGATCGCCTGAACCTTTTCGGGCGTCGCAAACTGGGCGGCGAGAACAAGGTCGCCCTCGTTCTCACGGTCTTCATCGTCCACGAGGACGATGAATCGGCCGGCGCGAACCTCGTCCAGAATTTCAGGGATGGGAGAAAACACGGAGGGGATGGTAACGCAGGAGACTCCAGTGCCCGAGGAACGAAAATCGGAGCGAGCCGATCAATCGCTGGCGCCCACGCGGCCGGGATCGCTCCCGAGGTGATTCACCGCGCCGTCCGCGCCGCGCGGGCGGATCACACTCCCGAAGCCCCGGCCCCCACTCACCCCACCTCAACCTCTTCGGGCAACTCCTCCACCACGCCCGCATCCGCCCCCTCGGGCGTCTCGTCCTTCCTCACGATCGCTTTCCCCTTCGCATCCGTCAGCGCCCGCCCTTGCAGGTCGCGGATGACAATGATCGGGTTCTTCGCGGCGTGCGCCTCGTACGCATCCAGCCACTTCTTCTGAACCGCCTCGCTGTAGTCACTCCACTTGCCGCGCGCCCGGCACTTGGGGAACGCGCTGCAACTGAGCCATGGACCACGCGCCCCGCCCCGCACATAGAGCATCGACTGGCACTTCGGGCAGGCGAGGTCCGTGCTCAGCGGTGGCACGGTCGGCGCCTGGATCTGGCCCTTGCGGTCGAGTTTCACGATCGTCTTGCACGGATTTTCTTTGTCGTTGTACCCCGAGCAGCCCAGGAAGGGACCGAACTTGCCCGTGCGCTTCGTCATGCCGCGACCGCACGTCGGGCAAGCCACATTGACCGTCTCCACCAGGCGCGGCTTGCCCTCTCGGTCCACCGGCGCGGCGTAGTCGCAATCGGGATACCGCGAGCACGAGAGGAACCGTCCCCCCTTGCCCAGCCGGTACACCAGCCCCGCGCCGCACTTGGCGCACTTCAACTCGGGGGGCGCCGGGACGGTCTTCCCCTTCTCGTGAGGAAGATCGGCCGCCGACTCCACCTGCTTCTTGAACTTCCGGTAGAACGCGTCGAGCACGTCCACCCAGTTCTTCCGTTCGTCCTCGATGTGGTCGAGTTCCGCCTCCATCTCGCGCGTGTACCCGATCTCCATGATCTCGGGGATCGCCTTGATCAGGAAGTCATTCACCACTTCCCCGACATAGGTCGCATACAGCCGGCGATCGGTCAGTTCAACGTATTCGCGGTCGATGATCGTCCCGATGATCGACGCGTACGTCGAAGGACGCCCGATCCCCTCCGACTCGAGCACCTTGATGAGCGAGGCCTCCGAGTACCGCGCGGGGGGGCTGGTGAACTTCTGCATCGGCTCGACGCTGAACGCCGCGACCTTCTGCTCCTCTTTCAGCGCGGGCAGTGTCTGTTCGTCGCTCGCCGTCGGGATGCCCGTTACCTTCAGGAAGCCGTCGAACACCAGCACGCGCCCCGTCGCCTTGAACGTGAGCGGCGTCTTCGGGTCCGTGCCGCCCTCGATCAGCACCGTCGTCGCGTCCCACTCCGCCGGAGTCATCTGGCACGCGAGGAACCGCTCCCAGATCAGCGAATACAGACGCCACTGATCCGGCTCGAGCACGTTCTTCAGTTTCGCGGGGGTAAACTCGACGTTCGTCGGCCGGATCGCCTCATGCGCCTCCTGCGCATCCTTGTTCGATGAGGTAAAGAAGTTCGGCTTCTCGGGCAGGTACCTGGCCCCGAACTTCGACGAGACATAGCCGCGGGCCATCTCCAGCGCGTCGCTCGAAAGGTGCGTCGAGTCGGTACGCATGTAGGTGATCAGGCCCACCGCCCCCTCGCCGGGAACCTCGACACCCTCGTACAACCTTTGCGCGGCACGCATCGTCTTCTGCGCCCCGAAGCCCAGCCGGCTTGAAGCCGCCTGCTGGAGCGTGGATGTGATGAAAGGCGGGGACGGACGACTCCGAGTCCGCTTGGTCTCGATCGACTTGATCCGCCAGGGCGTGCTCGAATCCGCCTCGCCCGTGATGGTCCGAACAAACCTCGCCGGCCCCTTGCCCTTCGCGTCTTCACGCACCGCGCTCTTGATGTTCTTCAACCCGGCAAGCCCCGCGATCCGCGACGCCTCCACCGCCAGGTCCTTGAAGGTCGTCGCCGACCCGCCCGCCTGGCCGAGATTGAACGATTTCCCCGCAATCTCCACCAGTTCCGCTCGGATCGCCTTCTTGTCGGCGATCCACGCGTTCTGCGCCTTGAGCGTGGGCGCGTTCCCCTTTTCATCCTTCTGCGAGACAAACCTCGACCACTCGCTCACAAGCCTCGACGCCGCGGCGGGATCGAGCGCGAACCGCGCCGTCATCTCCCAATATTCATCGGGAACAAAGTCGCGGATCTCTCGCTCGCGCTCCACCACCACCCGCAGCGCCACGCTCTGCACGCGACCCGCCGACAACCCACCCGCCACCTTCTTCCACAGCAGGGGCGAGACCTGGTACCCCACGATGCGATCCAGGATCCGACGCGCCTGCTGCGCATTCACGCGGTCAACATCGATCGGGTGCGGGTTCGAGAACGCACGCTTGATCTCGTCCTTGGTGATCGCGGCGAACATCACACGCTTCGCCATCTCCGGCTTGATGCCGAGTTCCTCCGCGATGTGCCACGCGATCGCCTCGCCCTCTCGGTCAAGGTCGGTCGCAAACCACACTTCGCTCGCGCTCTTCGCCAGACGCTTGAGCTTGGTGATCACCGCCGCCTTGCCGGACAGCACCTCGTAGGTGGGACGGAACCCATGCTCCAGGTCCACACCCGGCACCGGAGCCTTCACCCCTTTCGGATTCTTGCTCGGCAGGTCGCGCACGTGACCGACCGACGCCTCGACCACATAGTCGCTTCCCAGGTACTTGTTAATGGTCTTGGCCTTCGCCGGGGACTCGACGATGACCAGCTTCTTGCCCCGACCATCGACCGAACGATTCGGCCGATCGGCCAGCGCGGTCCCACCCTCCCGGACAGGGCCGACCGATTTCTTTCCCCGCGATGTGCCCGCCTTCTTTGCCATGAACTCCCTGCCAATCAGCCGAAAAACGGCGGTCGCCTGCCACTCGATCTGCCTCGATCGATCCGAACTTCTCGGACCCCCATCGGACCTCCAAGGGTGTGAGTGGAGGAGCCACGCCGGCAATTGTCAAGTGACCGCCACGAAAATCAGTCCGAACAAAATGCGGCCGTTCGCACCGAACGCACGGTCCACCTTCCCCTCCGCCCTACCTCTTCGGCGGTTCTTGCCACCCGTCAATCATCTCGAAACAGGAAATAAAAAGGCCCCACCGGAATGCACCCCGGCGGGGCCGATGAGACACACTTTTCTTGCACGAACCCCGCGCGAGGGCTACTCGTTCGCCGTCGCCGCATCCACCGCCGAGCGGATCGCCGTCGCCGCCGCTTCTCCCGAAGCCCGGATCGACGCCGCGGCACCGGAAGCGGTCGCGCGAACGCTCTGCTTGACCTCGTCGCTCGCTCCGATGCGAGTCAGCGTCCGAAGCGCCCCCTCCGTCACCTTGCGAACCCCGCCGAGCGAACGATCAACCCCCATCCCGACCCGGCCGAGCGCACGCCGACCCGCGGCGAGGATCTTCTCATCCGCCGCCCCCTTTGCGTCAAG
Organism: Phycisphaerae bacterium; assembly: GCA_016795005.1. Classification (GTDB taxonomy): domain Bacteria; phylum Planctomycetota; class Phycisphaerae; order Phycisphaerales; family UBA1924; genus JAEUIV01. The sequence goes on from JAEUIV010000084.1 coordinate 15,325, forward strand.
CGCGTTGACGGCGTTGACCCCCGTCTCGCCGGCGCGGGCGAGCGCCTCACCCGATCGAACCTCGAGATTCCGCACGAGTTCCGCGTGCCGGGCCACCACCTGGTCCGCGGTCGGAGGAGCCTTCTCGGCGGCCATCGCGGACGAGGCGGACAGCATCGAGGCCAACACGGCGCCCAGGGCAGCGATTCGAACAACGGCAAGCATGACTTGGTCTCCTCTGCGCGAGCCGATTGGACTCACGCCGACGTTTGACTCTCCAACGCACATACGCGACCGGTCGGAGGGCCAAACGCCGCCCAAAGAGGCCTATTGCTCGTATTCGCCGGAATTGATGGAGCGTCGAACGCGGGCGCCCGCCTCAAGGCGTCGCCGGCACGGCCGCGAGGGCTTCATCCACACGTGTACGCGCCGCCTGGACGGCGTCTTCCAGCGTCCCCCCCGCGACCTCTCTCGCAAAGAACAGATCGTCCTGGAGATCGGTCGTGTATTCCTCCGCGGACCGCATGCGGATCATCGCGGTGCCAACCTCGCGCGTCACCTGCGCGTATCCGCTGCGGGCCGGGCTGGAGAACCCCTTCTTGGCCTTGTTCGCCGCTTTTTCGAGTGAAGCACGCGACGCGCCGGCGCGTGCCGAACGCTCCAGCCGATAGACCGCCCGATCCGCCAGCACCTCGATCCGGTCCGTGGCCTTGGTCGTGGCGGCCTCAATCTTCATGACCGCCGCCTCGAGGATCTCGGGCGCGGTCGGGCGTCTCGGGGGTGCGTTCACCGCCGTCGCGCTCGGCACGCTCGCCGCGACGAAGATCGCCGCCAGCATCCAGCGGCTCAACCCGGAACGAATCAACGATGCGAACATCAAGGCCTCCAAGTGAAACGAGGTCCAACCCATGACTCCCGTGCATGATTACCGCCGCCGCGCCTCCCGGTTTCTTCAGAGATTCAGGACGGTATCAAGCGACTCACCGATCGAGTCGAGCGTTTCCGCCTCCGCCGCGGCGATGTTGGCGATCGCGGTCTGCCTGGCATCCTCGAGGTCCGCGAGGAGCGCTTCCGAGTTGGCCTTGGCGCGGAGCTTGATCGACTGCTTGTTCGCCTCGACGTTGATCTTTGATTCGGCGCGATACCGTGCCGCGGTAGCCGATCGTTGGTAAAAGATGGCGACGTCGGTCATGCGGGTATCGCTCGCGCCGGAGCCAGCAAGACGATTCAGGAGCGTCTCGACACTGGTCGACAGCCGCGACAGCCCCAACTCCGCCGAGGCGGCGGTGCGGTTGATGGTGCGGATCGACCGCTCGGTGTTCTTCTGATCCGCCACCGAAACCGACTGGCTCTGGGCGATCGCCGCCGAGGGCATGACGATCAACGCGACCATCGTGACGATAGCGATCGAGAAAACCTGAAGCAGTCGAGTCATGATCGGTACCTCCTGTCAACTGAATCGAAACGGCCAACGTCCCCGAACCGTGAAAAAGTCTACCACTCTCATCGGGCCGGGGCGAGACCTGATTGGATGACCGGCGACCAGAAGGGTTCCACGCCGATCGAACTTGCTGAAATGATCGAACCAGGCGGGTCGGATAAGGTGCTGACATGAGCCAAACCTCAGGCGCTCCGTCGCGGATCGCCGAGAGCAACCCCGATCAATCATGGCTCGACCCGGTGTGGCAGCCCCGCGTCCAACTCGTGCTGTCTCTCCTTGCCGGGGGCCTCCTCATCACGGGAGTGGTCGGCGGCTGGTGGACCGAGTCGCCCGTGTTCCGGGCGATGGTGTGGATCAGCCTCGTCATCGGCATGGTGTACGGCGTCCGGGCCGCGATCGACGCGCTCAGGAACTTCACCGTCGATATCGACGTCCTCATGGTTGTCGGAGCAGGGCTGGCCGCGGCCATCGGCCACCCGGGCGAGGGGGCGCTGCTGCTCTTCCTGTTCACCCTTTCCGGCGCCCTCGAAGACCTCGCGCTCGCACGCACCAAGCGCGAGATCGAGGCGCTCCACAAGCTCCTCCCCACGGAAGCGATCGTCGAACGCGACGGCGAGTGGATCGAGACAACGCCGGAATCGCTCGTCCCCGGCGATCGGATCAAGGTCCGCCCCGGCGAACGCATCCCCGCCGACGCGGAAGTGGACGAGGGGAAGTCTTCGATCGATCAATCCACGCTCACCGGCGAGAGCCTTCCTCGCTCGGTTCACCCGGGCGACACGATCTACGCCGGCACCGTCAACCTCGACTCCGCGCTCACGGCCCGAGTCCTGCGCCCCGCCTCGGAATCAAGCCTCCAGCGCGTGCTCAACCTCGTCATGGAAGCCCGCGAGCAGCGCGAACCCATGCAGCGGCTGATCGATCGACTCGGGCAGCCCTATGCCTGGGCCGTCCTCGCGATCAGCCTGGCGATCATGCTCGTGTGGTGGATCGGTTTCCGTGAGCCGTTCTCCGGCGCCGCCTACACCGCGATCACGTTCCTGATCGTGCTGTCTCCCTGCGCGCTGATCCTCGCGACCCCCACCGCGACGCTCGCGGCGATCGCCCGAGGCGCGCGGGCGGGCGTCCTGTTCAAGGGCGGACAATCCATCGAGCGCCTCTCGCGCGTCGGCTCCGTCTGTTTCGACAAGACCGGAACCCTCACCTTCGGCCGGGCAAGCCTCGTCCAGGCCGTCCCGATCGGATGGTCCAACGCGGACCGGCTGCTTTCGGTCGCCGCGGCCCTCGAATCGGACTCGACCCATCCCATCGCCAAGGCGGTGCGCGACGGCGCGATCGAACGACGCATCGCCCCGGCCGCCGTCTCCGACATGCTCCACGCCGCGGGGCAGGGAGTCTCGGGGCGTTACGACGGGGACGACGTGCTCGTCGGCTCGTACGACTATGTTGAGCCGGCGATCCCGGCGTGCCTCCGCTCGCGCACCCTCGAAGTGCTCACCAGCGTGCAGCGCGACGGCCGGATCGGCGCGGTCGTCGCCGCCGGCGGAGACCACGGCGCCGCCGCCGTGTTGGTAATCGCCGATGCCATCCGCCCCGGCGCCGAGGGGATGGTGAGCCAACTCCACGCCCTCGACGTTCGGCCCGTGGTTATGCTCACGGGAGACAACACCGTCACCGCGGAATACGTCGCAAGGCTCGTCGGGATCGACCGCTGGCACGCGGACCTCATGCCGGAGGACAAGGTCCGCCTGCTCCGCGAGCTCAAACTCGAACGTCGGAAAACCCCCGGCCGATACCCGGGCGTCGCGTTCATCGGCGACGGCGTGAACGACGCGCCGGCGCTGGCCGCCGCCGACATCGCCATCGCCATCGGGTCCATCGGCTCCGACGCCGCCCTCGAATCGTCCGACATCGTCCTGCTCAACGACGACCTGGCCTGCGTTCCCTGGGCGATCCAACTGGCCCGCCGAGCACGGTCGATCCTCCGGTTCAACATCACGATCGCCCTCGCCGTCATTGTCCTCATGGGGATCGCGACGCTCGTCGGCTCGCGCATCGGCCTCCCCGTCCCCATGTCCGTCGGCGTCATCGCCCACGAAGGCGGGACGCTCTTTGTCATCGTGAACGCGCTCCGCCTGCTCTGGATGCGCGGCGTGCCGCCCCGCCAAAGCGCACAGCCGGCCCGGGATGCTCCCGAGCCGGCCGCGGCAACACATTCATGAATCAGGCACGCGGGCTTCAGGCCATCCGACGCCGCCGGATGATCGCCAGGGCGCTCAGACCGATCAGCACGAACGAGCCGGGCGTCGGGACCATGTTCACAAGGAACGCGTTCGCCCCGCTCCAGTAGTAGGAGTACCAGTCGGCCTGGTTCGCCACGCCCCCGAGCACGTTGTCGCGGAGATTCGCCGCGGTCAGCACGTCCGGGTTCGAGAGCACGACCCAGTAGTACACACCGTTGGGAAGCTTGCTCGCCGCGGGGATCGTGTGGCTGTTGGCCAGGTCGATCACATCCGCCGTCGCGTCGGCGATGTTCCGAGAGTCATATTGAAGCGACCAGTCGGACTTGAAGACAAGGAGGCGGTAGATATCCGTCCTCCCGTTGGCCTGCTCGTCCCACGTCAGCGTCGGTTGATCCGTCGGGACCTCGACCGGGTTGGTGATATCGGGGTTGCCGAACGTCGGCATCGCGGAGATGTTGTATTCCTCGAGGATCTCGCCGGCACGTGCCACGGCCTGCGCCTTGGTCGCGGTGTTTGCCAGCCCCGCCGCCGCCTTGCCCGCGTTGGTCGCCAGGTACGCCGTGATGTCCTGCCACGATTCATGGAAGTACTTGTTGGGCGTGCCGTCGGTCCCCTGCATCGCCTTCTTCCATGTCGCGTCGGCGCCGAACGCGATCTTGTCCGATCGCCCGGCGCGGCGATAGCCCGTGAAGGCGTTCCCCGTGTGCGCCTCGCCCGTGCCGTCGTAGATGTCCCAGAGCGCACGCTGCACCGCCAGTTCGTTGCCCTCCCCCTGTCCTCGGCACTGTGTCGGCGTGTACCACTGGCGCAACTTCCGCACCCCGTCGGCCGGATCGACCTGCCACGAGTGGAAACTGATGGTTTCGAGGTCGTACTCGAAGTTCACCTGGTCGGTTCCCGCGGTGCTCCCAAGCGCGTCAAAGTCGGTGTACCAGGTGTCGTAGTCCCGGGAGCCGAGGTTGTTGTTGAACGCCGCGCGGATATTCCCTTCCTGCACCGCCATCTGGTACATCGCGGTCACCAGCCCCTCGTTCCATGCCAGCGCGGTCGCGGAAAGTTTCTGCGCGGGCGTTGCCGCGTTCGGGATGATGTCCGCGCGGATCGAGTGAGGGCCGCCGGTGCTCGCGTCCATCCCGTGCGTCGCCGCGATGTGGTGCGCGTACTCGTGCCCGATCACGTCCCAGGAACCCCAGTCGCCCTTGTCGATACGGATGAAGCGGCCGGCGCCGCCCACGTAATAGTTGCCGCGATCGTCGGCGGGATTGTCGTAGTAGCGGACCGGGACTTCGCTGATCGTCAGCCCGAAGGTGTTGGTGAAGTACTCGTTGGCGAACTGGATGGGCGCGAGGATGTTGAATGCCCCGCCCGTGTAAGAGGTGTTGTCCACCGACCCGGTGCCGATGTTGCCGTTGGTCCCGATCCCGATGCTGCTGTACGAGCCTGATGCGGAGGGCATCCGGAACCAGTAAGGCGTGGCGCTGGCGTTGTCCCGGACGTACGCCACGCCGGGGATCTTCGCGCTGGCATACGCATAGACCTCCAGAAAGTTGTCGAGCAGACCATCGGTCATGTCGGTGGTCAGCGTGGCGCGGCCCGTGCCGTCGGTCGTGGTCGTCCCGATGTAGTCGTTCGAGGTGACATCGTCGAGCTCCCAGAACTCGACCTCGATCCCCTTCGACGGCAGTTGCCAGGGATTCGGCGTCAGCCGATGGCTGAACCGGACATCCGCGTTGATGGTCGTCGCCGCGTGCGACGAGCCGGCGATGAACGCGAGCAACAGGACCGAAGTGGACAAACGATATGCGTGGTGACGGATCATCTTCTTGCTCCTCGTGGCTTGGAGAACTGTTTCGGGCAGGCCCGAGACCCGCCCGCCTCTTCAAGCGACGCCGACCGGCCGCACTCACGCGCTCATCTTCTTCGGCGACACCCCGTGGGCGTGCCCCGGACCCCCGCCTCGGTACCATGACCCCAATGCCCGATCTCCCGATCATCCGCATCAAGAACCTCGTCAAGCGATTCGACGGGAAGACCGTGCTCGACGGCATCACCCTCGATGTCTATCCCGGCGAGACCATGGTGGTCATGGGCGGGTCGGGCTGCGGCAAGTCCACCCTCCTCCGCCACATGATCGGGACCTTCCAGCCGGACGAAGGGTCCATCGAGATGTTCGGGCAGGACATCTCCCGTCTCGATGAGAACGGGCTGAACACCGTCCGCAAGAAGTTCGGGATCCTCTTCCAGTCCGGCGCGCTCTTCAACTCGATGACCATCGCGGAGAACGTCGCGCTCCCGCTGCTCGAACACACCGACCTGGCCGCGGAGATCATCGACATCCAGGTCAAGATCAAGCTGGAACTCGTCGGACTCCGCGAGCACGCCAGCAAGTACCCCGCCCAGATCTCCGGGGGAATGAAGAAACGCGCGGGCCTCGCGCGGGCGCTCTCGCTTGATCCGCGCATCCTCTTCTACGACGAGCCGTCCGCAGGCCTTGACCCCGTGACGAGCGCCGAGATCGACCAGCTCATCGTGGACCTCACGAAAAAACTGCACGTGACCAGCGTCGTCGTCACGCACGAGATGGACAGCGCCTTCACCATCGCCGACCGGATGGCGATGCTGGACAAGGGAAGGATGCTCCGCGTGGATACGCGCGACGCCTTCGACGCCCTGCGGAAGACCCCCCGGGACCAGGCCCTCGCCATGCCGGAGGAGCAGCAGCTGATCCGGCAGTTTCTCCGGGGCGATCACGAAGGCCCGATCACCAGGCGCCGCGCCGCCACCAACTATGCCGAGGACCTCCTCGGCGGTCCGATCGAGGACATCCTCCAGACACCAGCGATCGTCTCGACGCGCGCCGATGGGATCATGTAGAGTGGAGTGCAGCGATGCGTGGAGGTCGGAACAATCTTCTTGCGGGCATCCTCGTGGTGACGAGCATCGTTTGTGCCGTCGTCATCACCATCCTGCTCGCCGGGACGCTCGAACAACTCGGAACGAGGCCCTACCGCGTCCGATTCACCGTCGCCGAGGGAGCGACCGGGCTAGAACAGGGTTCACGCGTCCTCGTCGGAGGGCAACCCGTCGGCGTTGTTGACGGCCTGAAGTTCGACTTCGCCGAAGACGGACGCGCCGAGGCGGTCGAGGTCGATCTGAGCATCGGCCACGGCATCCGGTTCCGCAAGGGCGCCGTCGCCTACCTCGTCTCGCCGCTCCTGGGTGGCAGCGGAACCATCAACTTCCGCACGACCGGCGAAGGAGGCATGATCGGACCCGACGACCTCATCGAGGGACGGATCTCACCCCCCACCATGCTCGCGCAGGCGGGCTACGGCGAGGACCAGAAGCAGCAGGTCCAGAACATCATCCGCAACATCAACGACGCCACCGAGAAAATCAACTCCTTCATGGACGACGCACGCTCCATCGGCAGCGACGTCCGCGCCAAGTGGCCCGACTGGTCCGCAAGACTCGATTCCATCGTGAAGAACACCGACGACACCATGGCCAAGGGGCCGGGCATCGCCGCCTCGATCGAGGAACGGGTCGAGAGCGTCCGCCGGATCATCGACCTGGCCCAGGAATACCTCACCGAAAACCGCCAGGACGTGCGCGACACCATCACCTCGTTCAAGAACATCGGGGCCGAAGGAGACAAGTTCATGGCTCGCCTCAACGGCGAACTCGTGGACAAGGCCGCTTCGTTCCTTGAGGACGGACGGTCCGCCCTCAAGAACGCCGATGCCGCATTCGCCAATGCGAAGGGACTGCTCGACGAGCAGACCCCCAACATCCGTCGCATGATGGCAAACTTCCGGCTCGCCTCCGATCAACTCACCGCCACGCTGGGCGAAGTCCGCCGCTCACCCTGGCGCCTTCTCTACCGCCCCGATAAGCGAGAACTCGACTTCGAACTCCTCTACGATTCCGCGCGCGCCTACGCCTCCGCCGTCAGCGATCTCCGCACTGCCTCGGAAACGCTGCACGTCCTGGCCACCGGCCCAGCCGCGCCGAACGATGCCGCCCGGGCCGCCGAAATCGCCGAGCAACTCGACGGCTCCTTCACCCGGTACAAGGATGCCGAGTCCGAGTTCCTGCGGCAGATCATGCTGCACGCCAACCAGAAGAAATGAAGCAGAGAGGGGGCTCCATCATGCGATACCTGAGCGTGAGCGCGCTGGTGATCCTGGCATCATTCCATCCTTCGCACGCCGCGGTCGAGGGAACGTTCAAGATGGACCCCGTCGAACTCGTCGCCGGACGCGAGACGCCGGGAGATGAGTCGATCTCCGCCGAACGCTACCAGTACCGGTACCTCTTCGCGAACGAACAGAACCGCGAGGAGTTCCGCGAGCACCCCGAAAAATACGAGATCCAGCTCGGCGGCGCCTGCGGCCGAATGGGAATCCTCTCCGGCGCGGGCGATCTCAACCGCTACGCGGTGTACGACGGCCGCATCTACATCTTCGCCTCGGACCAGTGCCGCAACACCTTTCTGCTCGATCCCGCCGCGGTCCTCGACCCGGAGGATGCCCCGGTCACGACCGATGAAGCCGCGTCAAGGCGAGGCCGGGAACTCATCGACCGCGCCGTCGTCGCGATGGGCGGCGCGGAACGGCTCGACGCCGTCCGTTCCTATCAACACATCATCGAAAAGCGCATGAGCATCAAGGGCGAGCAGCACCACCAGCGGGAATCACTCCTGCTGGTCTACCCCGCGGGGGTCCGCCAGGATTACCAGTGGGACGAAAGCGCCTGGTCGCACGTCGAGTCGCCGCTCGCCGGTTGGACCGAATCGAGCAAGGGCGAATCCCGAGAACTGCAACCCGTCGAGCGTCGTTTCATCACGCGCACGCTGCACCACCGAAACCCCGTCTCCATCCTGAAAGCGCGGAACGATCCCGGCTTCACCGTCGCCTACGCTGGGCCGCGCTCGTTGACCCTGGGCAAAAAAAAGTTCCGCGTCGAAGAGGTCCACATATCCTACGACGGGTGCACCGTCACGCTGGGCTTCGATCCGAACACCGACCTCATCCGGACCGAGGCCTTCGTCGGACGACAGTCCAAGATCGGCGAAACCATCCTGGTCTTCACGGACCACCGCGATGTCAGCGGCCTGAAAGTCCCCGCAAAGTACGACGTCATTTTCGACGGCCAACCGAAGGAGGGCGCCACCGTCGAGTACACCCGGATCATCATCGACGATCCCGACGCCGAGAACCGCCTGAAAAAATAGCCCGAGACGCTCCCAGCGTCCGCGGGACCGCCGCCGCGCAGACCGAGGGCCAATTTCGCCGATACACAACCCATGACCTGGCAGGCCTGGCTCACCGCCGGGACGCTCATCACGATGCTCGGCACGCTCGCCTCGGGTCGGCTGAGCGCGGACATCGCGTTGCTCGGCGCCGTCGGACTCCTGCTGCTCGCGGGGATCATCACTCCCGCGGACGCCGTCGCGGGCTTCGCCAACCCGGGAGTCGCCACCATCGCGCTCCTCTACGTCGTCACCGTCGGCCTGCGAGAAACCGGCGCCATGTCCATGGCGAGCGCCCGACTCCTCGGAAGGCCGAGAACCGCGCTCCAGGCACAGTCGAGGCTCATCGCCTCCGTCACCCTCCTCTCCGCCTTCACGAACAACACCACGCTCGTCGCCGCGTTCCTTCCGGTCCTCCACACCATCGCCAGACGCGCGAGGATCGCCGCCTCTCTCCTCTTCATGCCCCTCTCCTTCGCCGCGATCCTCGGCGGCGTCTGCACGCTGATCGGCACCAGCACCAACCTCACCGTCGCCGCGCTCGTACAACAGCACAACCGGCAACATCCCGATCGCCTCATCCCCGAACTCGGGATGTTCACCTTCACCCCCGTCGGCGTGTGCGTCGCCATCGCGGGGGTTCTCTACATGCTCTCGCTCGGACGGAGGCTCCTCCCGAACCGCCCCGAGCCATTCGAGACCGCCCGCGACGCAAGGCAGTACATGACCGCCATGCGCGTCCTGCCAGGCTCGCCGATGATCGGACAGACCGTCGAATCCGCCGGACTCCGCCAGCTCCCGGGGCTGTTCCTCAGCCGGATCGACCGCGCGATGGAAACCGTCACCGCCGTCGGACCGGAAGAACGAATCACCGAAAACGACTCGCTCATCTTCGTCGGCGTGCTCGAATCCGTTGTTGATCTCCAGAAAACCCGCGGACTCGTCCCCGTCACCGATGAAGGACAACCAGGCGTCGATCGGCCGTCGATGAACCTTGTCGAGGCGGTCGTCTCGCCCATGTCGCCTCTGATCGGGCAGTCGATCCGCGATGCGGGCATCCGAACGCGCTACGGCGCCGTCGTTGTCGCGGTCCATCGCCACGGGCACCGCCTTGCCGGGAAGATCGGCGACATCGAAGTCGAGCCGGGAGACACCCTCCTGCTCGAAACCGGCCCGGGCTTCGCCCGACGTCACCGGGACTCATCCGAGTTCCACCTCGTCAGCGAACTGGAAGACGCCGCCGCCCCCCGACACGACCGCGCAGGGTTTGCGCTCGTAGTGCTGCTCGGCGTCGTCATCCTCCTGAGCACCGAGGTCATCGATCCCCTCTCCGGCGCGCTCCTCGGCGCCGCCCTCATGCTCGCCGGCCGGTGCTGCACACCCGACCAGGCGCGACGAGGAATCGATTGGACCGTCCTCCTCGTGGTCGGCGGATCGGTCGCCCTCGGCAAGGCCATGGACCGCACAGGTCTTGCGGGAACACTCGCGGAACACCTGCTGGCCTCACGGGAGGCCCTCGGACCGATCGGCTTGCTCGCGGCCGTCTACTTGCTAACCCTTGTGTTCACAATACTTATGAGCAACAACGCCGCCGCGGCGCTCATGTTCCCAGTCGCGCTTGCCGCCGCGGACCTCGGAGGCATTCCAGTCATGCCGCTCATCGCGTGTCTGACCATCGCGGCCTCCGCAGAGTTCATCACTCCTCTCGGGTACCAGACCAATCTCATGGTCGCCGGCCCGGGCGGTTACCGATGGAGCGACTTCGCCCGCTTCGGCGGTCCGCTGACCCTCCTCTGCGCATTCGTCTGCGTCGCCGCCTCCGCGATGTGGTTCGATGTGCCCTGGTGACAGGATTTCCACCACGAACCGCAGTCAAAGTCCCGGCCGAGCACTTCCGCTGCACACCCCACTTTGAGGCAGACCGACGCCGGAAGACGTGAAGCCACCGCTTCGAGCCGCCCGGCGTCCGGCGAATCTTTCAAGCCACCCGAACAGCATGTGACGATTGGGTGTATAGTGAGAAGTGATCTCTCTCTCCTCCAGCGGAGCGCCGTTGAAGAAATGGCGCTCTGCTTGTTTAAGTATTGTGAGGAACGGACGGCCTCGCCCAGGAGTGTCCGCTCGGAGTTGATCACGTGAGCATCCCGGGAAGAAAAATCCTGGTCACCGGCGCGGCCGGGTTCATCGGCTCGCACGTCGCGCACGCTTTGCTCGCGCGCGGCGCTTCGGTCGTCGCCCTCGATCACTTTGACACCTTCTACGATCCCGCGCTGAAGCGGACCAACATCCGCGAACTCGAACGTGCCGCGGCGGAATCAGGTTCACCATTCCGACTGGTCGAACGGGACATCCGCGATGAAGAGGCGATGCGAATCCTGTTCGAGCGCGAGCGATTCGACGGCGTGATCCACCTCGCGGCCCGCGCGGGGGTCCGCCCCAGCATCGCGGAGCCGGCCCTCTACGCCAGCGTGAACGTCTTCGGAACAACCGTCCTGCTTGAAGCCGCGAGACGCGCCGGCTGCGGACGATTCGTCTGCGCCTCCTCAAGTTCCGTCTACGGCAACAACTCCAAAGTCCCCTTCGCGGAATCGGACCCCGTCGATCACCCCATCAGCCCGTACGCCGCGACCAAGAAAGCCTGCGAACTCATCGGGCACACCTTCCACCACCTCTACGGCATGCCCACCGCGATGCTCCGGTTCTTCACCGTGTTCGGCCCGCGCCAGCGCCCGGACCTCGCCATCTCACTCTTCATGCGGAACATCTCCCGCCGCGAGCCGATCCCCGTCTTCGGCGACGGCTCCATGAGCCGGGACTACACCTACATTGATGACATCGTCGCGGGGGTCATCGCCGCCTACGAGCGGATCCCCTCGCACGGCTACCGCGTCTGGAACCTCGGCGGCAATCGCCCCGTCACCCTCCGAGACATGATTCGATCCGTCGAACGGACGCTCGGCATTAAGGCGATCATCGACCCAAGGCCCACACCCCCGGGCGATGTCGAACGAACCTACGCCGATCTGAAACGCAGCGCCGCCGAACTCGGGTTCAACCCATCGACGGACTTTGAAGCGGGTCTCGCAAGGCAATGGGACTGGATGCGCTCGGCCGCGTCGCGGGCCGATTGATCACCCGCCCCAGGTACGCCCCCACCACGCACAACGCGAACGCACGCGACCAGAGGGGAGTCTCCGGCGCATCCAGGTACCCGCGCCACAGCGAGTCGATCCCCTTCACCTCGATGAGACCGGAACGCCGAAGGTCCGCGAGCGATTCCTCGCACATCCCGCGGAGCGAAGAGTTCATCCATCGACGGATCGGCAATGAGAACCCGCGCTTGGGCTGGTCCAGCAGTTCGCTCCGAAGAAGCGTCGGGAACGCCCGGCGCAGCAGGTGCTTGTTCGCGATCCCCAGGGGCATGCGCACCGACGAAGGAATCGGCATCACCGACTCCAGCACCCCGGTGTCAAAGAAAGGAACGCGAATCTCCAGGCTGTGCGCCATGCCCATCGCGTCCGAATCGCGCAAAAGCATGTTCCCCGTGTAGAAGCGCGTCTCGAGCGTCGAAACACCCGCCACGGGGTCCGCCTCGTCCACCTCGATGTCCGAGAGCGCCTCCGGCGGCATGAACGACTTCGCCAGCCCGGACGAGCGCGAGTGAATCCCCAGTTCCGCAAGCTGCAACGCCGACATCACACGCCGCCGCTGGAAATACAGGTCGGTCAGCCGCTCACCCGACTGGGCGATCTCCATCAACTTGTGACGGTAGGCGACCGGACGCCCGGTGGATGCGGCCCACGCCAGCGCCCGGCGCATCCAGACAGGCATGTTCCGCGTCCGACGCATCAGCATCTGGATCCGCGGCACGTCAACGAACGAACTGTACCCGCAGAAAAGCTCATCCCCGCCCAACCCGGAAAGCGCCACGGTGATCCCCGCCTCCTTCACCGCCTTGGAGACCACGAACGTATTCAGCCCGTCGATGCTCGGCTGGTCGATCCGATCGAGCCACCGCTCCACCCCCGCGAGCGCCTCCGCCGTGCTGATCTGGACATCGTGATGACGCAGCCCCAGCAGCCGCGCCGTCCGCTCGGCCGGCTCGCTCTCCGACATATCCGGGTTGTCCGCGAATCCCACCGTGTACGTGCTCAACTCGCTCGAATACTTCGCCGCCAGACCCGCAATCACCGTCGAATCGATCCCGCCCGACAGGAACACCCCCACGGGGACGTCGCTGATCAGGTGATCACGGACCGCCACCTCCAGCGAGGAACGCGTCCGCCCGAGCGCGTCCGCCTCGGCGATCGTCCGGTCGATCTCCGGCGGACGCCAGTAACGCACCGAACTCGACACCGGCGAACGCAGCGCCGAATCAATCGCGATCTCCTGCCAGAAACCGGCGGGAAACTCGTGAACCCCTTCGATGATCGTGTCCGGCGCCTGCACCGCACCGAACGCAAAGAACGTGGCCAGCCCGCGCCGGCTGATCGTCCGCTCCACCAGCCCGCTCGCCACGATCGCCCGAACCTCGCTCGCGAACATCAGTGCCCCCGGCGTCCGCGCCACATACAGGGGCTTGATCCCCAGCGGATCACGCGCGATCACCAGGCGCCGCTCCGCACGCCGGTACCACACGATCGTGAACATCCCGCGCAGACGCGGGAGCACCGAAGGCCCCCAACGCACCAGAGCGTGCAGCAGCACCTCCGTATCGCTGTGGCCTCTGAATCGAACCCCCTCGACCTCCAGGTCGCGCCGGATGTCACGGAAGTTGTACAGTTCGCCGTTATAGATCAGCACGTCGCCCGTGCCCGGATGCGACATCGGCTGGTGCCCGAGAGGCGAAAGATCGATGATCGACAATCTCCGCTGGCCTAGCCCGAGCGTCGATCCTTGCAGGTCGATGAACTTGTACCCGCTGTCGTCCGGCCCCCGATGCGTCTGTGCGCACACCATCGCCTCGAGCGCTTCACGGGCGATGACCGGGTCTTGAGCGATGATGGCCGCGATGCCGCACATACCAGCGTAAACCCCAGCCGCCGCGCCGCACACGCGGCGTGCCCGCACCAATCATCCCTCAGAAAAATGCCTCGTCATGATCCTGTCATCCGCCCCGTCGAAGGGAACAATCATCATTCGACCTGATCGCGGCGTCGGTCCGCTCAATGTCCCTCTTCCTGCCTTCATCGTATCCGATGGTCCGCCATAAATGAACCGAAATGCGACGCCATCGCGCGATTCACAACCAAGCACCGACCGGATTCCAACCGCCAATCCGCAGCCATCGCTACCGTCGAAGCGCGGGAACGAGCCGATCAGCCAGGTACCCTCGGTATTCGTCCGCCACCGCCGGCGTCGTGATCGCATCCCAGAAAACCAGCCCGTCCGCCCCGGCTTCCAATGGAGTGCGGATCATCCGGTCGAGGTCCTCCGCCGCAAGAAACTGCCCCCCGAAGACCGGGTTGATCTCGTGGTAACGCACCCACACCAGGGCGATCACCGGCTTGTCCCGCCCCGCCACCCGGCGATGCAACTCCACCTTGGCCCGGTTGTCCGCGAGGTACTCCTCCGGCGGCGCATACCCCTTCTGATGTTGTCCGCCCGCCGCTCCCTTGTACACCGTGTAGCACTCGGGGAAAAAAGCCGTTGATGCGTCCCAGAGCCATGACAACTTCTCGATGTTCGGCCCGTGCGCCAGGTAAGGCCACGCATACATCCCCCACTTCGCCCGAGGACGCAGCGCCTTGCACAACCCGAGCGTCTTTTCCAGAAGGCTCCTTGAACCCAGTTCGTAGTTCGCGCGGGCGATCCGCTCGATCTCGCCCGCCGTTCGCGTCGGATGATTCTTCCTCGCGATCGACCGGGACAGATCGTGCGCTGCTTCCACCGTGTATTCCCACAGCGGCCCCCACGTTTCCAGGTCGATGATCCCGTATCCCGACCACTGGGGATCAGGAATGCGTGACTCAATGTCGGCGCGCACCTTCGCAAGATGCGCGTTCATGTCCACCGCCTGCGGCACGCCGCCGCGCTCCGCCTGACCCTTGTAGAACCGGGGAATCAGCCCGAAGTCGTGCTCGTAGAAAATCACCGCGTTGTCCCGGATCGGCGTCCCGGAAAGGTCCACACGATCACGAAACTCGCCGGTCACGCACCAGTGAAACGTCGGATTGGCCGCCGACCGCGTCTGCCCCAGCGACGACGCAACGATCACGCACAGCGCCGCACCCACGCGAAGTATCCGGGAAAACGCCGACGACATGCGGGTAGTCTACGCACCCCGTCTCCACGGAATTCGACCCCCGATATGAACGCCGCCGCCGCACCATCCCACAAAGGAAAGCGTACAACCCTCCGGTCGTGCTTCCTCGCGGCGCGGCTCATGATCCCGTGGTCGCTTGTCGGTTTGCTCGTCTGGAGCGATCGACCCTATGCGCTGGACCTCCTCTCGCACTTCCTGCTTCACGCCGCGGGGATGCTCTTCGTCATCGCCCTGGCGTTGTTGGCGCTCCGCCGATGGCGCTCGGGAGCGAACCTCGTGCTCGTTGCGCTCATCCTCACCACCGGATGGCGACTGGCCGCCACCGCGCCGACCGGCGGCCTCGCCCACCCGGGGACCACCATCCGCCTCGTCGAGTTCAACATGCACGGCGAGCGCGCCCGCCATGACAACGAGGCCATCACCTGGCTGCGCGATCAGGACCCCGACCTCGTCGTGCTCATCGAGCCACCCTTCGGCCTGCTCAACGACTACCCCTTCCTCCGCGAAAAATATCCCTACACCGTCGAACCGGCCGCCGGGCTGATGTGGGAAGTCATGCTCCTCAGCCGGTTCCCGGCCGAGGTGCAGCCCATCGCCGAGTACAGCGAGGAAACCAAGTTCAGTTTCGCCGCGCGACGCAGCCTGATCGTCCGCCCGCCGAACGCAAGTCCCTTCCTCCTGTCGGCGATGCACCCCCCCTCGCCGCGGACCGCGGAGACGTGGCGCAAGTCTCTCGAAGGCGCGGAACTCAACGCCGGACTCTTCCGCGCTTGGCGTGACAAGACCTCCATGCCGATCGTCGTGGCGGGCGACTTCAACTCCACACCCGTCGGCCGAGTGCATCAAACCTTCGCGCGCATCAGCGGCCTCAAGCGATCATCGCCACTCCTCGGCGGCGGCACCTGGCCGTCTCGAGTGCCTGCCGCCTTTGCGTTGCCCATCGATTGCGTCTGGACCTCAAGCGAGTGGACGGTCAACACGATTCAGGTCGGGCCGCGATTCAGGTCAGATCATCGGCCTATCGTCGCGGAACTCGAACTGCCGCCGCCACCCAAACAGCCACCATCCGAAAGCACGCCGCGCGAACCTTTGGGAGGATCGGTCCGATAGATACCCCGGACGGCAGCGTTGCGCCTTCATACCCCTGACTCGCACGAGTCCACTCTCGGAGCATCCTTCGTTTGGAAGGGATCAGCCCACAAGTTCTGCTCCTCATCGGCGTCATCGGACTCTGCGGCGTCGCGCTCGCGGTGTTCAAGTTCAAGGCCGCGATGCTCATCTTCGGCGGAATGCTCATGGCCTCCGCCCTCGCCGCCCCCGCCGACTGGCAGGGAAGGCCGATCCAGACATGGCTCCTCCCGATCCAGGCGAGACGATCGGAAATCTTTGCAGCGGGCGGCGCGCTCCTGCTCGTCTCCATGATCTTCCACCTGTCACAGGTCAAGATCTCGCGCATCACCGCGCAGGGGATCCTCTTCATCTGCATCGGCTTCTACGGCGCCTTTGTCCGCGCGGTCGGCGGAGACCTTTCCTCCGGCGCGGAATCCTTCGCCTTTGCCTTCCTCACACTTGTCCCGGCCGTCATCGTCCTGCCCTCGCTCTTCCACGACAAGGAAGACGCCATCAAGTTCCTGCGGATCATCGGCCTCGTCTCCATCGCGTGGATCGCCGCGTGCGCCGTTCAGTTCGTCGTCCGATGGAAGGTGCTCGTCGTCAGCGGCGGATACACGCGATTCAACGGCATGCTCGCCAACCCGCAGCACGCCGGAGCCTTCCTCGCGTTCTGCGTCACCACCACCGCCTTCCTCATGCTCAACGACACCAAGGCGCGCTACCGACCAATCTGGGCTTGCGTCGCCGCGGTCAACATGGTGCTCGTCCTCTGGACCGGATCGCGCACGGGACTGGGAATGTCCGCCATCGGGCTTGCCTCGGCCTTTTATTCACGAATCGGTCGTTCCATCATCCTTCTCCCGATCGCGGGCATCGTCCTCGTCGCCGCGATGTCCGTCATCCAGGGCACGGGAACATTCAACGTCGAGCGCCTCACCTCAACCCAGGACACACGCACGCGAGCCTGGGCCGTCTTGTGGGAAGAGTTCCTCGAACGCCCGATGTTCGGCACCGCCATGGCGGAGCAGACCTCGTTCTCTGAGAACAGTCTCCTCATGGCTCTCGCGGGCTTCGGCATCGGCATGGGCTTGATTGTCCTCGCCCAGATTCTCCTCATGCTCTTCAAGTCCATCATCATCTACAAGGCCCGCTTTTCACTCCACGACCCGGACGAAAAGCGCCTCGCGGACCTCGTGGTCGGGTTCGCCGGCATGTACCTCTTCGGCGCAATGCTCGAGGGCTACATGATCTCGCGCGTCAGCGCGCCGCTGGCGTTTCTCCTGATTTCATCGGGACTCGGCGCGTGGCTCGAACGACGCGCCCGCGATGAACGGGCGATCGACCGCGAACTCCTCGAACTTGATCCCGCCCAACTCGAGCAGGACGACCTCTCTGAATACGGAGATTTCTCCGACTACGGCGGACCAGGAGACACCGGTCGCCACGATGCCCTCACCGATTCGAGAGTCGCCTGACCCACGGGCGCCACCCTACAACGCTTTGTAAAACGCCTCGTACCGACGCACCACCACCGACGGGTCCAGGTCACGCAGCACCCACTCGCGCCCCTTGCGACCCATCTCGTCCGCCAGCGCCTCATCCTCGATCAATCGACGCATCGCCGACGCGATGCCGGCCTGATCCGTGATGATCGCACCCCCGCTCCGCTCGAGTTCCGGCCAGATATCGACCCCCTTGGTCGTGATCACCGGCCGGCCCATCGCCAGCGATTCCAGCGGCGCAAAGCCCCAGTTCTCCTGGTTCGTCGGCAGGACGTGCGCCCGCGCCGCCGCGATCAGCGCCGTCTTCGCCGTCCCGGTCACCATCCCGAGAAACGCAACACGATCCGCAATCCCCAGCACGGCGGCGTGGTTCATCAGAACCGCGTCGTACCCCACCGAATGATGGTCCGTCGAGCCGGCGATCGCCACCCGAAACCGCAACCCCGCTTTCCACAACTCCGCCGACGCATCCAGCAGGTGCTCGATCCCCTTCTTCGGATGAAGACGGCTCAAAAACAGCATCAGCGGCCCCTCGCCCGGGACACGCGACAGCAACCCCTCCGCCGCGCTCGCATCGACCGCCGCTTTGAACGGCGTCAGGTCAAAGAGCAGTGGTAGAACCTCCGTGTGCTTGTTCGAGAACCACTTCGTCGCCTGCGCACGCTCCGCCTCCGCCGTGCAGAGCACCGCCGACGCCTCGTTCAGCAGACGCCTCCCGCGCAGCGCCAGGTACGCCCGCTTCATCCAGGTCCGTCCCTGGCGGATCGTCCAGTCGTCCAGCATCCCGTGCACGGACACGACATACGGCACCCGATGCCGCTGCGCGATCGCCGCCAGTTGCAGGTTCGTGCTCTCCCAGGGCACATGGAGGTGCAACGCCTGCGAGCGCACGATCACCCCCTCCGCACGCAGCAGGTCCGCCTTGTTGAGCCGACGGAGCGGCTTCGCCCCCTCCGGCCAATCGAGCGTGATGCAACGCGGGATCAGGCTCCCGCCGCGCTTCCAGTCCTTCGGCACATCGCGGTCATCAAACGTCAGCAGCAGCACCTCGTGCCCCGCCCCCGCGAGCGCCGCGCACAGATCGAGCACCGCGCGCACCACCCCGCCATGGGACAAGACGATCTCGGAGAGTGCGTGGACAATCTTCATCGGTGTGAAGCGAAAACGCGCGGGGCGAACGCCCATTTCACGCCCCGCCGATCCGAAATGCAAGCGACCGCGGGCCTCAACCCTTCCCCGTCGCCCAACGGATCAGCACGTCCGCCACCTCGCCCCGCGTGAACTCCTCCGGCGGTCGCTGCCCCGCCGCCAGCATCTCGCGGACCTTCGTCCCCGACAGCGACACCTGGTCGCCCGGGATGTTCGGAAAGGTCTTGGGGCTGACCATCCCTCCCGCACGCTTCGAATACGCCGAGTGCTCGAACTTCAGGGGCGTGATCGCCAGGTCCGCCGCGTCGAGTTCGTCGAAAATCCTCTGCGCATCGTACGAGCCGTAGTAGTTGCCCACCCCCGCGTGATCACGCCCGACGATGAAGTGCGTGCAGCCGTAGTTCTTCCGAACGAGCGCGTGCAGGATCGCCTCCCTCGGGCCGGCGTACCGCATCGCCGCGGGCATCACGCTCAGCAGCGTCCGCTCGGGAACAAAGTAGTTCTCCAGCAGCACCTTGTAGCAATCCATCCGAACCTTCGCCGGGATGTCCCCTTCCTTCGTCTCGCCGACCAGCGGATGAACCAGCAGCCCGTCGCACACCTCCTGCGCCACCTTGCAGAGGTACTCGTGCGCCCGGTGGATCGGGTTCCGCGTCTGGAACGCCGCCACCGTTCCCCATCCGCGCTGGTCGAACGCCGCCCGCGTCTGCGCCGGCGTCAGGCGATGATCCAGGAACGCCTCCGGCCCGCTCGGATCGACGCACACCGTCAGCGTCTCCACCGGCCCCGCGAGGCACACCCTACCCTCCGCCATCACCTGCGCCACGCCGGGGTGCGCCGCATCCTCCGTCCGAAAGACACTCGGAATTTCCAGCGCTTTGTCGTGCTCGAACACCTCCTGCACCGTCATCACCGATTGAAGCACCCCGTTCGGAGCGTGCAGCGCCACGCGCTCCCCCACCTTCGGCGGCGCCCCCGCCTCCACCGAAAGCAGGATCGGGATCGGCCAGATGTGACCGCTCGCCAGCTTCATCTCCCGGCAGACGCGCTCAAAGTCCGCCCGCCCCATGAACCCCTTCAACGGGCTGAACGCGCCGATCGAGATCATCTCCAGGTCGCACGACTGCTTCGCCGAAAGGTTCACGCGCTTCAGCCCACCGGCCTCCGCACGCAACTCACCCGCGCGAGCGCCCTCCACCACACGATTCACCAGCACGTTCCCGTGCGGCGCGATCCGATGCTTCATCCGACGGCTCCTCTCCCGACGCCGGTCAGTTCCTTGAACGTCGCGGTCCACCTCTCGACCCACATCTCCGCCGAGTACGGGTCCGCCATCACGCGACTGCGCGCCCCGAACGCCGGAAGTTGGTCATACCGGCTCTGGATCCACGCCAGCGAATCCGCGAGCGAATCGGGGTCATCCGTCGCAAAGGTGCATCCATTCCAGCAGAATCGAACCAGTTCGACGCGCGTGCCGCACGCCTCCGAACAGACGATGGGCAATCCGGCCGCGCACGATTCCACGATCACCAGCGGCCAGGGGTCAAACCGGCTCGCCAGAACGAACGCTCCATGCTCCGACAGCACGTCCGGCAGGTCCGTCGGCTGCACAAAGCCGCGGTCCGTCACCCCCTCGGTCGAGCGGATCAACTCCCCGAACTTCCCCGTGCCGCAGCACGTCAGAGGCCACGGGTCCTTCACCAGCCGTCGATACCGCGTGTACCCATCCATCAGCACATCAATCGCCTTCTCTTCCGCGTAGCGCCCCGTGTACAGGAAACGCTTGGGCCACCCGCCGGGCTGCGCCAACCGCCGTTCGTAGAGGGGCGAAAGCAACTTCTGATCGATCCCGTATACCCCGCGGCGGATCGTACGTTCCTTGAATCCCAGCACACGCGCGAGTTGCCAGCACCGCTCGCCGGTCACGAACACCCGGTCCATCCGGTTGAAGAACGCCTTGAACGCGTACTTGCCGTATCGCTGCCGCAGCGTCCCGAGGTACGGCGTGTCCATCGCCATGATGAACCGCACGCGATCCGCGCCGGGCAAAAACGGGATCTTCACGAACGCCGGAGTGTGCCAACCGTTGATGACCACGATGTCCGGCTTCTGCTCATCGAACACGCGGCGTACATCCGCATCGCTCACCTCCCCGTCCCCCGACACCAGCACGTGCGGGATCCCGCGCATCAGTTCATCGTTGAACGCCGCGGAGTCCTTCCCCCCTGAACGCCTCGCGAAGACGAATACCTCGATCCCGGGGTGCGCCACCAACGCGCGCCAGCACGCCGCCATATACCCGGAGATCTGAGGCCAGTAGATGACAACCTTCAACGTGGAAAACTCCCGACGAATGGCCCGCTCGGAATCGAGCGAATGTAACTGACGAAATGATCCGGGGTTACGCGCCCGCCCGCCGAGGCGGGGTCTCAGTGTATCGGCTATTTCGAGCCGTGCCGTGGACGCCGGATCCCCCCTTTGCCACACAATGCGGCCCCTCATAGTCTCCCCGCGTTGCCCAGGAGAAGCCGCAACGTGCCGAAGGTCACGGTTGTCATCCCCGTCTTCAACGAGGCCCAGTGGATCGAGTCGCTCATCGAGCGCGTCATGGCTTCCCCCATCGACAAGGAACTGGTCATCGTGGACGACGGATCGACCGATTCCACGATTGAAAAAGTGGCGTCCATCAAGTCCCGCTGGCCGGGCATCACCCTCATCCGCCAGGAAGAGAACCGGGGCAAGGGCGCCGCCCTCCGTGCCGGGTTCGCCGCCGCCACGGGCGACATCGTCATCATCCAGGACGCCGACCTCGAGTACGACCCCGTCGAGTACCCGCGCCTGATCGCGCCCATCGAGCAAGGGCACGCCGACGTGGTCTACGGCTCACGATTCATCGGCGGCGACTCGCACCGCGTCCTCTACTTCTGGCACACCGCCGCCAACAAACTGCTCACCCTCTTCTCGAACGCCTGCACCAACCTCAATCTCACCGACATGACCACGTGCTACAAGGTCTTCCGCCGCGAAACGCTCGCGTCGATCACCATCGAAGAGGACCGCTTCGGGGTGGAACCCGAACTCACCGCCAAGATCGCCCGCCTCGGCTGCCGCGTCTACGAAGTCGGCATCGCCTACCACGGCCGAACCTACGCCGAGGGGAAAAAAATCGGCTGGCGCGACGGATTCGTCATGCTCTGGTGCATCGCCAAGTACAACTGGCGCGCCTGAATCCCCTTAGAACTCCAGCACTTCGCCCTCTTCGAGCACCCGGATATCCGTCGTGCTCTTGTCAAAGCCATCGATCACGTGCGTGATCCGCATCTTCTTGCGGATCGACGCCGGGAGCGCGTTCAGCAGCTCGATCTGCGTGTGCGCCGGACCAAGGTTCGCCTCGTGAACAATGATGTCCGCGTCCGACAGCCATTCAATATGCGCCTGCTCGAAGCACGTGTCCCCGGACCATCCGAGCGTCTTGCGCCCGTCCGAAATCTTCAGGCCGATCGTCGGCACCGGATGGATCGTGTACCGGCACTCGACCCGCAGCCCGACGATCTCGATCGACTTCCCCGGCTCAAAGGTCCGCACGTCAAAGAAGTCCGAAAGCACCGACTTCCGACCGCCGCGCGTCAGCGGCGGGTCCATCGCCGGCGCCAGACGCTCCCACAGGCGCTCCGCCGCCGCCGGGTGCGTGTGCACGCGGGGCATGGTCCGATTGATCCCCCGCAGACGCGACACGAACCGCGCCCACCCGAACGATTCCAGCCCGTTCACGTGATCGCCGTGCAGGTGCGTGATCAGGATGTCGTCAATCTTGTCGTGATCGACCTTCCATCCCGAAGATTCGCACGCCTCGCGGATCGCGCGGTGGATCAGGTCGGGACAATCAAGCAGAAAATAGCCCCCCGGTCCCTCAACGACCGCGCTGGTGCCGAACCCGCGGCTGGTGAAGGCGTCGCCTATGCCGAGGATGAGGGCGCGCATCGGATCCCCAAGGCTCTCGCGTGCGAGGAGACATCCAAATCCCCCGCACGCTGTCCGGCATGATAATCCAAGAAGAGGGGCGATGCGCCCATGGCGCCCAAGGAGCCTTCGTCCAGATTCCTACTCCGCCGGCCTCAACCCCAGCCGCACCGGAATCTTCAACTCCTTCTCCTCACGAACGATCGTCAACTCGACCGTGTCCCCCGGCTTGTACCCGCGCAACACTCGCCGAAGGTCCAGGAAGTTA
>JAEUIV010000103.1 GCA_016795005.1 Phycisphaerae bacterium
CTCGCGGTGGCGATCTTCACGGTGGGTCGTCGTCATGTGGGGGGGGGGGCGACCCCCGGGGCGCTGCTGGGGGGTATCACCGCCGCGGCCGCGGCCGCGGCGGCGGCGATCGACGGGATGGCGATCAAGTGCAAGGGCAAGGACGACTACCGCAAGGTGGCGACGGTGTCCGCGAACCACGACGCTCAGATCGGCGAGATCATCGCCGAGGCGATCGCCAAGGTCGGGGCCGACGGCGTGGTCGAGATCGAAGAGGGGAAGACCGCGGAGACAACTCTTGAGTACGTGGACGGCATGCAGTTCGACAAGGGGTACCAGTCTCCCTACTTCATGACCGATGCGAAGACCGCCGAGTGCGTTCTTGAGGACGCGTACGTGCTGATCTACGAGAAGAAGATCAGCAACCTGGTCGATTTCCTCCCGCTGCTGAACAAGATCGCGGGGGGCGGCAAGCCGGCGCTCATCATCGCGGAGGAAGTGGAGAGCGAGGCGCTGGCGGCGCTGGTCGTGAACCGCCTGCGCGGCGTTTTGAAGATCTGCGCGGTCAAGGCGCCGGGGTTCGGCGATCGCCGCAAGGCGATGCTGGGCGACATCGCGGTGCTGACGGGGGGGACGTTCTTCAGCGAGGACATCGGCCGCACGCTGGAGTCGATCGAGCTGAAGGAGCTCGGGCGCGCCAAGAAGATCGTCGTCGACAAGGACAACACCACGATCATCGAGGGGGCGGGCAAGAAGTCGGAGATCGAGGCGAGGGCCGAGCAGATCCAGGCTCAGCACGACCGCTCGACGAGTGACTACGACAAGGAGAAGTTGATGGAGCGCAAGGCGAAGTTGACGGGCGGCGTGGCCGTCATCAACGTCGGCGGCGCAACCGAGACCGCGATGAAGGAGCGGAAGGACCGCGTGGACGATGCGCTGCACGCGACCCGGGCCGCGGCCCAGGAGGGTTACGTCCCCGGCGGCGGCGTGGCGCTGCTCCGTACGCAGGACGCCATCCTCAAGGCGATGAACAAGGCCAAGGGCGACGAGAAGCAGGGCTTCGAGATCGTTGCCTCGGCGGTCGAAAAGTGCCTGCGGCAGATCTGCGAGAACGCGGGGCTTGACGGCGACCTGATCGTCGAGAAGGTCAAGGAGCTCCCGACGAACCAGGGCTACAACGTCCTGAGCGGCGAGTACACCGACCTGGTGAAGGCGGGGATCATCGACCCCGCCAAGGTGTGCAAGACCGCGCTGACGAACGCCGCGAGCGTCGCGGGGCTGATGCTGACAACCAACGTGCTCATCACCGAGTTGAAGGAGGATGCTGAAGCGGTGGTCGGCGCGACTTCCTAACGCGGGGTCCAGGCCTTCACCGCGGCCCGAACGGAGTCGATCGGGCGGAACTGGAGTGTTTTCTCCGCGCACCGCGCGCGACGGCGGTGCAAACGGTCATCCATGCCCACCACACGCGACTATTACGAGATCCTCTCGCTCGAGCGCAGCGCCGACGGCGAGGAGATCAAGCGCGCGTATCGCCGACTGGCGATGAAGTGGCACCCTGATCGGAACCCCGACAACGCGGAGGCGGAGAAGAACTTCAAGGAGGCCGCCGAGGCGTATGAGGTGCTCTCCGACCCCGAACGCCGAAAGGTCTATGACCAGTACGGTCACGAGGGGCTTCGCTCTCGTGGCGGCGGAGCGGCGCACGACTTCACGCGCATGAATGTCGAGGACATTTTCTCGATGTTCAACGACATCTTCGGCGGCGGCGGAGGCGGGCGGTCGCGCGGCGGACCCGCGCGCGGCTACGACCTGGAGACCGAGGTTGAAATCGAACTCATCGACGTGCTGAAGGGGGCGACGCGCGACGTGGAGTTCACCCGGGCCGACGTGTGCGATACGTGCGCGGGGAGCGGCAGCGCGCCGGGATCCAAGCCGCAGCGCTGCGCGACGTGCGGCGGCCAGGGGGTGGTGATCCAGTCGGGTCTTGGCGGGATGTTCCGCATGCAGACGGTGTGCCCGACGTGCCGCGGGCGGCGCGAGGTGGTGAAGGAGAAGTGCGCCGCGTGCAAGGGGCGCGGGCGTGTCGGCAAGAAGCGACGGCTCGAAGTGAAGATCCCGCCGGGTGTCGGGGACGGGATGGTGGTGCGGGTGCAGGGAGAGGGCGAGCCGCCTCCGCCGGAGGTCTCGCCTGACGGGAGCGGGATGCGCGGCGACCTGCACGTTGTCATCCGTGTCTCGAAGCACGAGATCCTGCACCGCGACGGCGATCATCTGGTGATGGAGATGCCCATCACCATCACCCAGGCCTCGCTCGGGGCACACCTCGAGGTGCCGACGCTCGGGAATGAGCCTGCGTCGATCGTGATCCCGCGGGGAACACAGCACGGGGCGATGTTCCGCATCCATGGTTCCGGGCTTCCGAACCTGCGGAACGGTCGGCGGGGCGACCTGGTGATCGTCACCAAGGTGGCGGTGCCCAGAAAACTGAGCGAGAAGCAGGAACGGCTCCTCCGCGAGCTTGCAGAGTGCGAGAATGAGAGGGGGATCCTGCCCGAGACGGCGGGCTTCTGGAAGAAGATCAAGGATGTTTTCGGCTGAGGATCACCGCGTGAGCCGGCGCGACGCATGAAGGGCGGATCAAGCGATCGAGATTGAACCATGTGGAAGAAGAAAGACCCATCCACGAACGAGCCTGACGCGAACGACGGCGGCGACTCCGCCGCCGAGTTCGGCGACACCGGCGGTCCGGTCGGCAAGATCGACCCTGAGGAGATCATCGCCCACGAGGGCGAATCGGCCCTCCGCGCGGAACTCGAGGATTGGAAGTCGAAGTACCTCCACGCGCTCGCGGACTACCAGAACTACCAGCGCCGCTCGCTGGAGAACGAGCGTGAAGCCAAGCGGCAGGGCGTGATCAGTGTCGTTTCGCACCTGATGGGCGTGCTCGATAACTTCGACCTGGCGCTGCAGCAGGACCCTTCGAAGGCGACCACCGAGCAGGTGATGCAGGGGGTGAGCATGGTGAAGGCGCAGATGATGCAGGCGCTCGGCTCGATCGGCGTCAGCGCGATTGATCCGAAGCCGGGCGATCCGTTCGATCCGCACCGTCACCAGGCGATCGCGCAGGTGCCCTCGGCTGACCTGGCGCCGGGCACGGTCGCGTCGTGCTTCCAGGTTGGATATGCGCTGGGAGACCGCGTGCTCCGTCCGGCGAAGACCGGGGTGACGAAACCGAGTGATACGCCGGGCGAGTCCTGATCCAGTGTGTCGCGTCCTATGATGCGGCCGGAGCCGTGCCGGTTTTCGAAGCATGTTTCGCGTCGTTTGCAGTGAGGGTTCCATGCCGACCTACGAGTACATCTGCAAGTCCTGCGGCCACGAGTTCGAGGAGTTCCAGTCGATGACCGCGGCTCCGCTCCGCAAGTGCCCCGCGTGCAGCAAGAGCACGCTGGAGCGCAAGATCGGGCTGGGTGGCGGCATCATCTTCAAGGGCGGAGGCTTCTACGAGACGGATTACCGCTCCGACTCGTACAAGAAATCCGCCGATGCGGATACGAAGGCCGCATCGGGCAAGTCCGACGAGAAAGCGGATGGACATGTCCACTCCGGGACCTGCGGCTGCGGGAAGAAGCCGGCGGATCAATGCGGCGCGGGGAAGCCGACCGCCGGCGAGTCGTCGCGTGAGTCCAAGCCGGCCCGTGTGAGCATCCCCAAGCGTCGCGTCGGCTCCAAGACTGCAAAGAAGCGCACCTAGGGTCTCCCGAATCGTGATTCCGTCGGGCTCGAACCATCCCGGTCGCGCGATCCTCCGATGGTTTTACCCGGAACTCGCGCTCTGCCGCACGGAGGCCGAGCGTTCGGAGGCGTCGAATCGAGGGCGAGCCAGTTCTCCCGGTTTTTCGAGCGCGATCGTCGTTCCGGTGGTCGTCTTTGTGCTGTACATGCTGGTGGTTCCCGCGGTCTACCTGTGGGCGCGGCCGCGATGGCTCCCGATGTCGTCGATGGCGCTTGTGATGGTTCCGGCGGTCCCCGCGTATCTGGTGTCGCTGATGCTGGCGGTGCGGGAGCATCAGCGTCGCGCCGTCCGCCGATATCTTGCGGAGCGGGGGATCACCCTGTGCATCCCGTGCGGGTACGACCTGCGCGGGCTGAATGCGGCCGCCGACCGATGCCCGGAATGCGGTGCGCCGACCCATGATGGTTTGAAATCGCGGATTCCGACGGTTCAGCCCGAGCCGCCGGCGCAGTAGTTCCGCCAGAGGTGGCGGAGCGTGTCTCCGAATCGTGCGGCGAAGCCCGCTTCGTCCCCGAGAGTCCCCTTGGCCTGCCGGTCGCGCAGCGAGGCGCGGATGGAAGCGATTCGCGCGGGATTGCCCGCGAGTTCGGAGGCGATTTTCACGAATGCGTCTTCGCTGCGGGCGATGAGTTCGGGCAGGCCGACCGCGTGCAGCAGGCTCGAACCGACCCGTGCAGCGTGGACGCTGCCTTCGAGCGAGACGACGGGGATCCCCATGTGGAACGCCTCGCAGGTGGTCGTCGTGCCGTGGTAGGGAAAGGTGTCCAGCCCGATATCCACCTTTTGATAGAGGCGCAGATGTTCCGGGATCGTGGCGGTGAAGGCCTGCATCTCGATGCGGTCGCGCGCGATGCCGTGCTTCTCGAATCGGGAGTAAAGGTGCTCCCTCGGCTCGGGGAGCGCGAGGTCGAAGTTCTTGAGAAAGAGCCTCGACGATGGGACGGCATTCAGGACGTTCGACCACATCGCGATGCACGAATCGCTGAACTTCAGCCCGGCGTTGAAGGACCCGAAGGTGACGAAGCCGTTCGAGAGCATCGGCGGCGGGCCGACCTCGGGGGCGTTGGCGGGCGGTCGGAAGCAGAGGAAGCACGGGTCGAGCCTGACCAGGCGTTCAACGGCGAGCGTGTCCGACACACCCGGCGGATCGGTGATCGAATCGATGAATCGGTAGTCCATCGTGGGCAGTCCGACGGTGTTGGGGTAGCCCAGGTAGTTGACCTGTAAATGCGCCGGTTTTCGTGCGAGCACTCCCGCGCGGGCGCCGCCGGTCAACCCGGTCAGGTCGACGAGAATGTCGATCTTGTCGAAGGCGACGCGCTGGGCGAGCACGTCGTCCGGCAGATGAACCCCGTCACACCAGTTGGCCGGGGGGACAAGGGCGCGAAAGCGGGCGGTGATGTCGTCTGGCTTTGGGTGAATGAAATAGACGAACAGGTTGAACCGCGATCGGTCGAGGCCGGCGATCACGGGTTCGGCGTAGTGCGCCACCGAGTGCTGCCGCAAGTCGGGCGACATAAAGGCAACGCGGAGGGGACGGTCCGCGTCCGCCGGCGAAGGCCTCGGGAGCGCGATCCGCTTGACCTTTGAGCACCAGAGTTCGCCGAATCGTCGGTGCGCGTCGAAGACTTCCCGTGCCGGAACTCCCGACGGGTAGTTGGAGTTGAAGGCGGTCTCGTGGGCGAGGTCGGTGTCCTCCGGGTGGGCGAGCGAGGCTTCCTTGACGATCGAGTAGGCCTCGGCGGATCGACCGTGCTTGCGGGCGACGGCGGAGAGTTGCTCCATCAGGCGGGGATGCCTGGGATGGAGTTCGAGCGCCCGGCGGGCGGTTGATTCGGCCGAGGCGAGGTTGCCGGACAGAAAGTACGCCGCGCAGAGGGTGTTCCAGGCGTTTGCGTTGTGAGGTTCCGCGGCGACGACTCGCTCCAGCACCTCCGCCGCCGCGACGTGCCGGCCGGCGAGTCCGAAGATATTGGCGATATTCTCGACGAAACGAAGATCATTCGGGCGCGCCGCGAGCGCCCGTTGGCCGAAGTGCATCGCCTGCTCGACCTGCCCGAGTTTCTGGAGAATGAAGCACATCGAGGAGTTCAGGTCCGCGTCATTCGGCGATTTCTGGAGCGCGCGGTGGACCAGCCCGCGCGCCGGCTCGAACCGGCCGGCGCTCAGGTGCTGATCGATCTGCCTCAGAATGGACTCGATGTCGGCCAAGGCGGAGGAGGATATCGGGGTTCGTGACGGGTGCGGATGAGCGGGCGTCCGGCTTATCGGGCCGCCGCGGACGGGGAACGTCGTCTAACTTCGGCGTTTTCGGGGGGCGAGGGGCGTTCTTATCGGGCCTTCCTCGCGGGCGGCGAGTCAAGCCAGGATTCACCGTTTCGCGGAGCGTGCTCCGATCATTCAATCAGTCAATCATCACCCCCGGCGGAGCATGGGGACCATTCAGGATGATCCTGGCGTTCGGAGGCACGCCGGCTCATCTCGTTCTGCTGGAGAGGTTTTTCCATGAGCCATGAAGCGCTTGTTGAGCGTCTCTTTGACACCCTGGTGAGCGGCAACCGCCAGGCGGTGCGGGCGTTTGTCTCGGAGGTCTGCTCGCGGGGAATGACGCCCGAGGCGCTCATCAGCGATGTCTTCTGGCCGACGTACACCATGATCGACACGATGCACCGCAAGGACCAGATGACCACGATCGCCCATCACATGGCGACGCGGCTGCTCCGGGTGATGGTGGACCAGGCGGCGCTCCGGCTGACGCAGCAGCCGTCGAACAACCGCCGAGTGTTCGCCGTCTGCGGCCCGCAGGACCCGGATGAACTCGGGGCGCAGATGGCGGTGGACCTGCTGGAAGCGAGTGGTTTCACGGTGACCTTCGCGGGCGGCGGCGTGGCTTCCGACGAGATCCTCGCGCAGGTGCAGGAGACCCAGCCGGATGTGTTGCTGCTCTTTGCGAGCGCTCCGTCAGACCTCCCCGGCATCCGTGCGATGATCGACCAGATCAATGAGATCGGCGCGGTGCGCAACCTTCAGATCGTCGTCGGCGGTGGAGTCTTCAATCGAGCCAAGGGGCTGGCGGAGGAGATCGGAGCCGATCTCTGGGCCGAAAACCCCAGCGAACTTGTTCACAACATGCTCAACCAGCCGCAGCGGCGCGCGGCCCCGGCGCAGCAGAGCGTGGGCAAGAAGCGCAAGTTGCGTTCGGCGGCTTGATCAATCTCCTTCGTGTCAGCGGATGGCGCCGGTTGGTATTCTCCGTGCCGTGACGCGGACGAACCACGACACGCTCCGTCTGGATTTCCCGGTGCATCTCGGCGCGCCGATCACCGAGGCGGTCGCATCGCCCACGGCGTTCTGCGTCCTGGCGAGCAGTTCATCGGGCAACTGTTCCGCGCTGATCCACGGCGAGGGGCTGCTGCGGCGGGTGACTCTCATCGACTGCGGTCTGTCGCCCCGGCGAACGCGGCTGCTGCTGGCGCGGATGGGGCTGGATTTTTCAGCAATCGACGACATCCTGGTCACCCACCTGGACGGCGATCACTTTTATTCCGGCTGGATCAAGGCGCTCCCCCGGCACACCTGGCTGCATATCCATGCCCGTCACCTGAGGCGGGCCGCTCATGCGGGAGTCGATATGAGCCGCGTGACGGCGTTTGAAGACCCCTTCACCCTTCGGTGCGGCGTGCATGTCCGGCCCACGGTGCTCTCGCACGACGAGTGGGGAGTGGTGGCGTTCCGCCTGGATGTGCGCGGGGTCTCGCTGGGGTATGCGACGGACCTGGGGCGCGCCTCCGCGTCGCTCATCAAGGCGATGCAGGGTGTCGATGTGCTCGCGATCGAGTCGAACTACTGCCGTCGGATGCAGGTCGAGAGTGATCGGCCGGAGCAGTTGAAGGAACGCATCATGGGGGGCTTCGGGCATCTCAGCAACGAGGAATGTGCCGCGGCGGTGCGAAAGATTCAGCCGCGGGATCACGTGGTGCTGCTCCACCTTTCGAGGCAGTGCAACTCGCCCGAGACGGCGGCGGCGCATCACGCGGGCGCGGGTTACCGGCTGACGGTGGCCGACGCGGAATGGCCCATGGCGCCCATCGTGCTGGGCTGAGCATCAAGAGACGGACGAGTCGGTGGTGAGGCCTCGGGCGGTCCGGGACACGGTGTCGTTAGCATGAGGGATCGTCGCCGCCGACCGCGGGCGTCTGTTCATGTCCACGAGCACCATCATCTCGATCCTCGGCGGGCTTGGACTCTTCCTGCTCGGCATGGCCCTGATGACGGAGGGGCTTCGTGCATTCGCCGGCTCGTCTCTGCGGACGCTCCTGTCGCGTGCCGCGGCGACGCCCGCTCGCGGCGTGTTCTGGGGGGGGCTGGTGACGCTTATCGTGCAGTCGTCGAGCGCGACGACCATGACCACGATCGGGCTGGTGAGCGCCGGATTGCTGACATTTCCGCAAGCCCTGGGCGTGGTGTTCGGCGCCAACATCGGGACCACCGGGACCGCGTGGCTCGTGGCGTTGGTGGGGGTCAAGGTGTCGCTCAACGCGGCGGCGATGCCGCTGGTGTTCTGCGGGGCGCTGCTCCGATTGCTCGGGCGCGGACGGATGTCCGGCGCGGGCGGAGCGCTCGCGGGCTTTGCGCTGTTGCTGGTGGGGCTGACGGTGATGCAGGAAGGGATGGCCGGGCTGGCGACGCGGCTCAACCCGTCGGACCTGCCGAGCGTCTCGGACGGGTGGGGCGGCGCGCTGGGGGTGTTGAAACTGGTCCTCGTGGGGATCGTCATGACCACGGTGATGCAGTCGTCCAGCGCGTCGATCGCGGTCACGTTGTCGGCGCTTCATGCCGGGGCGATCGGAGCGGACCAGGCGGCGGCGCTGGTCATCGGCCAGAACATCGGGTCGGCGGTGAGTTCGGCGATCGCGGCGGTCGGCGCGAACACCCCGGCGAAACGGACGGCGGTGGCGCACGTGCTGTTCAACTCCATCACTGCTGTGGTTGCGCTCGTCGCCTTTCCGATCTATTCGCCCCTGGTGCTTCACGGGGCGGGAAGGCTGGATCCGACGATCCTGCTCGCGGCGTTTCATACCACGTACAACGCCGTCGGGATCGCGCTGCTGCTCCCGCTGATCCGCCCCTTTGCGAGGCTCGTTGAGCGTGTCGTCCCGCAGCGCGGCCCGGTGCTCACGCGGTTCCTGGATCGCTCGGTGCTGACCTTGCCCGATGTCGCGGTGGAGGCGGTCCGCCGGACGATCGGTGAGACGCTTCGCGCGCTCTGCGAGTCCATTGCGCCGTCGCTGCAGGACCTGGCCGAGCGTCGCGGGCGGAGCGAGGTCGATTCCGTTCTGGTCCGGAGCGCGGAGGAGGCGATGAATCAGGCTCGTCAGTTCCTGTCCGATCTTTCGCAGCCCCCGGCGTCGGAGGTTGAGCGACGGAGACTCGCGGGCGCGCTCCACGCGCTGGATCACACGGCGCGCTTGGCCGAGGATGCGCTCGATCTTCCCGAGGCCGGGGTCCTACGGGGCATCGCGGAAGATGAGGAAGTTCTTCGAGCGGCCGGGTTGTGCGCGCGTGCCCTTCGACTCGCCGCGAGCCTCGTGGCCGGTGTGGCCGAGGGTGTTTCCATGAAACCGGGAACCGAAGCGGACGTGGCTGAAAAGGTGGCGGAACTTGCCCGAGGATCGGCGGAACTCGCGGACCTGCGTCGGAGTCATCGGCGGGCGACGCTGGGGGCGGCGGCGTCGCCGGACGCGGACGCGGGCGACATGCTCCGCGTGGACAGCGCGATCGTTCGGATCGATACGGTGCGGGAACTCGATCGGCTCGCGTACCACGCATGGAGGGCGGCGTCACACCTGGTCGAAGACCGCCCGGCGGCGACACCGTCCCAGCCGCCGGCCGCGTTAGGCCCGTGAAACCAGGTTCAGCGGGCGGCCGGCGGGGCGATGAACCGCGCCGTCACCCGGTTGGCCGGATCGATGCCTCCGTTGGCGAAATCGGAGATATTGCGGATTGTCGTCCGGGCGATCGCCTCGCAGGCTTCCCTTGTAAAGAAGCCCTGGTGCGCGGTGATCAGGACGTTCGGGAATGTCAGCAAGCGCGCGAAGACATCGTCCTGGATGATCTCGTTCGAGAGGTCTCTGAAAAAGAGGTCGCCTTCTTCCTCGTAGACGTCAAGCCCAACGGAGCCGATGTGCCCCTGCTTGAGCGAGGCGATGAGGGCCTGCGTGTCGATCACCGCGCCCCGGCTCGTGTTGATGAGCATGACGCCGCGTTTCATCGTCGCGAGCGTTTGCGCGTTCACGAGGTGCCGGGTCTGCGGCGTGAGCGGGCAGTGCAGCGAGAGGATGTCCGATCCGGCGAACAGCTCCGGCAGCTCGACGTAGCGCACGCCGAGCGATTCGCACACCGGGTTCCTGACCGGATCGAAGGCGAGCACGCGGCATCCGAATCCCGACAGGATGGCGCACATGACTTCGCCGATTTTGCCCGTGCCGATGACCCCGGCGGTCTTGCCGTGCAGATCGAATCCCATCAGCCCGTCGAGAGCGAAGTTCTGCTCCCGCACGCGGTTGAACGCCCGGTGAAACTTGCGATTGAGTGTGAGGATAAGGCCGACCGCATGCTCTGCGACGGCATGGGGCGAATACGCCGGCACGCGAGCGACGGTGAGCCCCAGCCGATCGGCCTCGGCGATGTCCACGTGGTTGAATCCCGCCGATCGGAGCGCCAGGAGCCGAGTTCCCCCCGCGTGAAGGGCGCGGAGCACCGGGGCCGACCCGTCATCACCCACGAAGAGGGATACGGCGTCGTGACCTCGTGCGAGGTCCGCGGTCGTGGGCGTGAGGGAAGCATCGAGGTACACCAACTGGTGCCGGGCCTCGGCGTTTGATGCATCGAGGAACGGGCGCTCGTACCTTTTGCTGGAATACACCGCGATCTTCATGATGCTCCCATCGGCGATCTCACGGGCTAATCGGTGTGCCGCGATTCAGAACATCGGCTGCATCGGCGCGACGCGAGGCTCCTCTTCTTCCGTCGGCGGCTGGGCGGCGTTCTCGGCCTTCACCGCGAGGATCGAGCACCTGGAATCTGAGAGCGCTTTCTCCGCGGTGCTGCCCAGCAGCACGTCGCGCAGGTTGGAGCGGCCTCGCGTGCCGAGGACGATCAGGTCCGCCTTCACGCGATCGGCAAACTCGACGATGCCCGAGCGGTGGCCGCTGTGATCGAACACCGCCAACTTCGGCGAGAGCGCGGGGTGATGTTCGAGCGCCGGGCGAGCGAACTCCGCAAGACGGGCGTCCAGCCCGGAGCGATAGGTCGCCTCCAGGCGCGCGGGGACCAGGGGCGTCGGTGTCCGGTAGTGAAACTGGCGCCACGGCTTCTGTGAAACATGCACAATGTGCAACTCGGCGCCGTCATGAGACGCGAGCCGTGCGGCCCGCTCGATTGCCCGGAGCGAAGTCTGGGAGAAATCCACCGCGGCGACGATGACCTTGAATGGATCGCTCCCCCGTCTCTCGATCGTGCTTCGCTCCAGCAGCACGTCGGTCCGACTGCGGCGGACGCACGCGCTCGCGACCGTGCCCAATCCAACATCCGGCGGGCGATCCCCGAACGCCCCCACGACGAGCAGGTCGGCTGAATGGTCGCGGGCATGACGCAGGATGCCTGCGATGCGATTGTTGATCGAGATCTCGATGGGCAGATCGGCCGCGCCCGGGATGCTCCGTGCGAACTCGGTCCATGCGCCCCGCGCGCTGCTGATCAGGTTCTCCCGGATGTCCAGTTGCAAGGGGGAGAGGACCGACTCCAACTCGATCACCACGACGGTGTCGATGACGTGAACGACATGGACTTTCGCTTCTGCACTGCCTGCGATGCGGAGCGCTCGGGCCAGCGCCGCGGTCGAGCAAGGCGTGAAATCCGTTCCGACGACAATGGACGAATAGGGTGTCGCGCCGCTCATGGTGTGCTCCATTGACTGGTGAAATGTAGCCGCGCGGGCCGCAGGTTTCGCACGGAGAGGCGAGATGGGTTTCCCGATTTCTCCGTGTGCATCCGCCCCTGTCGGCGTCGAGTGCCCGAGCCGAGCGAGAGGCATCGAAATGCACATCGCCGAAAGCCACCTCCGGGACTCGAACCCGGGACCTGCGCTTTACGAAAGCGCCGCTCTACCAACTGAGCCAAGGTGGCGTGGGAGGGAGAGTATCCCCCGCTCATGCGGACTTGTCCACCCCCCGTCTGCTCAGACGCCATCGTCTTGGAAGGGGACAAGGCCGCCCTCGAAGACGGATTCGCTCTCGGCCGCAAAGAGCATGTGGAAGTGGTAGTGCTCGATCCCCTCCCCCTCCGCGTCCGCGCCCCGGACGCGCCCCCACCAGGCGCGGTCGTTCGAGAATCCGCGGCAGAAGACCACGTAGCCCCATCGCTCCAGCAACGGCAGAACCTCGCGCGCGGTCGAAACGCCGTGGAGTTCGATCATCATCCTCGGCCTGTGCCGTTCGATGGTGCCGGCCGCGCCGCGGAGGACCATCCCCTCGGCGCCCTCCACGTCGATCTTCAGGACGTTCGGCGGCGGGAGTGATTCCCTTTCCATCAGCGCGTCCAGCGGCACGACGTGGACGCGCTCGGTCAGCGGCGTCATCTTGTAGTTCCGCCGGGTCTCGCACGCGTCGCCCTTGGTCACGCTGTCGAGCACGGCCGAGCCGGAGGCCAGGTCGTCCGTCTGGAGCAGTTCGTCGGCCTCGTGGTCCGCGAGCGCGACGGGGAACACGCGCACGCGGTCGGCGATGCGTCCCAGTCGGAGGTTGGCTTCGAGGTCGGGCAGGTTGCCCCTCATCGGCTCAAAGGCGATGACGCGCGCGGCGCCGAACGCCTGAACGATGAAGCGCGAGTACAAACCGAGGTTGGCGCCGATGTCGTAGACCGTGTCGCCCGGGCGGATGAGGCGCTGCAGGCCGCCGAGCGGGACGCGCTCGTGCTCGAGCGGATGGCGGAGCCAGAAGCGGCGGTCGCGGCCGAGCCGGACGCGGAACGGGCCGATGGGGCGGACGTTCAGCGTGATGGGGAGATTCGGGGTGAGCGCGAGCGAGGCGCGCCCCAGCGCCGGGTGCGTTCGGAGCCAGGATGCGATGCGGCGGACCATCGGCGGTCAGTATGCCTCACGATCGAGGATCGGGCGCGTCGGGATCACGCCGATTCGACCTGCATGGTCGTTCCGCCGGCGCGGAGGCGGTCCAATAAGTTGCTCCCGATCCGTACGCGCATCCGCACCGAGCCGTTGGTGTAATCACGTTCGAGCACCTCGGCCCGGTGCTCGATCGAGTGAATCGCCTTGGCTTCCGCGAGGGGCACGGTGAGCCACAGGTCGCGCACCTCGCCGCGTGCCTGCGCGAGGACACGGGCGACGAGTTCCGCGTGCCCGAGTCCGCGGGCTTCCTTGGCGCAGAAGGGGATCGCTCCGGGGACGCGCTGCTGCCAGATCAGGAGTTCGCGGTTGTCTCGGAGCGCGTCGGCCTTGTTCAGGAGCACCACCCGCTTGGGTTCGCGCCAGGCATGACCCTCGCGTTCGTCCGCCGCCCGGGCCTCCTTGAAGATGTCTTCAAGTGTGGCCTGCACCGTTTCGTACTGGAGTTCGGCCGATGGGTCGGAGACATCCAGGACAATCAGGAGCAGGTCGGCGTGCGTCGCTTCCTCGAGGGTGGCCCGGAACGAAGCGACGAGATTATGCGGCAGGTCGCGGACGAAGCCGACCGTGTCGGAGAGCATGACGCGCACGCCGCGATCGAGTTGCCACTCGCGCGTGCGGGTGACGAGCGTGGCGAACAACTGGTCATTGGCGAACGCGCCGCCGGCGGTCAGCGTGTTGAAGAGGGTGGATTTCCCCGCGTTCGTATAGCCGACGATGCCGACGGTGAAGTGATCGAGATTGCGGGCACGGACCTCCCGGCGTCGGCGGGCCTGGATCGCGTCGAGTTCGCGGCGGAGCTGGAGTTCGCGGGTCTGCGCGAGTCGGCGGTCCGTTTCCAACTGGGTTTCGCCCGGACCTCGGGTGCCGATGCCGCCGATCCCGCCCACGCCCACGATGCGCTCGAGGTGGTCCCACATGGCGCGCAGGCGGGGGTACGTGTACTGGAGTTGGGCGAGTTCGACCTGGAGTTTGGCTTCGTAGGTGGTCGCGCGCCCGGCGAAGATGTCGAGGATCAGTTCGGAGCGATCCAGCACCTTTCGGCCGATGATCTCCTCGATGTTGGCAATCTGCCGGGGTGAAAGGTCGTGATCGAAGATCACGAGGCCGGCGTCGAGTTCGTCGCACGTCGCCTTGAGTTCTTCGACCTTGCCCGAACCCATGAAGGTGCCCGCGTCGGGCTTGGGCTTGTGCTGGACCATCTCGCCGACGACCGTGGCGCCGGCGGTCTGGGCGAGCGCGCGGAGTTCGCCCAGCGGGTCGCGTTCGTCGAACCGGCTTGACGGCAGGTAGACCGCGGCGAGAATCGCTCGCTCCTGGGTGATCTGAATGTCGGTGCGTTCGCGTGGGGTCGGCATGGGGGCAATCGATCGGGAAGGAGGGAACGATGGTACGCGGGCCGATGCCGAGATCAGTCAATGGCGACGAATGCGTTGAGGGAACCAGGAGCCGCTCCCGGCGTGGCGCCAGGGCGCTCGGTAGGGGGGCGTGCAGGCGGGGGAAACTGGGACAGGTGGGTCCGGTAGAATCCCTCTTCAGCCCCGGCGAATGGGGCTGCTGTCGCGCTTCCCAAACATGACCCTTCCATTGTTCACCCAAGGAGTCCCTCCGATGCGAAGTTGGCTTCTCTCGCTTCCCCTCGCCGCGGCGATCGTCGCCCCGGCGGCGGCGCAGCAAATTCAGGTCGAGGAGTTCACGCTCGACAACGGCATGAAGTTCCTCCTCTATCCACGGACCGAGGAGCCGAACATCATCGCGGCCGGCTGGCTGGCGAAGGTCGGCTCGGTGAACGAACGCCCGGGCATCACCGGCATCAGCCACTTCTTCGAGCACATGATGTTCAAGGGGACGAACACCATCGGCACCAAGGAGCCGGAGAAGGACCTCGAGTTCCGCATGAAGCAGAAGGTCGTTCGAGACAAGATCCTCAAGATCACGATGAACACGCAGTACCCGCGCTGGAAAGCGGGCGAGATCGACGATCCGTGGGACCCCGCCAACGATACCGAGGAACTCGCGCAGGCGCGCGGCGAACTCAACACGCTCATGGAGGAGCACAAGAAACTGATCGTCAAGGACGAGTTCGACAAGGTCTACACCGAACTCGGCGCTTCCCAGATGAACGCGTTCACGTCGAACGACGTCACCTTCTATTTCATCAGCGTCCCGGCCAACAAGTTTGAGTTGTGGGCGTGGATGGAGAGCGACCGACTGGTTGACTCCGTGTTCCGCGAGTTCTATTCCGAGCGCGACGTGGTCCACGAGGAACGGCGCCTGCGCACCGAATCGACGCCGACGGGCATCTTCCAGGAACAGTTCGACGCGATGTTCTGGCAGTCGTCGCCCTATTCCTGGCCCGTGATCGGGTGGACCAGCGACCTGAACTCCTACACGAAGGAGCAGGCCGAGGAATACTTCAACATCTATTACCGTCCGAACAACCTGGTCGGGGTGATCGTGGGCGACTTCAAGCCGGCCGAGATCAAGCCCGTGATCCAGCAGTATTTCGGGCGTTTGTCGCGCGGCCCGGTCGAGCCGCCCCCGGTCGTGACGCTCGAGATGAAGCAGATGGCCGAGCAGCGGATGTACGCGGAGTGCGACTGCCAGCCCCAGATCGAGGTGCGGTACAAGACGGTTCCCTTCGGCCACGCGGACACCTACCCGCTGGGCGTGATGGCGGACGTGCTGAACAGCCGCTCGGGCCGGCTCTACAAGTCGATGATCGAGGGCAAGAAGATCGCGTCGCAGGCGCAGGCTTCGGCGCAGCAGTTCTTCGGCGCGGCGAAGTACGCCGGCTCGTTCTCGTTCGAGGCGGAGACCAAGGGTGACGCCAAGCCCGAGCAGCTCGAAGCCGCGTGGTACGAGGAACTCGAACGGCTCCAGAAAGAACCGGTCAGCGAGCGTGAACTCCAGAAGGTGAAGAACCAGACCGTCGCGAATCAGTACCGCCGGCTCCAGAACAACTTCTTCATCATGGTCCAGCTGGGCCTGCTGGAGAACCTCGGCGGGTGGAGGCACATCAACGAGGATTCGGTCAAGACCCAGGCGGTCACGGCGGACGACGTGATGCGCGTCGCCAACAAGTACTTCGGCAAGACCAATCGCTCCGTCGCGATCTACACCCGCATCGCGGGCGCCGCGTCCGCCGACGAGGACGCCGAGTTCACGAAGATCAAGGAGAGGGTCGGCCCGCAGATGGCCGGCATGATCAAGAAGCAACTCGAGCAACTCGCCAAGGAAACCGACCTCGCCAAGCTCAAGATGGCCGCCGAGCAGATGACCCAGGCGGTCGGCAGCGGGCAGATCCCGCCGAACATGGTCGAGGGCGTCAAGTACATGCAGCAGAAACTGAACGACCGCATCGCGGAACTCGAAAAGGCCGGCCACTGATCCGCGCCGCACCACACGGAAACACACCACATGAACACACACACGAAATCGCTGACCCGCGGCGTGGCCTTCGTCTCGGCCCTGTCCGCTCTCATCGGGGGCGCCGCCCTTGCCCGCAACACGCCCGAGATCCCCAAGCGCCCGGAAGAGATCAAGTTCAAGGACCTTGACTTCCAGCCGCCGAGCGCCAAGGACTACCGCCGCGTGCTGTCGAACGGCGTGGCGGTCTACATGATTCCCTCGAAGGAGTTCCCGCTCGTCAACCTCACCTTCTCGTTCCGGCCCGCCGCACACATCGAGGACAAGCCGGGGCTGGCGCAGATGACCTCCGCGATGATCCGTCGCGGCGGGACCACCACCAAGAGCGCCGCGGATCTCGACGAGGCCTTTGACTTCCTTGCGGCGACCGCGACCCCCGGCTCGCTTAACTCGCTGAAGTCCAACTTCGACGAGGCCTTCGCGCTCTACATGGACATGATCCGCAACCCCGGTTTCCAGGAGGACAAGGTCCGCGTCTACAAGGACGAGACGATCGAGGACATGAAGCAGCGGAACGACGACGCCGACAGCATCCTCGCGCGCACCGGCGGCCTGCTCATGTGGGGCGACAAGCACCCCGAAGGCCGCGTCATCACCAAGGAGCAGTTGGAGTCCATCACGATCGATGACCTGAAGCGCTTCCATGCCCGCGTCTACCACCCCGGCAACCTCATCATCGGCGTGACCGGCGATTTCGAGCCGGCGGAAATGACCGCGAAACTCGAAGCGGCCCTCTCCGGGTGGAACAAGGGCGAACCCGTGCCCGATCCGACCGACACCGACCACCAGTTCACCCCCGGCCTCTACTACGTCGAAAAGGACATCCCCCAGGGCAAGTTCTGGATCGCGCAGCGGGGCATCAAGCGAGACGACCCGGACTTCATCGCCTGCCAGGTCATGAACGACATCCTCGGCGGAGGCGGGTTCACTTCACGCCTCATGAAGAGGATCCGATCGGACGAGGGGCTGACCTACGGCGTCGGCTCGGGATTCCGCACCCGCGTCTACTACCCCGGCG
>JAEUIV010000156.1 GCA_016795005.1 Phycisphaerae bacterium
CCCCCGGCGACGATTTTTCAGAGAGAGATCGGCGGGACGGCGCTGCGCGCCCGCCGTCGGCGCTATCAATAATCGGGAAGGCCCCTGGAGGAGATTCAAATGACCCGTAGTTTGACCCGTCATGCATTGATCGGACTCGCCGCCGCCTCGATCAGCCTGCTGGCGCCGGCGTCCGCGAGCGCGCAGACCATCGACACGCTCCGCGTCGCCAGCGCCCTCGAATGGCCGCTCTTCGTGACCTACGCGCCGGGCGAGCCGTACTTCATCTACATCGTCCTGAAACGCGGCCGCATCATCCGCCAGGACCTGCGCACCGGCGCTCAGAGCGTCTTCATCGACCTTGATCCGGTCATCGTGAACCCCACGTCCGTCTCCGACGAGCGCGGCCTGCTCGGGCTGGCCTTCCACCGCAACTACGCCGCCAACGGATACTTCTGGGTCTACTACGTCTCCAACTCCGCCACGAACGTCGTCGCTCGCTATCAGCGGTCAAGCCCCGGCGTCGGCAACCCCGCCTCGGGCCAGGTGCTCGTGAACATCAGCGACCCCTTCACCAACCACAACGGCGGATGGATCTCCTTCCGCCCCGATGACACGCAGGGCTACCTCTATTTCGTTGACGGCGACGGCGGAAGCGCCAACGATCCCAACCAGAACGGTCAGAACGTCAACACCCTGCTCGGAAAGATGTGCCGGATCGACATCGACGGCCCCGACAACATTCCGGGCACCGCCGACGACGGCGGCACGTTCTACACCAACCCGCCGACCAACCCGTTCTTCGGCGCTACCCCCGGACTCGACGAGATCTGGGCCTACGGCCTGCGCAATCCCTGGCGATGCTCCTTCGATCGGCTCACCGGAGCGCTCTACATCGGGGACGTCGGCCAGGACTCCATCGAAGAGCACAACTTCCAGTCCACCTCGTCGGCCGGCGGGCAGAACTACGGCTGGCGCTGCTACGAAGGCAACAACGTCACCGGCCTCTGCGGCACCCTGCCCACGGGCGTGACCTTCCCCTTCCACACCTACACCCACGCCCTCGGCATCTCGACCACCGGCGGATACGTCTACCGCGGATGCGCCATCCCCGCGGTCTACGGGCAGTATTTCTTCGCCGACTACGGCACCGCGCGCATCTGGACCTACGGCGGAACCAGCGCCACCGCGAATCCGACCGGCCCGCTCACCGAGCGCACGGCCGATGTCTCGCCGCCCATCGGCGGCGGCTCCATCGCCTCGGTCGCCTCCTTCGGCGAGGACGCCTTCGGCGAGATGTACATCATCCGCCACAGCACCGCCGCGGGCGAGATCTTCCGGATCGTTCCTCCCGGCAACGCCATCACCGATTGCAACGGGAACAACGTCGCCGACTGCGGCGAGATCGCCCTCGGTCTCGTCAACGATTGCAACGCGAACAACCTCATCGACTCGTGCGAGATCGCCGCGAATCCCGCCCTCGACTGCGACGGCAACCAGCAGATCGACTCGTGCGAGATCGCTGCCGAGCCGGCGCTCGATTGCGACGGCAACAACGTCCTCGATGTCTGCCAGATCGCCGCCAACCCCGCGCTCGACTGCAACGGCAACTTCCAGCTCGATTCGTGCGAGATCGCCGCCAACCCCGCCCTCGACTGCAACGCCAACAACAGGCTCGACGCATGCGAGATGTGCCTGGGTGACGCGGACAACGATCACGACGTTGATTTCTCCGACATCACCGCGGAACTCTCGGCTTTCGGCGCGAACTACCTCCCATGCCTCGTCGGTTTCGGCGACGGCGACAAGAACGGCTCCGTCAACTTTGCTGATATCACCGCCACCCTCTCGCAGTTCGGCGCCCCCTGCCCGTAACCGCGGCGTTCGGATATCCACTTGCATCCTCAGCCGTCGCGGGCCACCATGACCCGCGACGGCTTTCGTTTTGCCGC
Organism: Phycisphaerae bacterium; assembly: GCA_016795005.1. GTDB lineage: Bacteria > Planctomycetota > Phycisphaerae > Phycisphaerales > UBA1924 > JAEUIV01. The sequence goes on from JAEUIV010000156.1 coordinate 1,932, forward strand.
TCGACTGAACTTCACACCGGAGAGAATCACTCTTGGGACGCTGGCTCTGGCGATTGACAAAGTGGACCGCCCTCATCCTGCTCGTCTGCATGGGTGCGGCTCTCGTCGCGGGTCGAGCGCTGCTCGTCGCATCGCTCCCGCGCGAGTCGGGAGAAGCGCGCCTCTCCGTCCTTCGCGGCCGGGTCGAGATCGAACGCGACGACCGCGCCGTCCCGATTCTCCGCGCCTCCAGCGGGGAGTTCGCGGACGTCGCCGCCGGACTGGGATTCGTCCACGCGCAGGATCGGTTCTTCCAGATGGACCTCATGCGCCGACGCGCCGCCGGAGAACTCTCGGAACTCCTCGGCCCCTTCGCCCTTCCCAGTGACCGAGACATGCGTCGCTTCCGCTTCCGATCTGTCGCACGCGCCTTCATCGAATCGCTGCAAGGCGATCATCGCGCCTGGATCGAAGCCTACGCGGCCGGGGTCAACGCCGGCCTCGCCGACCTCACCGTCCGACCGCCGGAATATCTGGCACTGGCCCAGTCGCCGAAAGAGTGGCTCGCCGAAGACTGCATCCTCGCCGTGCTCGCGATGCACCACGGCCTGTCGATGGGCGCTCGGGCCGAACTTCAGAACGATGTGTTCACCTCCCTCGCGCCGCCGGGAGTCGCCCGATTCCTGATGCCCGAAACCGCCCGCGCCGATCACCCGCTCATCGGCGAGCCGGGGGACCCGCTTCCGCCGGCCCCCATCCCCGGCCCGGAAGCCCTCACGCCCTGGCCGCGCGATCTCCCGCGGAAGAGTGAGCCGGAACGCCCGCAGCCCCTCGGCTCCAACAACTTCGCCGTCGATGCATCCCTGACCGCCGACGGCCGCGCCATCCTCGCAAACGACATGCACCTTCAACTGTCGGTCCCCAACACGTGGTACCAGGCGCAGTTGGAGTGGGGCGGACGCCGCGCCGTCGGCGCCACGCTGCCCGGCGTTCCGGGGATCGTCGTCGGCAGCAACGGACACGTCGCCTGGGGATTCACGAACCTCACCGGCGACTTCGAGGATTGGGTTCTCATCGAGACCGACCCGAAAGACCCCACGCGCTACCGTTCCGCGCGCAGCGCCGGCCTCGTCCCGTTCGGAGAGATCATCGAAGAAATCAAGGTCCGAGGCGCCGCACCGGAAAAACTCACCCTTCGCACAACCGAATGGGGGCCGGTCATCCAGCGCGACGCGCTCGGTCGCCCGCTGGTCCTCAAGTGGCCCTGCCTCGACCCGACGACCCTCAACCTGAACATCCTGAACATCGTCAATGATGACACGCTCGAAGCGGCTGTTGCCACGGCGCGCTCCTGGTGGGGTCCGCCGCAGAACGTCCTGATCGCATCGAGCGACGGACGCATCGCCTGGACGATTTCCGGTTGGATCCCGGATCGGCTCGGATTCGACGGACGCACGCCCGCCTCATGGGCCGCCGCGGGCGTTGGCTGGGCCGGACCGATCGACGACGCGCGGCGTCCGGCCGTCATCGACCCGCCATCGCACCGGCTCGCGACCGCAAACGCCCGCACCCTGCCGGTTGAACAGTCCAGGGTGTTCGGCTGGTGCTGGGCCGCCGGCGACCGTGCGGCACGAATCGACGAACGGCTCGCCGAGCGAACGCGATTCGACGAATCGGCCCTCTTCGATATCCAACTTGACACCCGCGCCGCGAGCCACGAACCCATCCGGAACCTCATCCTCGAATCAGTGGGCGCGAACGATCCTGACCCCATCATCGCCATGGCCTGGCGCTCGGCCAAGGCATGGAACGGCCGCGCCGATGCGGACAGCGTCGGCTTCCGCGTCATCGACCGTTTCAGCGTTCTGCTCCACGACCGATTGCTCGGCCCTCTCTGGAAGCAGCACCGGCGAACCGATCCCCTCTTCAACTACTGGTGCTTCCAGGATGATGAGCCGCTCATGCGCATCCTCGAAGAGCGACCGGCGCACATGCTCCCGCCAGGCCACAAGGATTGGACATCCTTCTTCCGCGCGACGCTCCGCGCTTCGCTGAAGGACGCAACGACAAAGGAGGACTACCCCGCCGATTTCACCTGGGGCGACCTTCAACGCGCCAACATCCGGCATGCGTTCGCCCTCGCCGTGCCGCTCCTCGGTCGCATTCTGAACATGCCGACGGACCGGTTGCCGGGACACTCGAGCACCGTTCGCGCCCAGGGCCGATCGTTCGGCGCGAGTCAGCGCCTCGTCGTCAGCCCGTCCCACGAGGACGAGGCGATCTTCCACATGCCCGCCGGCCAATCCGGCCATCCGCTTTCACCTCACTATCGTGACGGGCATGAAGCCTGGGTCAAGGGTGAGCCTCGGCCTCTCCTTGCCGGCCCGCCCGTGTCATCGTTCCGACTTGTCCCCGAGTGATTTGGCTTGCCGAGTTCAGCCGCTTGCCCATCACCGCCGATCGGCTATCCTTGTGCCGTTCTTGGGCGCATAGCTCAGTTGGCTAGAGCGCACCCTTCACACGGGTGAGGTCACAGGTTCGAGTCCTGTTGCGCCCATTTCAGACGTGCTCCGTCGCTACGGCCCTTCAAACGCCCGCACGGCCAGCCGGCTCCGATGCTCCGGCTCCTGCGCACCGGACATGCACTTGCCCTGAAAATAGTTCTTCTGCCACGCGCCGCCGCGGTTCGGATCGTCGATCAGTTCTCGCCGCGCTCGGGTCCACGCTTCCAGTTCACCTTTCAGTTCCGCGTTCTCCGCGATCGCGCGGAACCGCGGTTCGAGCGACTCCGCCAGCCCGACATCCACGGGCTGCAGGAAGCAGATCGGCTCCCCCTTCGCGAACGAAACGCACGCGCCGGGCTGCGTGAGTTTCCAGTTCATCGTGAACGTGTAGGGGCTCCAGAATGTCTCCACCAGCCCTTCGAGCGCCGCCGCGCCGATCTTCCACCAGTTCGGGGCGCCGCTCACGCGCAGAAGCATCGGCCGGGGAGTTCGAAAAAGCCACGGCAGCGAGAACGTCAGCACGCCCGACCCGAAGTGGCTGCTGATCCATCCGCTCCACCTCTCCGCGCTTTCATCAAACGCGAAGTCCATTGAGCCGTGCGGCGCATCGGAGCCGTTCCAGCGCACGCGGAACCCCACCGGGCAGCGGACGATCCACCCCGCCTGGTTCGCCATCACCAGCGGCAGGCACCGATACGCGAAGCGCGCGGGCGTCTCGTTCATCCACTGGCGCTCGAGGGGCGCCGGCTCGATCGACCAGCCGCTCGCATCCGAAACGACGTACGCGGTGAGTTCCATGCCCGCGATTGTGACGGCCCGATGCCGGACTTGTCCAACCGGATCACGCCCGCCTCACCCGCTCAGAAGTTGAAGATCGTCTCCCAGATCCGTGGGATCAGCCCCTTCTTCGTCGTGTTGTCGAGGTCGCCACGATTCTCGACGACCAGTTTCAGGTCGAACAGCTGGTTGGATTGCACCGTGTTCTTGTCCGTCACGTCCTCGCTCCGGCAGACGCCGCTCAACACCGCCACCTGGTCTTCCTCATCCGTCGTCCATTGCCGCCGCGCTTCGAGAATGAGCGTGCCGTTGGGCTTCACTTCCAGCACCTTCGCGGTGAGCCGATCCGTCAGCTTGTCCTCGCGGAGGTAACTCGCATCGCCCGAGAACTTGTTCTTGCTCGTGATCCCGACCTTCGGCAGTTTCGCCGGAGTCGTCTGCTCGGACACCAACTCGAGCGCGCTGATCAGGTCGATGAAGTTCTTCAGCGCCGCGTCGTTCGTGTAGTCCTTGTTGCTGTCGGCCTCCTGCTTGCGGTCCAGCTTGCTCCGCTCGGACACGATGATCGTCACCAGGTCCTCCGCCTGGAACGTCCGAACCTGGGGCGGCTGCACCGCGAAGAGGCTCACCTCGTTGAGCGAAGGCGCGGCGCCGGCCGCCCGCGCCGGCTGCTCCGCGACGCGCTGGGACGGATCGGCCGGGGGCTGCTCGAACAGGCTCTGGCCCGTCGCGCTCGCGCAGATCAACGCAAGAGCAAGCCCCGCGCGAACCCACGGCCGAAGGAGTGGCGCCGCAACGGTCTGTTGATCATCATGCATCATCGGTCCTCGTCTCCCCCGCCCGCAACGCCGTCGAGATTCATCACCGCAAGCCCGGCTCGCTCGGCTCGCGCGGTGAACTCCTTTTTCGATCCTTCGGGACGGAACGCGATCACGTCCCCTCGCCGCGCGTCGGACCGCGCCCTGGCCCGAGTCTGAACCTCGAACCCGCCCCCGATCGTGAGGATCGACACCAACTCGTTCCGCCGAATCACCACGGGCGTCTCCAGGTGCTCCGCAAACAGCACGGTCCCCGTCTCCAGCCTCGTACGGGCCAGAGAACCGGCGGCCTCCTCGATGGATCCGATCGGTCTCGCCGCCGACGATGAAATCCACATCTCCTGTTCCTGCAACGATGCGACCGGGATCTCGCCTTTCCGTTTGACGCTCTCCTGGAGCACCACGACCTTTCGTTGCACCTGCGCGTCCGCCCGGATCGTCCGACTCTCCAGCAGCCGATCGCCGTCAACGATCCGGCACGCCAGGACGGATCGACTCGACATCGCCGTCGTCCGCGGCTGCACGATCACTTCGACACCGATTCGCGGCTGGTCAAGAAACGCGGCATCCTCCGCGTCAAAGAGGATCCGCAAGTCCGAGCCGTCGACGCCGAGTAGCGCCGCCAACGCCGCCGCGGCCTGCTTCCGAACCGTCGGCGGTCCGCCTTGTTCCACCACCTCGGCCTGGGGCGCCCGCTTCGGCGTATTCGCCGCCTTCGTTTCCGTCACGGGCGCCGGCGTCTCGATCCGCACCGCGCACTCCGACCCGCTCACGGTCAGCGTGCTCATCCGACCACCGGCCTCCCGCACCGCACGCTGCACTTCCGCGATCGACACGCTCATCCAGCACCGACCCAGCGAGCGCTTGGAAGGCTCGCCGACCACCAGCACACCGCCCAGTGCGACCGCGTCATCGCCTTCCAGGATCGCAACATCACCCAGCCGCACCGGAGACCCGGCCTCAATGGTCGCCGACGTGCGCAGCCGGATTGAACCCGCCTCCGACGAGGACGCAAGGAGCAATCCGAGCACAAGACCGAAGGCGGGAACTTTCATGTCACGACATCCCGTGGCGCACCACCCTGTTCATCATCGATTCAGGTTCGAGACCACCCGCAGCGATTCGTCCGCGGCACGGATCACGTTGGAGTTCATCTCGAACGCGCGTTGCGTCTGGATCAGTTCGATCAGTTCCTTGGTCGGATCAACGTTCGAACCCTCCAGAAAGCCCGATTGAATCCGACCGAGGTTCGATGTCGCCGGCTCGCCCGTGATCGGCGGACCGGACGCCCCGCTCTCCACGAAGAGGTTCTCGCCGATCTGCTTCAGGCCCGCCGGATTCAGGAACGCCGCGATCTCGATCTGCCCCTGCTCCGTCGCCTCCGAATCGCCCGGCTGGAGCGTGAACACACGCCCGTCTGAGTTGATGTTGATGCTGATCGCATCGTCGGGAATGTTGATCGAGGGAAGCAATCGCCGTCCCTGGTCGTTCGCCAGCACCAGTTCGCCGTCTCGGTTCACGGCGAAGTTCCCCGCCCGCGTGTAGGCGATCCCGTTCGGCCCGCGCCCGTCCTCCACCTGCACCTGGAAAAACCCGGTGCCGTCGATCAGCAGGTCGAGCGTGCGCCCGGTGCTCAGCGGCGAACCCTGCGTGAAGTCAACCTGCGTCCCCGACACACGCACCCCCAGGCCGATGTACAGACCCGTCGGCCGGCTGTCGCCGTTCGAGTTCTCGACGCCGGGCAACTCCTTTTCCTGGTACATCAGGTCCTGGAAGTTGGTCCGGCTCGATTTGAACCCCTCCGTGTTCACGTTCGCCAGGTTGTTCGCGATGACGTCGAGATCGGTGTTGAGCGCCGAGAGTCCAGTCGCCGCGGAATGAAGTGCAATGATGGCCATGAATGTCCCTTCTTCGTGCTCGTTCGTGCTCGTCGAATCGCCTCGCTATGAATGCAATCCCCGGGCGAACGCCGCCTAACTCGTCCGCCCAAGCCCATTGATCGCCCGGTCCATCATCCCGTTGATGTAGGAGATCACGCTGGTCGAGTTGACCACCGAACGCCCCGCTTCGGAGATCGCGTTCATCGTCAGGATCGGGTCAGAGCCGGAACTCTCCACGAACTCCTGCATGATCCGGCCCGTCGCGGGCAGGTGTTCTCCGGCCTCGCCCTCGGGCAGCCGAAACACTCCCTCCCCCGCCTTGTGGAGCGCCGAAGGATCGCCGACCGTCACCAACGCCAGTTGCGCCACGTCGCTCCCTTTCTGCACGATCGCGCCGCTCGGGCGGATGTGGACCGGCGCCGTCGGATCGAGGCGGATCGGCGAGCCGTTCGAATCCAGTATCTCCAGGCCGTTCGTCGAGGAAATCAGCCGACCGTCACCCGCAAGCGTGAACCGCCCGTCTCGGGTGAACCCCACGTCATTCTCCCCGGCCCCCGTTCGGACAAGCAGGAATCCCTCTCCCTCGATCCCCACGTCCAGCGGTCGGCCCGTCCGTTCGAGCGCCGACGGCGCCATGTTCACGCGCATCGCCACCGGCATCACCCCGCCCCCCAGCCGTTCGAGCAACGAGTTGGAGGGAATCGCCCCCAACCCGTCCTCCTGACGGGCGGCAAGTCGTTCGCGGACGGCAAAGACGTCGGGTTTGTATGCGGTGGTGTTCACGTTCGCCAGGTTGTTCGAGAGTGCGTCCTGCTTGGCCATCTGCGTGGCCAGGCCGGACGCGGTGACGTACAGGCCGTAGTTCATGAGCGACTCCCCAGCATCGAGGCCAGCGAAGCGTCGCCGTCGATCTCCGTCCCGCGAGGCGGCGGCCGAAGCGTGGCCTCCGCGTGCATCGCCGCGGCGAGACGCGCAAAGGCGATCAGGCGACGCCCCAGCCGTTGCGCCTCCGGCAACAAAGGCGCCGCGTCCGGCAACGCCTCCACCCCGGTGTCCTCTTCCACAATCGCCGATCCGTGGCGCATGACGGCACTCCTTGCCTTGAACCATGCCGCACCTCACAACCGGCGTGCCAACACCGCGCCGCCCCCGACTCCGCGTTATCAGACCCACGCGCTGCGCACCCGTTGCGCATTCGCGCACAACGCGCCGTTTCGACGATAATCACCCTCCATGCCGCCCCTCCCCGAAGTGCCACCCGAGTTCGCGGAACCATGCCGCGCCTTCCTCGGGTTCGTGCGCATCGAGTGCGGCCTGGCGGAGAACACCCTCGCCGCCTACGCGAGAGACCTGCGCGACCTGACCAACGACCTGCACGACTGGGGGGTCAGGTCGATCGCCGATGCCTCCCCGCGCGATCTGGTCCGGCACATGTCCGAACTGCGCTCCCGCCGCGAGCTTTCGTCCCCCTCGATCGCCCGTCACCTGGCCACGCTCCGCATGTTCTTCCGCTTCATGAAGTCCAGCGGCGTCGTCGAGCAGGACCCCACGGACCTCCTCGAACGACCCACGCAGTGGCAACGTCTGCCCGGGCTTCTCTCACCCGCGAACATCCGCGCCCTCCTCGCGGCCCCGGAACTTCATGCCGCCCTCAGCCTCACGCAGTCCGCGGAGGACCGAGGTCCCCCCCTCTGGATGCGCGACAAGGCCATTCTTGAGTTCATGTACGCCTGCGGCCTGAGAGCCTCCGAGGTCGGCTCTCTCGGCATGAACTCGGTCCAGCCCACGCTCCGAGCCGCGATCGTCACCGGGAAGGGCAACAAGCAGCGCATGGTTCCATTCGGAAAGCCCGCTCTCACGGCCATGGAGCGATACCTCGAACGCTGCCGGCCTCAACTCTTCAAGCCCGACGGACGCGACCGCGGCCGACTCTTCATCTCACGAACCGGCCGTCCGCTTGAACGGGTCGCCATCTGGCAGATCGTCAAACGCTACGCCGCGCTCGCCGGGCTGCGAAACGTCCACCCGCACGTCCTGCGTCATTCCTTCGCCACGCACCTCCTGGTGGGCGGCGCGGACCTCCGCGTCGTTCAGGAACTCCTGGGCCACTCCAACATCGCCACGACGCAGATCTACACCCGGGTCGATGCCCCGCGACTCAAGGAAGTCCATCGAAAGTTCCACCCGCGCGCCTGATCGGACGATCAGATCGGCCTCTTCGTCGAATCGCCGGGCCGAACATCGAAGCCGGGAGCCTCGCCCGCGATCTTGAACGCGGGCGGAGCCACGCGGATCGACTCCGCTCCCGCCGCCATCCGCAACTCCTGCTCCGAAGGCTCGGCCCCGATCGCCGTGTTCAACGCGCCCACCGCGCGCGGCGAGGACAACTGCCCGGTCTTCATCGAACGGATCTCGCGCTCCAGCTTCTCATTCAGTTCGCTGACGCTCGTCACGATGAATCCCGCCTCGATCCCAGCGCGGAACCGCAGCATCGCCGCGACCAGCGCAATCAGGAGCGCACCGGGCAGCAGCAGGTACCCGCCGTAGAACGTCAGACCGCCCGGCGCGCCGGATTCTCCCGCGCGGAAGCGCGCCGAATCTTCCACGAGCCGCTCGTACGGCACAAAGACACCACGAAAAGGCGCCTCCGGCAAGACACCGGACACCGGGAGGCAGCACAGCACCACGACCAGCACGAGTGTCCCAGCGCTGACCGCGCGCTCGACTCCCGGCACTCCGCCGGCGCCCGCGAGCAGCACTGCCTGGAACATCAACGCCGAGAGCAGCAACGCCGACATCACCCCCGTCCACTGCGTTACGACGCTGCACCGCTTCAGCAGCCGGTCGTTCTCTCCAGGAACTCGGTTCACCTCCGCACGAGGGGGAATCTCAGCGATCTGCTCCGCACTCCTCGGCGTTGCCGCGCTCTGCGCACGAGGCGGGGTCGTCACCACGCGCGGGCTGGGAGTTTCAACGGCGCTGACACGCTCCGTCCGCGCGTCCGTGAAATGGACCACCGCAAACAGCGCCACCCGACATCCGAGCGACAGGCACAGCACCGCCGCGCAACAGTAAATCGACCACCGAAGGTGCGACAAGGCAGCCGAAAGGTGAGGTCGAGGCTTGTACGACAACGGAGAGGCTCCGCACGGGGTGCATCGGGCAGTCAAACTATCGGTGAGTCGGACCTTGGGCTGAATCCTTGCAATCTGATCGGACCACGCGAGTTTGGGCGAGTTCAGCGACCGGCCGCGGCCGCCGATAACTTCTGGAACGCCGAATGCGCCTCACGAAGCCGCCTCGCCCACGTGGGGCAGTCGAGTTTTCAGGAAAGATTGAAATCCGATGAACGCGGGTGTACCGTATGGGCGCCCATGCCACGTCCGACCGTCACTCCACCCGAGGCTCCCCACGCCGACCCGCTCGATCTCGGGTTCCTGGCTTCGGTCGCGGAGGGGGCGGCCCGCCTGACTCCGGAGCAGGCGCTTGATCTGTTCCGGCGGGCGCCGCTGACGACCCTCGGTCGCTACGCCGACGCCCGCTGCCGCACGCTCCACGGCGACTCGATCCGCACCTACATCATCGACCGCAACATCAACTACACCAACATCTGCAACGCCAGGTGCACCTTCTGCGCCTTCCGCCGCGACGGCGACGAGCACGATGCGTACACGCTCGAACCCGGGCAGATCCACGAGAAAATCGCGCAACTCGTCGCGATCGGCGGCACGCAGATCCTGATGCAGGGAGGGATGAACCCCGCGCTGCCGCTCGACTGGTACATCACGCTTCTCCGGGGCATCAAGGAGAGGTTTCCGAAGGTGCATGTCCACGCCTTCAGCCCCCCGGAGTTCATCGAGTTCGTCCATTTCTTCGATCCGCCGGGGTCAACGCTCGAAGCGAAGATCCGCTGGGTGATGGTGCGTCTCCGCGACGCCGGTTTGGACTCGCTTCCGGGCGGCGGAGGGGAGATCTTCGCCTCGCCTGTTCGCCGCAAGATCGGGCTGGGCAAGTGCGACGCCGAGGCGTGGCTGACGACGATGTACGTCGCGCACACGCTCGGAATGTTCACGAGCGCGACGATGATGTTCGGCCACATCGAGGGGCACGCCGACCGCATTCACCACATGAGACTCGTCCGCGAGTGGCAGGATCGGGCGATCCGCGAGTCCTCACGCCCCGAGCCGATGGGTCATTACAAGGCGTTCATCGCCTGGCCATTCCAAAGGGAGAATACGCCGCTGGGCCGCGTCAAGGACTGGGGAACGCAGCCGGGCGAACTGGACGAAGGCGCGGTGTTCCCGGGCGATGCGGTCGCTCGGCTGGACGGCGACGGCGACCCGAGATCGCACGCCGAGTTCGGCCGTCGCGTGCGCCGCAGCGGCGCGACCGACTATCTGCGCACGCAGGCTCTCAGCCGGCTCTTCCTCGACAACATCTATTCGATCGGCGCCAGTTGGGTGACGATGGGGCCGCACATCGGGCAGGTGGCGCTGAACTACGGCGCGAACGACATGGGCAGCGTGATGATGGAAGAGAACGTGGTCTCCGCCGCGGGAACGACCTATTGCCTGAGCGAACCCGTGCTCTGCCGTCTCATCCGCGAGGCGGGCTTCATCCCCGGCCAGCGCGACAATGTCTACGACCTCCTCCGCGTGCATTCGGGGCCGAACAGCCCGGACCGGATGGTTGACGACTGGTCGAAGCACCGCGCGAAGCGGCTGCACGCGCAGACGCTCGATTCGAAGCCGACCAGTGTGCAGTTGACCACTCAGGCCGGAAGCGCAACATCGAACTCCATTCTCTAAAGCTCTTCGTAGTCCGGCCGCTTGACGCGGACTTTCGGCGTTCAAGCAAGAGTTCCGGTCGTCAAGCAGTTCGGCCGCGTTTTCCGCGCCAAAATTTGAGGATTTTTGGGTTGAGTTAGGTCAAATCGGCAAGCATTTGCGGCCCAATCATCCCCCTGATACACTCCCCGACCGCACTTTGCCCGCCCATGGTGGTTTGGCAGGCATGGCGCGGCCGTGATCCGACAGCCAGCATCACCATTCGAACGGGCCAACCGATGGCCCGGATGGGACGAGTGTCATGAAGGTCCGCTCAAGCGTGAAACGAATCTGCGGCAGTTGCAAGGTGGTCCGGCGCAAGGGCCGGGTGCGCGTGATCTGCAAGGCCGACCCCAAGCACAAGCAGGTCCAGGGCTGATCGCCCCCGGGCCATTCAACTGAAACGGAGCAATCGAACATGCCTCGTATCGTCGGCGTTGACGTTCCTGAAAAGAAGAAGATCCGCTTCGCGCTCCGCTATATCCACGGCATCGGCCCGAAGATCGCGGACATCATCCTCGAGAAGACCGGCATCAGCCCGGACAAGCGGGCGAGCGAACTCACCGAGCAGGAGATCGCCTCGATCGCTGCCCTCGTCGACGCCGAGTTCCAGGTCGAGGGTGTGCTCCGCCGCCAGGTGTCGCAGCACATCGCCCGCCTGAAGGAGATCCGCTGCTACCGCGGGGATCGCCACCGCAAGGGGCTTCCCTGCCGCGGGCAGCGCACCCGTTCCAACGCCCGCACGCGCAAGGGCAAGAAGAAGACCGTCGCCGGCAAGAAGGGCGTGAAGGGCTAAGCGGCAGGCGTCGGGCATCGGGCAACAGGCAAAGACAGACATCCGATCCGATCCGGCCGCGTGTTGCGGCGGACACCCGGGTCTTAGACAAGGCAACGATTCATGAGCACCGCACCGGAAGTCAAAGAAGTCAAGGGCAAGGTCAAGAAGGCCAAGAAGATCCGCAAGAACGTGGTCCGCGGCATCGCGCACGTGAAGGCCTCCTTCAACAACACGATCGTCACCATCACCGACACCAACGGCGAGACCCTCGCCTGGGACTCGGCCGGGACGATGGGCTTCAAGGGCGCCCGCAAGAGCACGCCGTTCGCCGCCACCCGCGCGGGCGAGTCCTGCGGCCAGAAGGCGCGCAAATACGGCGTGGTGGAGTGCGAAGTCCGGATCAAGGGCGCCGGATCGGGCCGCGAGTCCGCCATCAACGGCATCGTCAGCACCGGCATCAAGGTGACCGCCCTCGAAGATCACACCCCCGTCCCTCACAACGGATGCCGGCCGCGCAAGCGTCGGCGCGTCTGAGATCAATATTCCGCCTCCCCCTCGCTCGGCGCGTCGCGGGTGGGAGGATGTCGATGGAGACCGCGCCACCCCCAACGCCACAGATGGGGGCCTCGGCATGCCGGCAGGCACCGGGGCTTCCCGAGAGGGCACGCGGGGGACCGTCGGACAGTCGGCCTGCCGGATCATTCGGAGAAAAAGAACATGCGAGTACGTTGGCGCGGCCTAGAACTTCCCAGTCGTTTCGTCGAGGACAATCGCTTCTCCAGCGATACCTACGGCAAGTTCGTCATCGAACCCTTCGAGCGCGGATTCGGCACCACCGTCGGCAACAGCCTCCGCCGAGTGCTGCTGTCCAGCCTCGAGGGGGCCGCCGCCACGGGCATCAAGCTCGCCGGCGCGCAGCACGAGTTCAGCAGCCTCCCCGGCGTGGTCGAGGACGTCACCGACATCGTCCTGAACATGAAGAACCTGATCGTCAAGATGGAGGGTGACGAGCCGCGCACCATGCGGCTCGCCGCCACCGGCCCGGGCGAGGTGACCGCTGACCTCATCGAAGCCGACACCGCCATCAACATCATCAACCGCGACCTGGTCATCGCCACGCTGACCGAGCCGGTGGATTTCGACATGGAAATCCGCGTCGGCCGCGGGCGGGGCTACGTGCCCGCCGCCGAGCAGTACGCGGACCAGGAGGAGCAGGAGATCGGCCTCATCCCGATCGACGCGATCTATTCCCCCGTCCAGCGTGTCCGATTCAAGGTCGAGGACACGCGCGTCGGACAGAAGACCAACTACGACAAGCTCACCATCGAGATCTGGACCAACGGCACGACCACCCCTTCGATGGCGCTCGTCGAAGCCGCCAAGATCCTCCGCAAGCACCTGAACCCGTTCGTTCAGTTCTTCGAGGTGGGCGGCGCCCGGGTTTCCGAGGCCGCCGCCGCCGCCGCCGGAGTGGATGAAGACCTCATCCGCAAGCTCAACATGCCGGTCGGCGAGCTCGAACTCTCCGTCCGCGCCAGCAACTGCCTCGAATCGGCCAAGGTGGCCACCGTTCTCCAACTCGTCTCCCGCACGGAGTCCGACCTCCTCAAGGTCCGCTCGTTCGGCAAGACATCACTCCGTGAAGTCAAGAAGAAACTGCAGGACATGGGGCTGGCGCTCGGCATGCCCCTGCCAGAAGGCGTCAGCGCCTGAGAGGTTGAATCACCATGCGACACCGCAGAGCCGGATACAAACTCGGTCGGACCACCGCTCATCGCGCCTCCACGCTGCGCAACCTCGCGGCGGGCCTCTTTGAGCACGGACAGATCACCACCACCATCCAGCGCGCCAAGGCCGTGCAACCGATGGTGGAGAAGATCGTCACCCTCGCCAAGCGCGGCGACATCCACTCGCGCCGTCTCGTCGCCGCCAAACTCGGCCGCGACCGCAAGGCCTTCGAGTGGCTCTACGTCGGCAAGCGCGACAGCGAGGAGCAACGCGCCCAGGTCGGCCGCGTCGCCTCACGCGCCCAGGCCTTC
>JAEUIV010000183.1 GCA_016795005.1 Phycisphaerae bacterium
CTCGCGGCTCACGGCGACGCCCGATGGCGCGGCGAAGGCGATCAAGCCGTCGGCCGATGCATGGATGTTCTCGAATCGTCGAGGCTCGACGACGCCTTCGATCCGGGCATGATCGGGGAACGGGATCAGGAGGACGGCCGACCCGACGATCAGCAGCGCGCCCGCGGTTGCAAGTACCGCGCGCGGACGCTGCCGCGAGAGTTCGGGGTCGGAGGCGAGGTACCGCACAAACCGGCCGAGGGGCAGGAGAAGCCACGCGAGGGCGACCATCGCGATGATCGCACCGCCGAGCACGAATCGCTGGCCGATGATGAAGAGCGCGATCGCCGCATACACAACGACGCGGCACACGCTTGAAGCCACTTGATAGAAGATGAGCCAGCACCGTTCGCCCGCGGTGTACGCGGGACTCACGGCGTGGCTGACGCCGTAGGCGTATCGCTTCACCAGATAGTTCAGGTACGCCTGCGAGCGCTGGGCAAGGTTGGGGATCTCGATGAGGTCGGCGAGGATGTAATAGCCGTCGTACCGCATTAGCGGGTTGCCATTGAAGAGCAACGTGGAGACTCCGGCGAGGATGATCGCGTTGTAGGCGAGCGAGTGGATGATCGTGCCCTCGGCGGTGCGCGACCAGACAACGGCGGCGATCGCGGCGATCGCCAGTTCCACGATGATCCCCGCCGCGGCGACGAACATGCGGTGCATCTTGTTTTTCAGCAGCCACGAGGAGGAGGCATCGACATAGGGAACCGGCATGAAGAGCAGGAACATCACGCCGATCGTGTGGACCTGGCCCGCCGTGCCGGTGGTGTCGCTCGTCCGTCGGCCGAACGCCTTGCACGCGAAGGCATGGCCGAGTTCGTGGACTCCCTTGATCAGAGCGTAGACCACGTAAAGCCAGATCAGGTTGTCGGGCGCCAGGACGCCGGACAGTCCCAAGGCCAGCGGCTGGGCATGTCCGATGAGATGAAACGCACCGATCACAAGCAGGATGAGCCAGAGAGCGAAACCAAGGGGCGTGAAGAGCCAGCCGAAGAGCGGCGTCCAGCGCGTGAGGAACGCATCGGGATCCCACAGCGGGACACGGAGAAAGAGCATGTTGAGGAGATAGGAGCGCACCTCCCGCGACACTCGCTGCCGCTGCCGGCGAAACATGGCGGCGGCGTCTCCCGATACGTCCGCCTGGAGCAGGTTTGACGAATAGAGCTGCCCGAGGATCTGGATCGCCTCACCCTGGGTCGGCGCCTCGTCGCCGAGATTCGACTGGCACATCGTCCAGGCCTCGCCGACGGTGATCCGTCCGTCCAGAAGTCCGACGAAACGCCAGGCTGAATCATTCATCCTGAAATACTGCGAGCCGGTAGCGTCCTCGACAATGTGCCAGACGCTCCCGCGCGAGGTCTGGCGGATCGTGCGTGTGCCGGGTCGCAGCCTTGGACGGAGATCGACGACTCGGTGCCAGGATTCGTGGAACGTGGGTCGTTGAATAGGCATGCGACGGCCGGGCGAATCATAGAGTCAGTCCGCGGCAAGCGGTATTGTGGGCCGGGTCGCCATGTCCCCTGCTTCGTCACCCATCTTGCCGATTCTTGAACGCCGGGCGGAGATCGAGGCGGCGGTGGCACGCCATCGCGTGGTGGTGATCTGCGGTGAGACCGGATCGGGGAAGACCACACAACTCCCGCGGATCTGCCTGGAGATGGGTCGTGCGGCACACGGGATCATCGGACACACGCAGCCGCGACGCCTGGCGGCCCGGGCCGTGGCGGCGCGGATCGCCGAGGAGCGTGGAGAGTCGCTGGGCGGGATCGTGGGGTCGAAGGTCCGGTTTCAGGATCAGACAAGCCGGCAAACTCGGATCAAGGTGATGACGGACGGCGTGCTGCTGGCGGAACTGGGGACCGACCCGGACCTGATCTCCTACTCGACGATCATCATCGACGAGGCGCATGAGCGCTCGCTGAACATCGACTTCCTGCTCGGCTACCTCAGGCACCTGCTGACAAGGCGGGACGACCTGAAGGTGATTGTCACGTCCGCGACGATTGATCCCCAACGGTTCAGCACGTTCTTCGGCGGCCCGGCGCGGGCGCCGGTCATCGAAGTCTCCGGTCGGACGTACCCGGTTGACGTGAGGTACCGTGCAGTAGCGGAGGACGACGAGGAGTTCGAGCGGCTGGAAGTGGAGGCGGTGGCGGACGCGGTCGATGAGCTTTGCTCGCCCCGGCTGCCGGAAGGGGACGTTCTGGTCTTCGTGCCGGGCGAGCGGGAGATCCGCCAATGCGGCGAGGCGCTCAAACGGCGCGGAGTCGTTGCGGATGTCCTGCCTTTGTATTCCAGGTTGACGAACCAGGAGCAGGACCGCATCTTTCACCCGGGCGATCGGCGACGGGTCATCATCTCGACCAACGTCGCCGAGACTTCGCTCACGGTCCCCGGAATCCGCTACGTGGTGGACACGGGGTATGCGCGACTGAACCGGTACGACCCGCAGCGGAAGATCCAAAGGCTGCCGATCGAAGCGATCTCGCAGGCCTCGGCGAACCAGCGATCCGGGCGATGCGGACGGACTGCGGCGGGCGTGTGCATCCGGCTGTACAGCGAGGAGTCCTATCGCTCACGGCCGAGATTCACCGACCCGGAAGTGCTGCGGACGAGTCTCGCCGGGGCGATCCTGCGGATGAAATCGCTCGGACTCGGACCGATCGAAGAGTTTCCGTTTCTTGATCCGCCGAACGAGGCGTCCATCCGGGACGGTTACGAGACGCTCTTTGAGTTGGGAGCGATCACGAGCGCATCGGGCGCGGGCGCGCTGACGGAGGTCGGGCGCGGCATGAGCCGCATCCCCCTGGACCCGCGGATCGCGCGGATGCTGATCGCCGCGGAGCGCGAGGGGTCCCTGCGCGAACTGGTGGTGCTCGCGGGCGCGCTGTCGATCCCGGACCCGCGCGATCGGCCGATGGGGAAGCAGGATCAAGCCGACCGGGCGCAGATGGTCTTCCGCGATGATTCGAGTGACTTCCTGACGCTGCTCCGCGTGTGGGACCAGTATTCGCACGCCGAGACGGTGAACACCCACGGCGGCGTGCGCGACTGGTGCCGCGAGCATTTTCTGTCCCCGACGCGGATGCGCGAATGGGTCGAGATGGTGCGGCAGCTGCGGGAGGTCGCGGATGAACTCGGGCTGCGACGAAACGAGAAGCCCGCTTCGCCCGACGCGATCCACCGGGCGCTGCTCACCGGGCTGATCACGAACGCGGCTTGCCGCGAGGGAGAAAGCGGGTCGTTCGATTACCGGGGAGTGCGCGGGAACACCCTGAGTCTCTTTCCCGGCTCGGTGCTCTTCAAGAAGAACCCGAAATGGATCATGGCGGCGGAGGTGGTGCAGACTTCACGGCTGTTCGCACGGACACTCGCCAGGATCGATCCGGCGTGGGTGGAAGAACTGGCCGGGCACATGTTTCAGCGCCAGTTGAGCGACAAGCACCTGGACGTTGAAACCGGACAACCCAGCGCCTGGGAGCGCGTGACGATGAGCGGAATCGTGGTGGTGCCGCGACGTCGCGCCGCGCTCGCGCCGACCGACCCGACCGCCGCACGGGCGATCTTTCTTCGAGAAGGTTTGGCGCAATGCAAGTGGCGCTGTGATGCGCCGTTCATGGTGAACAACCGTCGAGTGCTCGATGAGGCCAGGCAGGCGGAGGCGATGCTCCGGCGCCGGAACGTCGTGGTCACCGACGATGCCCTCTCGGAGTGGTTCGAACGCCGCGTTCCTCCGTCCGTGACGGACCCGGAGACGTTCGAGCGATGGCGCCCGCAAGCGGAGCAGCTTGATGCGCGGGTGCTGCATCTCTCGCTCGCCGATGTGGTCGAGAAGCGGGCGCTGGAGGCGCTGGGGAGAGATCGATTCCCCTCGGCACTGCGCATCGAGGATCACGCGGGCGTGTTCGAGTGCCCGCTTCGGTACGCGCTCGCGCCGGGCAAGGACGAGGACGGCGTGACGGCGACGGTCCTGCTGGCGGACCTGCCGCGTCTTTCACCGGAGCGAACGGCGTGGCTCGTACCGGGGATGTTGCCCGAACTCGTGCAGTCATTGATGAAGACTCTTCCCAAGCCGCTGCGCGACTCGATCGAAGCCAAAGGCACGCTCGAGCGCGTCGGCGCGCCGTGCGTGGATGTGATGTCGTTCGGCGTGGGTCCGCTCGACGCCGCGCTCAGCGAGGCGATTGCGGTGCTGTACGGAGTCCAGGTGCCCCGGGAAGCATGGTCGTTCAAGGGGTTGCCGGCGCACCTGCGGCTGCGGGTGCGGGTCGTGAACGACCAGGGGATCGAGCAGGCGGTTGACCGTGACCTGCCCGCACTCGTCGCGCGGTTTCAAGGAAAGATCCAGCGGGCGCGCGCGTCGGCCGCCCGCGCCGCGATGGAACGCGAGGGCATCACCACGTGGGACTTCGGGGCCATCGCCGACCCGGTGCGGGTCGAGCGCGACGGCGTGGAGTTGACGCTTCATCCGGCTCTCGTCGATCGGGGCGACTCGGTTTCGCTCGTCCTTGAAGACACGCCGGAGCGCGCGGCGCTGGAGTCCGCATGCGGCGTGCGGCGCCTCTTTGCGCTGGCCTGCGCGGATGAGGTGGGCGTGTACCTGTCGGCGCTCCCCCAGTGGCCCGAGATGTCCAGGCAATACGGAGCCTTTGGCACGCCGGACGCGCTCCGGGACGCGCTCACGTGCGTGGTCGCGGAGCGCGTCTTCATCGCCGGACAACCCGCGGTCCGCTCGCGAGATGACTTTGAGGCGCGCTCCAGAGAGTGCTGGGGCAGGCTGGCGATGGCCGCACGGGAAGTGGGAGAGACTGTCGCCAGAGTTCTCGACGCTCGTGCAAAGGTGGCGCACCGATTGTCAGGAGGCACCCCCCGGCTGTGGGCTGAAAGCGTCGCGGATATGCGCGAGCATGCGGCCTACCTGATGCCCCGCGGGTTTCTGCTCCGACTCTCCTGGGAGAGATTGAAGCGGTACCCCATCTACGCTCAGGCGATGCGAGAGCGACTGCTTTCGCTGCGCGAGGATGGCAAGGGCGCCGAGACCGAGGCGCTCCGCTTGTTTCTCCCCCACTGGAAGAAGTTCACCGGCTGGGTAGCCCGGGCGATGTCGGCTGGACGTGCCTTGAGCGAGTCGCCCGAGGGGACCGCCCGCGCGTCCCCGCGAGGCAAGGCGCCGCTGCCGCAAGCGAAGCGAGCCGCGCCGTCGGTAAACCTCGACGCCGGTGAGTGGGCGATGAGTCCTGGCAACCTGCCGGCATCGGTCGAGCGGTACAGGTGGGCGCTGGAGGAACTGCGCGTCGCTCTCTTCTCACCGTCGGACGCGGACAAGAACGCGGTCGCGTTGAAAGAGGTGCAACGCCTGTGGGCGGAGGCTGGGGACAAGGCATGAGCGATGGATTCCCCCGTGTACCATGCAAGGATGATGCGAACACTTGCCGCGTTAGTGATCCTGTCAGGCGCCGGTTCGATCGCGTGGGCGCAGGCGCCCGTGCCTCCGGCGTCCGCGACGCCGCTGGTCGGCGCGACGTATGACGCCGATTTCTTCCCGGGCAACGACCATGACCCGGCCGTGCCGACGCCGGATTCGATCCTCGGATTCCGCCTCGGCGACAAGCCCACGTTGCACGCGCAGATCCGATCGGTGATGAACGCGATCGCCGGAAGCAGCCCCCGCGCCCGACTGGTGGAATACGCGACATCGCACGAGGGGCGGACGCTGTTCTATCTCGTCATCGGGAGCGAAGCGAACATTCGTCGCCTTGACGAGATCAAGTCGAACGCCGCGCGACTCGCCGACCCGCGCACGATCGCCGCGGCCGAGGCGGACCGGCTTGTGGGTTCGACGCCGGCGATCGCGTGGATGGCCTACGTCATCCACGGTGACGAGATGTCCGGGTCGGACGCCTCGCTGGCGCTGGCCTATCACCTCGCCGCGGGTCGAGACCCAGCCGTGCAGGACCTGCTCGACAAGGTGCTCGTCATCATCGACCCGGACATGAATCCCGACGGCCGAGACCGATGCATCACCGACGTGCAGAGGAACCGGACGGTCCAGCCCTCGGTGGATGACCAGTCACTGATCCATGCGCAGTCGTGGCCGACGGGGCGGATGAACCATTACCTCTTCGACATGAACCGGGACTGGATCTTCTGCACGCAGCCCGAAACGCGCGGCCGGGTGAAGGCGGTGAACGAGTGGAACCCCCACTACTTCATGGAGAGCCATGAGATGGGGCCGCTCGACACGTTCCTCGTGATGCCTCCTCGTGCGCCGGTGAATCCGAACATCCCCGAGCACGTCCGGCGTTGGGAGCGCGCCTTCGCCGATGATCTCGGGAAGGCGTTCGATGCGCGCGGCTGGCGTTACTACACCGGCGAATGGAACGAGGGGTGGTACCCGGGATACTCCGGGTCCTGGGCCGCGATGCGGGGCATCGTCGACAACCTGTACGAGCAGGCAACGATTGTGTCGGACGCGATCCGCAGGCCGGAGGGAACGCTGGAGACCTACCGCGAATCGGTCCACAAGCAACTGGTGGCCTCGATGGCCAATCTCGAATCGCTCGCGCGGAACAAGGCCGAGGTGATGAGCGGCGTGACCGCGACCCGGAGAAAAGCGGTCGAGGGTGACGGTGAAGCGCAACGCCTGTTCGTGATCAAGCCCTCAACCGCGAACGATGGGCGGCTGACGAGGCTCGCCGACCTCATCGAGTTGCAGGGAATCGAGGCGATGCGCTCGAACGAGGCGTTCACCGCGTCGGGGCGCGACTGGCTGGGCCGCGAGTTCCAGGACGTGACATTTCCAGCCGGGACGTGGGTCATTCCCTCGCGTCAGCCGCTCGGCGGGCTTGCGTCGGCGCTCTTCGAGATGGACCCACGGATGGAGTCGTCGTTCCTGACGGAGGAGCGACGAGAGCTGCTCCGTTTCGGCCGATCGCGGCTCTACGACATCACGGGATGGAACGTCGCGATGCTCTTCGGCATCGAAGTGTGCGAGATCAACGCCGTTCTGCCGAGCGGACTCACACGGCTGGGGTCCGCTCAATCAGCACCCGCCCCCGAAGTCGCCCTCAGCCCGGACGCGGTCGCTCACCTGCTCGACGGACGGGATGATCGGTGCATGGCCGCCGCGGCGCGGTTGATGGCAAGAGGCCTCCGCGTTCGCGTGCTGAATAAGCCCTCCGTGCTCGACGGAGCGGACGTGGCCCGAGGCTCGGTCTTCATCACGAAAAAGGACAACCAGGGTTTCGCCGGCGACCAGATGCAGGTGATCCGCGAAGTCTGCGGCGAGTTCGGCCTCCGACCGCGTGCCGTGAAATCCGGCATGGGGCCGGGAGACGCGCCGGACATGGGCGGCGAGCACTTCGTTCTGCTTGAATCGCCCCGCGTCGCGGTGCTGACGAGAGAGCCGTTCAATCCCTACACCGTCGGCGAGGTCTGGCACCTCCTCGACCACGAGATGGGCATGCGCGCGGCGTTCATCAACACCCCGCAACTCGGCGGCGTTGACCTGCGTCGGTACAACGTGCTCATCGTCCCCGACGGAGGAACGGACGGCTGGAGCGAATCCATCCCGACGATCCGATCCTGGGTGGAAGCGGGCGGTACGCTGATCGGCATCGGGAGCGCCGCCTCTGCATTCTGCAAGGAGAAGGACGGCATCGGCTCCACCCGATTGCTCCCGGACGTGCTGACGAAACTGGATGATTACCGCGCCGCGATCGTGCGCGACTGGCTCGGAAAGAACATCGAAGTAAAGCCTGAGGAAGTCTGGTCACACGCCGCGCCGAATAAACTGGAATACCCGTGGACGCTTGGCGACTCGGACAAGCCCTCCGAAGAGGAAGCAAAGCGGCGCGACGCGTGGCGTTCGCTCTTCATGCCGCAGGGGGCGATCGTCGCGGCGCGCGTGGACGACCGCCATTGGTTGACCGCGGGTTGCGGCGAGGTCCTGCCGGTCCTGGTCGGGTCCGGGCCGGTGCTGATTCCGAAGTTCGGCGGGAACGCCCCGCTTCTCCTCGGCGTATTCACGCCGGCCCCCGCTCCAGCGGCCGAAGAACCCGAACGCAAATCGAAGCCGGAGGGTGAGAAACCTGACAAGGATGAAAAAAGCGACAAGCCGGAGAAGCCCTCGCCCGGATGGCTCGTCGCGCCCCCCGGATCGGAGTTGAGGCTGCGCATGTCCGGGCTGCTCTGGCCCGAGGCCGCGGATCGGCTCGCACACTCGGCCTATGTCACACAGGAAAGCGTCGGCGCCGGCCAGATCATTCTCTTCAACGAGTCCCCAACGTTTCGCGCGGCGGCGCGCGGAAGCACTCGCGTGTTCATGAATGCCGTCGTCTGCGGTCCGGGAATGGGCGCGTCGGCCCCGATCACCCCGTGATGTGCCCTACAATCGCTGGAGAATGAGTCAATCGTTCGGGAGCATGCATGGGAAAAGTCGAACTCTATCTCCGCGACCTCTTCACCGGCCGGCTGTGGCATCGGGCCATTCGAAAATACGGACGAGACCGCGGAGCCATCTTTACCTCGATCTACAAGTCACGGTATTGGAACCCGAACGGGTCGGGTGAATCGGTTTCTGGCGAGGGTTCGACCCTCTCCATCACTGCCAAGGCGCGCTCGGCGATTGAGGCCGTGGTACGGGAGTTCGGGATCACCAGCATGCTCGATGCCCCCTGCGGCGATTTTCACTGGATGAAGCACACGCGGCTCCAAGGCGTGAAATACACCGGCGCGGACATCGTTCGCCCGCTCATCGAACGCAACAATCGCGAGTATGGTTCGGCCGAACGCCGGTTCATCCACCTGGACATCGTCGAGGAAGTATGCGAAGCGGTGGACCTGATCCTGTGCCGCGACTGCATCCAGCACCTGACGAACGCCGAGGCGCTGCGCGTGATCCAGAACTTCTCGAAGAGCGGATCGAAATATCTGCTCATGACCATGTCGCCGAGGCTGACGCACAACGACGACATGCCCAAGGCGGGAGGTTTCCGCGGCGTCACCCTGTTCCTTCCGCCCTTCAACCTCCCGAAGCCGGAACGAGAGTTTGTCGAATGGGTGGATGAAAACCCGAATCTCGAAAAAACGCTCGGGTTGTGGAAGTTGCCGATCGCGTTCAATGGTTGACCGGGCTTCAGGTGTTCACGAGCAGACCCGCCGCGAACACCATCGGATGCACGGCTTCGCGTTGCGTCCCGTCATGGACCTGGTGTCGGCAGGACGTGCCGGGAGCGACCACCGTGTCGTCCGGCCCAAGTTCGCGCACGGCCGGGAAAAGCGCGAGTTCGCCGATCTTCATGGAGAGGTCGTAACGATCCGCCGTGTAGCCGAACGAGCCGGCCATGCCGCAGCAACCCGTTTCGAGGACGCGGAGTCTGTCTCCCGCGACTCGACGAAGAAACTGCGCTGAACTTTCGATTCCCCAGAGCGCCTTCTGGTGGCAGTGGCCATGCAGCACGACCGAGGCCGGTGGACGCCGGAACACCGGCCTGCGCGGATGATCGTCCCAATACTTGCCAAGAAACTCCTCCGGCAGGAACGATCGGGAGGCGAGCGTCCGCAGCGCATCGGACGATGCCGTGAGCCGAAGGCGGAGCCAGTCGTCCTTGATCGACGAGAGGCACGACGGCTCGCAGGCGATCACCGCGGTGGCACGGTGATGCTCGACTGTCTCGATGAGCGATCGGGCGGCGGAGGAAGCGCACCCGCGAGCGTCCTCAAGCAGCCCCGTGGAAATCTGCGCCCGCCCGCAGCACGCCACCTCCGGCAGGATGACTCGATAGCCGAAGGCATTGAAGACCCGGACGGTCGCCAGACCGATCGCGCTCTCGTTGTACGTGGTAAAGCAATCGGCATACAAGACGATGACCGGCGCGTCCGCCGGCAGGCCGTCCGCGGACGCCGGAGGCATGGAGCGGAAAAGTGAACGAGACCATTTCGGCAGCGTTCGGCGGGAGGCGAGTCCGAGCACCGGGTCGATGATCGCACGATGAAGCGCGGAGTTCGCGACCCAGTTCGAGAAGGGCGCCAGTGCGGAACCGATCCGATTCAGCACACGCACGTTCCCGAACACCTGCGCCTTCAGCGGTGTGCGTCCCGCGGCGCGGTAGGACTGCGCGAGGTATTCCGCCTTGTACTTGGCGATGTCCACGTTGGTCGGACACTCACTCTTGCAAGCCTTGCAGGAGAGGCAGAGGTTGAGTGTTTCGAGTGTTCCCGGATCGTTGAAGTTGGGGAGTGTGCGTTGATCGGCTTTTCCGCTTGGTGAATCGGCCAACTGCCCCGTGATCGCCAGGCGCAGCGCGTTGCCCCGTCCCCGTGTGGAATGGCGCTCATCAAGCGTCGCCATGTACGAGGGGCACATCGTCCCCCCCTGCTTCTTCCGACAGACGCCCGATCCATTGCAGAGTTCGACCGCGTGATCGAAACCCTTCTCCGCCTCGTAGTCAAAGAAGGTCTCGATCGGCGCCGCGCGCAGGTCGAACCCGGCGGGGCGGACGCGGGTCGATTCATGAATCGTTTCGATCGATCCCGGCGCCACGATATTGCCCGGGTTCAGCAGGTGGTGAGGATCGAAGAGTTGCTTCACCTCGCGGAAAGCACGCATGAGTTCCCGGCCGAAGTAGCGTTCGAGCAGCGGCCCGCGCGCACGTCCATCGCCGTGCTCCCCGGACATCACGCCGCCGAGCGACCGCGCCAGGTCGGCGATCTCAACCGCGATGTGTTCCATGTGTGTGCGGTCGGCGGCGTTCCGCATGTCGAGCAGGGGGCGAACATGAAGCACCCCGACGGAGGCGTGGGCCCAGAATGCGGCGCGCGTGCCGTGGCCGGCCAGCACTCGCTTGAAACCCTGCACAAACTCCGCGAGGCGCTCGACGGGCACGGCGTTGTCCTCGACGAAGCCGAGCGGCTTGCGGTCGCCGGGGATGCCGTGAAGCAACGGCTCTCCGGCCTTGCGGAGTTTCAGCGCGCTCGCCATTGACGCCGCGTCGGTATACGCAAGAACGCCGGCGGCCGGGCGGAGACCGGCGACAAGCGCTCGCAGGCTCGCGAAACGGGTGTTGATCTCGTCCGTTCCTGAATGGGAGAAGAACTCGACATACAGCACGGCCTCCAGCCGCCCTGCGCTCGGCTGGGGCATCAGGTCCACATACGCCCGGCACTCGAGGTTGTTGCGGGCAAGGTCGATCAGCGTGTCATCGAGAAGTTCCACCGCCGAAGGATTCAGACTGAGAATGGGAACAACGCAGTCGATCGCCGCTTCGAGCGAATCGAAACCGATCACCGCGAGGCCCTTGGCCTTCGGCACCGGGTTCAGTTTCAGCGTCGCGCCGGTGACAACGGCGAGCGTTCCCTCCGAGCCGCAGACGATCTGGCTGAGGTTGAGGGTCTCCAGCGGGCGGATGCCCCGTCGCCCCGCCTCGTCGATCTGGGCGAGCATCATGTCCAGCGCATACCCGGCGTTCCGACGAATCGTCCTCGGAAACCGCTCGCGGATCAGCGGCTCGTAGCGCCGGCAGATGTCGATGACGCCCTCGCCCAGGCGACGGGCCGTCGCGTCTCGCGCCGCCGACCCCGTCGCAAACTCGCTCGACTCGCCGCTCGCGAGCAGCACCCTCATCGCCTCGAGGCTCTCGCTCGTGCGCCCGTACATGATCGACCGCGTGCCCGCGGCGTTGTTGCCGATCGCGCCGCCGATATTGCACTGGCGCGCGGTTGCGGGGTCCGGGGCGAAGAACAGGCCGTGCGGCTTCAGCCGATCGTTCAGGTCGTCGATCGTGATGCCCGGCTGAACTCCGCACGTGCGGCTCGATTCCTCCACCCACTCCAGCGCCGTGAGATGAGCCGACAGGTCCATCACGACCGCATGATTCGTGCATTGGCCGGCGAGGCTTGTTCCGCCTCCGCGTGGCAACAGCGGCAAGGCGTGGTCACGGCAGTACTCGACGACCCGCTTCACATCGGCAACATGCTTCGGAATCACGACGCCGATCGGCTCGACCTGGTAGATGCTCGCATCCGTCGAGTAGAGCATCCGGTCATGCTTGGCGAAGCGGACCTCGCCCTCGATCAGCGCGGCGAGCGCCGCGGCGTGCCCGGCACGCCGAAGATCCTCGGCAAGAAGCAGTGGTTGGACGGCGTCAGCAGGCATGTTCGCGCCCAGTATTCCTTGCACCGCTCCCTCCGGCCGGGAGGGGACATCATCAGCGCGCCACCTCGACCGCCCGAGTTTCTCTCAGAACCGTCACCTTGATCTCGCCGGGGAAGGTCATCTCCGCGCTCACCTTGTCGGCGATCTTCTTCGCGATGAGGAACGCATCATCATCGCTCACCCGCTTCGCATCCACCATCACGCGAACCTCACGCCCCGCCTGGATCGCGTACGCCTCATCCACCCCCGGCTGTTCCAGCGCAATCCCCTGGAGTTGCTCCAAGCGCTGGATGTACTTCTCGAGGCTCTCGCGGCGTGCCCCGGGGCGAGCGCCGCTGATGGAGTCGGCCGCCATGACGATCGGCGTGTAGAACGAAGTCGCGGGAACATCGCCGTGATGCCCGAGGATCGCGTTGAGCACCGGCTCCTTCTCGCCGTACTGCTTGGCGAACTCGTACCCGATCTTCGGGTGCGTACCTTCCTGCTCCTGATCCATCGCCTTGCCGATATCGTGCAGGAAGCCGCAACGGCGGGCGATCGTGCCGTTCAGCCCCAGTTGATCCGCGATCATCTGGCAGAGGTAGCCGACCTCCATCGAGTGGCGCAGCACGTTCTGGCCGAACGACGTGCGGAACTGCAAGCGCCCCATCGCCTCGGAGATCTTCGGGTGAACATTCCGGAGGTTCGCCTCCATGATCGCATCCCGGCCGTACTTCACGATCCGCTCGTCCATCTCCTTCCGGACCTGCTCGACCACCTCTTCGATGCGTGAGGGATGGATCCGACCGTCCTGGATGAGTTTCAGCAGTGACTCGGCGGCGACCGCCTGCCGCACCTTGTCGAAGCACGAGACAACGATCACACCGGGCGTATCGTCCACGATGATGTCCACCCCGGTCGCCTTCTCGATCGCGCGGATGTTCCGCCCTTCGCGGCCGATGATCCGACCCTTCATGTCGTCCGACGGGATCGGCACCGTCCGCACCGTGGATTCCGCCCCGTGCTCACCGGCATAGCGCTGGATCGCCATCAGGGTGATTTCCATGGCCTTTTCCTTGGCTTCCGTCTGCGCTTCTTCCGTGATCTTGCGGACCAGGTGGGCCGCATCGTGCCGCACGTCGGACTCGATCTTTTCCAGGAGCATCGCCCGCGCGTCCTCGAGCGAAAGCCCCGCGACGCGCAACAGTTCCTGCTTCTGCTTCTCGATCACGCCGTCCAGTTCCGCTTCCTTGTGGGCCACCTTCGTCTCGCGGACTCGCAGCGCGTCCGAGGCCTTCGAGACCTCGGCCTCCTTCCGAGCGAGCGCCTCGGCGCTGCGCTCGTGCTGATCCTCGCGTTTCGCCAGCCTTCGCTCCAGTTCACGGACCTCCTCGCGCTTCGCGTTGATCTCCGCCTCGGACTTCTCGCGTAACGCCATCAGACGCTTCGACGCTTCCACCTCGGCGCGTTCGGCTGCCGTGCGGGAGTCCGCCTCGGCCCGTCGAACGATCTCCGCGGCCTCGGATCGAGCGTTCGCGACGGTCTTCGCCGCCACCAGGCGTTGGATCACCAGCGCGACAACAACGCCCGCAATGGTCATCCCCAGCGCGATGGCCCAATCCACACCATCCATCGCGGCCAAGGTCGTCATGTGGTTCATCGATACGGGTCCTTCCTGCCCGCGCGAAAACGCGCGCAAGCCATCAAGGCCGCAAGACGGAGGGACACGGGGAAGGATGAACGCGTCAGGTCAGTTGCGTGGATAAGCCCAAGGCCGGGAGAGCCGAACTCGCCCGGAACCAGCCCGGATCGAAGCCCCGAAACTCCTCAAGGCAACCGGCTCAACACCGCGTGAGGCACGCCAGTGTCCGCCGTTCTTCGGAGTTGGTGTCAGAAGTTCACGCATGCTCGACTGAAGCGTCACAATATCCTGTTCAATCTATTCGCCGGGACACAGCCCGACGGCGAACCAGAGCGAAAACGCCCCGATCCGCTTGAACGGCGCCCCGTGTCCAACTGTCGGGCGACCGGTTAGGGAGAGATTAAGGGGATACGGGTGCTTGGTCAAGAATGCTTGACGCGACCGAGGATCGTCCTGCGCGGGCCGGCCGAACGTCGTCCGCCGAATTCCCTACCATCCCCCTATCCATGCCCGCGACGCTCCGATGGCTGCTCCGACTCGTCCCGATGAACCCCATCGTCGTGCGCCTCGTGCAAGGCGGCTCACGGCGTTCGCGGCACATGCTGATCCGGAGCGTCTACCTCGCGCTCCTGATCGCGGTGCTGATGACCATGCTCCTGCCGCAACGCGGGACGTTGACCTACCAGGCCCTCGCGGTCAGCGGGGCGCACGCCTTCGAAATCGTGGCGTATCTCCAGATCGCCCTCATCTGCATCCTCTCCCCCGTTTTCATGGCCGGCGCGATCGCGCAGGAGAGCAACCCGCGGACGTGGGAAGTCCTGCTGACGACCCCGCTCTCGGCCGCCCAAATGGTGCTGGGGCAGTTGTTCGGGCGGCTCTTTTTCATTCTGGCCTTGCTCATCGCGTCGCTGCCGCTGTTTGCCATCACGCAGTACTTCGGCGGCGTGCCCGGTTCGTCGATCCTCCTGAGTTACGCCGTCGCGGCGAGCGCCGCGCTGGTCGTCGGCGCCATCGCGGTCGCGCTCGCGGTCAATCGACTCGCGGGCCGGCGCGCCGTCTTCGCGTTTTATGTCGCGGTCGTCACCTACCTCGCGCTGACCATCGCGGTAGACGCCTCGATCGGAGCCGGAAGAGTCTCCTGGGTCACGGCGCTGAACCCCTTCCTCGCGCTCAAGGCGCTCCTGAATCCATCGGGCTACCCCAGACCCGACGTGCTCGAACTCGCCTCGATGCCGGGACTGAAGCGATTCTGGCTCGGGAATCCGGTCGCCGCGTGGTGCATCGTCAGCGGCGGCATGAGCCTCGTGCTCATCTTCATCAGCACCTTCACCGTGAGGACGATCGGTGCAAGCATCGGGAGCATCCCCTGGTATCGCCGAGCCTTCGGCCTGGGCGCCAAGGGCGCCTCGGCACGTCCGCCGAGGCCCGTCGGAATGAACCCGATCGCCTGGCGGGAAGCCACGGCACGCCAGGCAACGCTCCCGAAGATGGTCATGCGATGGGCGTTTATCGGCAGCGGCGCACTCTGGGGGCTGGCCGTGATCCTGTACTACCACGGCGGAGCGATCAACCACGCCACCTTCCGCGAAACGATCCTGATGACCGTCTGGACGGAACTCGTCGTCATCGTCCTCGTCGCGATCAATACGAGCGCCACGGCCATCAGCAAGGAACGCGAAGACGGCACCCTCGATCTCCTGCTCACCACACCGCTCACACCAAGGGAATACCTCGGCGGGAAGATCAGGGGGCTGGTCATGTACTTGCTCCCGCTCCTGGCCGTGCCCTTGGGAACCGTCGCCGCCGCCGCGATCTACGTGCTCGCGGGCGGATTGGGAAGAGTGGACGGCGTGACCTCAAACGACCTCATCCGCACCGCCTCCGTCGACGTGCCGGTCATCCTGCCGGAGGCCGCGGTCGTGGTCCCCCTGGTCACGCTCCCGTTCACGGCGTTCTGCGTGGTCGTCGGCCTGCAATGGTCGCTCAAGAGCAAGGGAACCATCGGCAGCGTCGTCGCCACCGTCGGCATGGTCGGGATCATCGCCGGGATCGTCGGACTCTGTGGCTGGCAGGCGGGCGCCAGCATGTCCGTCGTCGGCCCGGCGCTCAGCGCCTCCACACCGCTGACCGCCCTCTTTTCATGCGTGAAGACCGCCGCCGCTTTCACGGATCAGAACATCGACGGCCCGAACGACCTGATCGTTGCCCGGGTGTCACTCTCGATCGGCGCCGTCATCGCGGCCGTCGTCTATTCGCTGATCGTGCTCGGCATCCGCACCAACATGGTGAAGAACTTCGATCGTGAGACCAGGCGCCTCGCCGGGGCGCGGTGAAGCGGGCCTTGGCTCAGAACGTCCTCCGCATCCGCGCCGGGGGGATGTTCAACTGGCCCCGGTACTTCGCCACCGTTCGCCGGGCGATCTCGATCCCGCGCTTTTTCATCTCGTCGGCAATCGCCTCGTCGCTCAGCGGCTTTGACTTGTCCTCGGCGTCGACCACTTCCTGCATCGCTGCACGAACCGCCTCCCACGCGACATCCTCACCCTGCTCGGTCTGGAGTCCGCCGGAGAAGAACTTGCGGAGCGGAAAAATCCCGCGCGGCGTCTGGATGTGCTTGCCCGCGACCGCGCGCGACACCGTCGCCACGTGGATCCCCAGTTGATCCGCCACCAGCGTCATGGGCAGCGGCTTCAACGCCGAGGGGCCTTGATCGAAGAACTCGCGTTGCGCGCTGACCACGACGTTGATGACCCGCAGCAGCGTCTGCCTCCGCTGACGGATCGCGTCGATCAGCCACTGCGCATTGACCAGGTTCGTGCGGATGAACTGGCGGTCGGTCTTCGGCAGCCCCCGATCCGCGGACATCTTCGCGTACTCGCGGTTCACACGGAGATTGGGCAGCCGACCATCGGTCAGGTACGCGAAGTAGCCCCCCTTCTCATCGTCGTACTCCACGATCGCATCGGGGATGATCGAAGGCGGAGCCGACGAAACCAGCGAACGACCGGGGTGCAGGGTCAGCCGCCGCATGTGCTCGATGCCGCGCTTGATCTGGTCGAGGCTCAGCCCGGTCGCCTGCGCGATCTTGGGGATGCGGTTATGGATCAGGTCATCGAGGTGAACGTCGATCAGGTTGCGGGCGATCTCGATCTCGTCGGAAGGAGCGTGCGCGTCCGCCGGATCGTCCGCGATGTGATCGATCTGGAGCAGAAGGCATTCCCGCACGTCCCGCGCCCCGATCCCCGGAGGATCAAGGAACAGTTGCACCGCCAGCAACGCGCGCTCCAGCGTGGCCGCGTCGGGCTTCGGCTCCGGCGCATGATCGCGGATCGTCGCCAGGTCGGTCCGGATGTACCCGTCGTCGTCGATGTAGGAAATGAGCAGCCGCCCCGGCTCGCGGAGTTCATCGTCGATATCCGCGAACGTCCACTGTTCCAGGAGCTGATCCGCGAGCGACTCCGCCCGGGCCGCGGTGTTCGCCATCGCGTCCATCTTCGAGTCGCGCTCCCCCGCCATCCGCGCGGGCGAATAGGTCCCGAGCGTCTCTTCGATCCGATCGCCGCGGGAGGGCGGAGTGAACTCGTTGTCCGCCGCCTCCGCATAGGTGGACTCGAACGCATCCAGCCGCTCAAAGTCGTCCGCGCCGCCCCCGGCTTCATCGACGGTGAGTTCGCGCTCATTCTCCGTGTCGTCGCGCTCTTGCTGCTTCCGCATCTCCTCGAGCGACTTCTCGTCCGCCCCCGGGTCGGCGATCTCGAGCGTGACGTTGGACTCCAGTTCCTGCTCGATCCGCTCCTCGAGCGCCTGGACCGACATCTGCAGGATCTCCATCGACTGGATCATCCTGGGGGCCAGCTTCATCTGCTGACCCATCTTCATGTGCTGGCTGGTGTCGAAGCGCATCGCTGACAAACTATATCGGCCCGGAACGGCCGGGAGTGGACGAATCGAGCCGATTCTCGACACACGCTACTGAACTTCGCGGCGCTCTTCGAGCGCGTCGGAGAGCACCGCCTTGTTCGCTAGCTCCAGGCGGGAACCCGTCGCCAGCCCGCGCGCCAGCCTCGTGATCTTCACCTTTCGACTCTTCAACTCGGACGCGACATACAGCCCCGTACCATCCCCTTCGAGGGTCGGGTTGAGCGCCAGGATCAACTCGGCCACCACTTCGCCGCGCGAATTCAGACCCGGATCATCAATCCGGCGCGCCAACTCGGCGAACGTCAGGTCGCCGGGACCGATGCCCTCCAGCGGGCTGAGGCGGCCCATCAGCACATGGTACACACCCCGGTACATGCCGGTGAACTCCATCGCGATCAGGTCACGAGGCTGTTCAACAACCATCACGGTCGAAGCATCGCGCCGAGGGTCCGCGCAGATCGAGCACAGCCGATCGTCCGTGAAGTTGAAGCACACCGAACAGTGCTTGACGGACCTCTTCACTTCCTGCACCGCCTCGGCCAGCCGCAGTGCCTCCGAGGAATCGGACTTCACGATGTGGAACGCCAGCCGCTCGGCCGTTCGCCGGCCGATCCCGGGCAACCGGGCAAACTCGGCGACCAGCCTCTCCACCGGGCCGGGGAGACGACCACTCGGCGCACCGCGGGGATCTTTGGACGAGGAGGGCACGCCCGGATTGTAGGAAACCCCTAGACGCGCCAGCGGGATCGCGGCGTGAGCATGTTGGCAACCAGCGCCGTCCAACCGGTCTGGTGCGACGCCCCGAGACCACGCCCTGTCTCCGGGTGAAAGTGCTCGTGAAAGAGCACCAGATGCTTCCAATGAGGGTCGGTCGCAAACTGAGCCTCCGGCGCGACGCAAGGCCGCACGCCCGCCGCATCCCGGAGAAACAGCCTCGTCAACCGCGCCCGAAGTTCATCCGCGGCCTGCGCGAGGGTCACTCGACGCCCCGAGCCGGTCGGGAGTTCGACCGTCAACGAGTCCCCGAAGAAATGGTGGTACCGCTCGAGCGCCTCGATGATGAGAAAGTTCAGCGGGAACCAGATCGGACCGCGCCAGTTGGAGTTGCCGCCGAACAGCCCGGAGTCCGACTCGCCGGGGACATACCGAACGCTGTACCGCTCGCCGCAAGCCTCGAACACATACGGCTCCGACTCATACTTCTTGGAGAGCGACCGCACCCCGTACGGCGCCAGGAACTCCGACTCGTCGAACAGGTACCTCAGCACCCGCTCAAGCCGCTCGCGCGAAGGAATCGCCAGCAGCCGGTGCTCGTGTCCGGGATGCTCGGAACGCTCCACGTCCTCCTGCATGTACGAAATGTGCCTCGCCAGGTCGGGCCGATGATGGATGAACCACTCCATCCGCTTCTTGAACGCCGGCAGCCGGCTGATCAGCCCCTCTTCAAGCACTTCGACCGCGAGGATCGGGATGATCCCCACCAGCGAACGAAGCCGCAGAGGGATCGTTCGACCATCCACGGAGATCTGGTCGTAGTAAAACCCGTCGGCCTCGTCCCACAGCCCCGTGCCGCCGAGCGTGTTCATCGCATCGGTGATCGCGACAAAGTGCTCAAAGAACTTTGAGGCGACATCTTCGTACGTCGGGTCCACGCGCGCCAGTTCGAGCGCCATCGAGAGCATGGTGCCGCAGTAGAACGCCATCCACGCCGTCCCGTCCGCCTGCTCCAGGTGCCCGCCCGTCGGCAGCGGGCGAGAACGGTCAAAGACCCCGATGTTGTCCAGCCCCAGAAATCCCCCGGCAAACAGGTGCTTCCCCGAAGGGTCTTTCCGGTTCACCCACCACGTGAAGTTGATCAGCAACTTCTGAAACACCCGCGCAAGAAAGTTGTGGTCGCGGCTGCCCTTCGGCCCGCTCATCTTGTACACACGCCAGCACGCCCACGCATGCACCGGCGGGTTCACATCCCCCAGCGCAAACTCGTACGCCGGGATCTGGCCGCTCGGATGCATGTACCACTCGCGCAACAGCAGGATCAACTGCTCCTTCGCGAAGTGGGGGTCAACATTCGCGAACGGAATCATGTGAAACGCCAGGTCCCACGCGGCGTACCACGGGTATTCCCACTTGTCGGGCATCGACAGCACGTCGCGATGAAACAGGTGGCCCCAGTCCGAGTTCCGCCCCGTCTTGCGCGACTCGGGGGGCGCGGGCTGCGTCGAATCGCCGTCGAGCCAGTGACGAACCGAATAGTGATAGAACTGCTTGGACCAGAGCAGCCCCGCGTACGCCTGCCGCGTGACCGCCGCGCGATCGGGGTCTAGCGCGGCAAGACCGCGAGTCGCAAAGAACTCGTCCGCCTCGCGCAGTCGAGCATCAAACGTGTCGTCGAACGAACGATCAAACGGATCGCCGACCGCTTCCTCACCCCCGACAAGCCTTAGCCGCAGCACGACCGATTCCCCGGGCTTCAGTTCAAGCCGGAAGTGCGGCGCGGCCTTGGTCCCGAACCGCTCCGGGTTCACCGCGTCCGTGCGCCCGTGGATCAGGTAGTCATGAAACGCATCTTTGACATAGCGGGACGCGCTCGGCGCGTTCCAAAGTCTCTGCGTATTCGTCTCGTTGTCCGTGAACAGGATCGGCGCCCGCTTCCCGTCCGGCCCGGGGGCAACATGAAGAATCACCCGCCCAAGTGAGTGCTGGTCCGCGATGATCCGCTCGGAACCGTCCGCCGCCATGTGCGAAAGTGGTTCGCATCCTTCATGTCGAAAACCCCACGCCCACGTATTCCGGCACCAGAACGTGGGCAGCACATGGCACGTCGCACGCTCCGGCCCGCGATTGATTACCGTGATCCGTATGCAGAGGTCATCCGGCGAGGCCTTGGCATACTCCGCCTGCACATCAAAGTAGCGGGACTCGTCGAACGCCCCGGTGTCCGCGAGTTCCAGTTCGCGGTCTCCGCGCCCGCGACGCCGATTCTCCCCCACCAGCCGCGCATACGGGAACTCCGCGTGCGGGTACTTGTACAACGCCTTCATGTAGGAGTGCGTCGGAGTGGAATCGAGGTAGAAGTAGTGCTCCTTCACGTCCTCGCCGTGGTTCCCCTCCGGCCCCGTCAGGCCGAACAGGCGCTCTTTCAGGATGGGGTCGCGCTCGTTCCACAACGCCAGCGCAAAGCACAGCCGACATTCCCGATCGGCGATCCCCAGCAAGCCGTCCTCACCCCAGCGGTACGCGCGCGAGCGAGCATGATCGTGGGGGAAATAGTTCCAGCAGTCGCCGTCGGCTGAGTAATCCTCCCTCACCGTCCCCCACTGCCTCTCCGAGAGGTACGGCCCCCAGCGCTTCCAGTTCTTCGTTCGCTTCTCGGATTCGGCCAGACGCACTTCCTCCGCGGTCAGTACGGCCGACGCCGGCGCGGCCGCGGGGCCTTTCATCTGCGACTGCGCTCGGCGTACGGAGGGTGGCATGGCGGTGGTCTGAGTCTCGTTCCTCATGGTAATCGAGTCTCCGATCGCTCGGCTTGAATCGCATGGACACCGCCGAACGCAAATCATCAATGAATCGCCGCGGACTCACGCCGCGCGAACGCCCCGTTGCGTCAGGCGCCGAACCGTCAAGAGCCACTCGGCACGGCGCAGCCAGATCACCCCCGCGGCACACGCCATCACGACGCAGGCAAGCGCAAAGAGCAGGCCGCCGTCATCCTGCACCACGACCCCGAGCGTCGTGACGTGGCTCAAGAGCGCCCCGGCCATCACTCCAACCACTCCGAGCGCGCCGAGAATCGCGGTCCGGGGCACCAACAGAAGCACGCAGCAAACCAGTTCCGCAACGCCAGACCCGATCCGTCCCCAAGGCTCCATCCCCAGCCGCGTGAAGATGAACACCGATTCCGGCGCGGCGCTGAACTTGAAGAACAAGGTCTGCCCCAGGATCGCACAGGCGATCAGTTGCAGAGTCCACGCCACGATCGCCGCACGTTTCGAGAGAGTCATGGTGAGGCCTCACCGATCCCCGGACCAGCAATGACAACCTGCACCACGTGGCCATCGGGGTCCTTCAATGAGATGCCGGACGCAAACAGCGGATTCGTCGGGAACTCCGCCCATCCAGGCGAAACCCATCGGACCACTCCCCAACCCGGCTCCCCGCGCGACGCAGGGAATGTCACGGGCGGCTTCCGCAACGCGACCATCCTGACATGCCAGTGCCACAGGTCGTTCGCCGCGGAGTCGATCGGCGCGGCCCGCCCGCTCGGCGGCGCCAGATACTCCAGCAACTCAACGCCGGGGCCTGCCTCGGCTCGCAGCGCCGTGATGCGCACCCTCGCACCGAACACGTTGTTCAGATGCTCCTGCTCCGTGCCGAAGTTTTCGCTCTCACCCACAACACGAAGGCCCAGGGTGTCCCGGTAGAAACGCAGAGAAGCCGCGGTCTCGCCGACAACGATCGCCGTGTGATCGATCCCGAGGAAGAGCGAACCGGGATTCGCGGTTTCGAGCGCCGGCCACTTCGCATCGCCCTTCCCCGGCGGGAACTGCAGCACCTCGAGCGCATGCCCGTCGGGATCCTTGAAATAGAACGCCTTGATCCCCCCCGCGTTCGGGTTCCACTCCGGCAGGGTCTGAGGCCCGGACGAGGCATGCCGGACATGGTGCTCGCGCAGCCTCGCGTACGCGCGGTCCATGTCGGGAGTGATGATGGCGATGTGCTGGAACGCCAGGTCGTTGCTCTTCGCATCCGCCGGGATCGGCCGCCCCTCCGGCGCGAGGTACTGCGTCAGTTCAATCTGCTCATCACCCAGGGCAAGCCGAGCCACACGCATCCGAAGCCCGAACACCCCGGTCAAGCGCTCCCATTCCTCCCCGGAGTATTCCGCTTCGGACAGGACACGAAACTCGAGCACCTCCGTGAAGAACTGAACCGAGCGATCAAGATCGTGAACGGTCATCCCGATATCCGCGACCGACGCGATCACCGGTGCGGCCGCCGCACCCCCGCTCGCCGTGCCGAGCGTCATCGCCCACGCGACAACCGCTCCAAGAAGAACGAGGCGTCTCATGCCCGCGCCTCCACGAACGATCGAGCGACGCCGCCTGTCGCCTTCACCGCGGCGCCCGCGCCCAGCCGACCGAGCAGGTGGTCACCGACTCGCAGCGCATTGGCCATGATCGTCAGAGAAGGATTCACCGCCCCCGACGAAGGGAAGCACGACGAATCAACGACATACAGGTTGTCCAGGTCGTGCGCCTTGCAGTCCGTGTCAAGGACGGACGTGCGCGGATCGATCCCGAAGCGGAGCGTCCCGCACTGGTGGCTCACCCCCGAAACTCCAAGTTTCGCGGTCAGGTACGTCGCCGCCCGCCGCCCGCGCACGCGGTCGACCGAGTCCAGCGTGATCATCAGCCGATGCTCAAGCCGGCGCAACGCTTCAAGATTGTTCTCGCGGTAGCACAGCCGGATGGAGCCGTCCGCGCGAAGCGTCACGCGGTTCTCCGCGTCCGGCAGGTCCTCGGCCGTCAGGAAGAAGTCGATCGAGTGGGCCAGGATGTCTTCCGCGCTCAACCCCGGCAACCGATCACCTTGGAGCCAGCGGATGGTGTCGGGGTCCGGCTTGCCCATCAACTGAATCGTCCCCAGCGGCAGCGAGGAATCCGGCACGCCACGATAGAAGTCCGTCAGACCGAACGTCTTCTGAAAACGGGAAGGGTTCGGCTCGCCGGTCACGGCGACGAACAGCGAGTTGTTGTGGCACATGTAGTTCCGGCCGACCATCCCGCTCGAGTTCGCAAGCCCGTTCGGATGCCCGTCGCACGCCGAACGCAGGAACAGCGCCGCCGAGTTGACGGCTCCGCATGCCACCACGATTGTCCCGCCGTGATACGTCTGAATGCGCCCGTCGCGCAGGACCTCGACCCCGACCACCCGCCGCCCGCTGGAGTCCACGACGAGCCGCTGAGCCAGCGCGCCCGTCAGGATCGACACATTCGGGTGCGCCAGCGCCGCCTCCACCCCGATCACGTGCGAATCCGCCTTTGATTCCGTCACGTCCGGGTACCCGTCGAAGTGAGACAGGCGAAGCGGCGCCTGCTCCCGCGGTCGGTTCGGGAGCCTGACCCCGATCGGCATCGGGAATGGACGGAGACCCAGGTCACGCAGGTCACAAGCCAACTCCGCTATCCGCGGCTCGTGCTCGATCGGGCCGAATGGGTAGTCACGCGACGCGGGCGGATCGTGCGGGTCGCGGTGCCGCTCACCGTGCACGCAGTACATCCACTCCGCCTCGCTGTAGTAGCGTTCAAGTTCGTCGTACCCGATCGGCCACGCCGGCGACACTCCGCC
Organism: Phycisphaerae bacterium; assembly: GCA_016795005.1. Taxonomy (GTDB): domain Bacteria; phylum Planctomycetota; class Phycisphaerae; order Phycisphaerales; family UBA1924; genus JAEUIV01. The sequence continues at coordinate 24,087 of JAEUIV010000183.1, forward strand.
GTAATGCCGCACCTCTCCGAAGTCCGACGGGCGCAGCCTCAGCAGCGCGGCCCCGTACACCTTCGTGTTCCCTCCCACCCAGTAATGCGTGTAGGGCGAGAAGGCCTGGTCGTCTCGGTCGTACCACGTCTCCTTCGTCAGGTATCGCTTGTCCGCGTGAACCGCCTTGGTGTCCCAGTTCTCCCGCTCCCTTGGCAAAAAGCCGCCGCGCTCGAGGATCAGTATCCGCAGACCGCTGGGCGCCAGGCGGCGGGCGATCGTACCGCCGCCGGCGCCGGTGCCGATGATGATGATGTCAAACGATTCAGTTGGAGACATGCAGGATCGGATGCCGCGCATCGCGCGGAGTTGCATCCGTGTGCACACCATTCAACTCGCCGATGCGGCAGATGAACAGGCACGGAAGATCCCCCCGATGATCCATCTTGGCGCAGTACACCCCGGGATCACCCGCCAGCGCCGTGTAGATCACCGCCGCCGCGCACATCGCCAGCGGCGGCGCGGTGCAGTACACCCACAACGCACGGAACTCACGCGCGTGCACCGCCGAACCGATCGTCCGGGCCGGGTTCATGCTCATGCCAGAGAACGGCGCTTCAAACGTGATAAAGAGCGCCACGAGCGACCCCACAAGCCACGGTGTGTACGACGCCGTCGCGCGATGATTGCTCGCCGCGAGCACCGACAGCAGCAGGATGAACGCGATCCCGAACTCGGCCAGCCAAGCCGTGCGTTGCGCCCCCCATGAATGATCGGACGGCGCGGTCACCACGCAACGGACCGGCTCGTGCGTGACCACGCGGCCAAGCAGCAGCCGCGCCACCCCCACGCCGGCAAGTCCCCCCGCAAACTGCCCAAGCACGTATCCGAGCGCATCGATCGCTCGAACCTTCCCGAGCAACAGGTAGGCGAGCGTCGTCGCCGGGTTCATGTGCGCGCCGGAACGCTTCCCGAAGGAGGAAGTGATCAGCGCCACCGCTGTCAGCCCCATGAACACTCCGATCACCGCGCGCCGGCCCAGGCCGGGAGCGATCCGGCGAGCCACGACGGACGACGGATGCTGCACCAGCGCCGAGGTCAGGCAGGCGGAGAGCATGAACACCGCGAGAAGCACCGACTCGATCAGGTACTCAGGAAGATGGTTCAGATACATCGTGGACATCGCGCTCCGAAGCGATCAGATGCACACGGCGCGGGCGCGGATGCGTGGCATCGGCCCGATTCCATCCGGGCGAAGCGGTAACGCATCGCCTCCGTCGGCATCTGACCACGCGAGCACCTACGCCGCTCGCATCCGCGTCGGCGTGCCGGAGATGTATGCGTGACCTGCAAAGAACTCATCGAGTTCCTCGCCGAGTATCTCGATGGTGGCCTCACGCCTGGACAGCGGGCCGCCTTCGAGCGACACCTCGGGCTTTGCCGCGCCTGTGCGGATTATCTGGACGCCTATCGACAGACCATCCGCGTCGTGCGCGCCACCTCGCAGATCACGGGTCGGTGCGCCCCGCCTCCCCTTCCGCCCGATCTCGTCGCCGCCGTGACCGCCGCGGCGACACGCCGCCCATGAACCCAATCAATCAAAGGAGACATCACATGAACTACGCCGTGCTTGCCGCTGCTCTCTCGCTCGCGTCCGTCGCGCCGGCTGTGTTCGCGCACGCCGAGCCGCCGGCGCCCGCCCGTTCGGAGGCTCCACGCGACCTCACGCACTACAACCTGGAAAAGGGTCAACCCGCCATCCAGGGTTACGACCCCGTCGCCTACTTCCCGGAAGGGGGCGGCAAGCCACTCATGGGGAAAAAGCAGTTCGCCCACACACACCGCGGGGTCACCTACTGGTTCGCTTCGCAAGCCAATCTCGAACGATTCGTCGCCGACCCGGAACGCTTCGAACCGACCTACGGCGGGTGGTGCGCCTCCGCCATGGCCGACGGCGGTCGCAAGGTCGAAATCGATCCGAAGAACTTCAGAATCACGGGAGACCGACTCTACCTCTTCTACAAGAGCCTCTTCCAGAACGCCGTCGATTACTGGAAAAAGGACGAACCCGCGAACATCGCCCGCGCCGACGAAAACTGGAAGTCGTTGACCGGCGAGACACCACGCCGCTGAACCACCTCAACGGTGGAGCGCGGCGAAGTACTCGAACGCCTCGATCACCTTGGGAACATACGTGTACGTCGGCCCGCCGCCCATCATCACCGCGACGCCCGCCGTCTCGAACACCTGCTCGCGCGTCGCTCCGGCCTTCACGCACTTCTCCATGTGCGACCAGATGCATGGTTCACACCTCTGCGACAGGCCGATCGCCAGCGCGATCAACTCCTTCTCCCGCGTGGTCAGCGCCCCCTCCTTCATCAATCCCTGAAACATCCCGCCAAACGACCGCGCAATGTCGGGAGTCTGCGACTTCATCCGCGCCATCGACTCCGACCACGCCGGGAAAAATGCCCCATTCGACTCGGACATGAATCGGTCCTTTCAGCGGCTCATCCCATCACGGCCGCACGTCACACTAGTTCGAAAAACGCGGTTCCAGGGCATCCACCCCAGGACCGCCGCCAGCCCGCACGTCCCCGTCGCGCCCGCAAAGAGCAACCCGGCGCCGAAGAAACCCGTCAACACGAGGAACCAGGGCGACACCATCGCCGCGAGCACGCTCCCCACGAGCACCACCGCGCCAACCACAACCTGGACCTGCCTCATGATCGAGATGGGCATGCGAGCATCCGCGACGACGGGGTACCCCGCCGCCTTCCACCCCTCGATGCCGCCCTTCAGGTTCAGAACGTCACGGTATCCCGCCGCCGCCAGTCGGCCGCACGCCTCGGCCCCGCGCCGACCGCTCTTGCAATGAACCACAATCCGCGATCCGTTCGCCGCCGGAATCTTCGCGGGGTCAAACCCCGACAAAGCAACCAGCTTCGAGCCGGCGATGTGCTCCCGGGCGTGCTCGTCCGCCTCGCGCACATCGATCAATACCGCCTCGCCCCGATCGACCCACCCCCGGGCCGTCGCGGCGTCAACTTCGTTCGTCGACGCTTGGATCTGACTCATCCCGCACTCCCTGCGCCCCGCATGCGCGGCACATCATAGCGCCTCCGCGCGCCACGCGCTCACGGCGAAGCACCCGCGACAGGGTTTCCCCCACCGCCGCTACTTTTTCATCACGTTGCCCGCACGCTCCCACGCAAGCATCCCGCCGGCGAGATTCGTCACCTTGAAACCCTTTCGCTGCAGGTATGCGCTCGCACGCGAAGAACGCCCGCCGCTCCGGCACGTCACCAGCAGCGGCGTGTCACGGGGCAACCGATCGAGTTCCGCCGAAAGCCGCGTGTGCGCAACGTGGATCGCCCCCGACGCGTGACCCTCGACGAACTCATCATGACGGCGCACATCCAGCATCACCGCCTCCCGCCGATCGAGCATGTCGGCCCCCTTCAGCGCGTCCACCTCCGCGATCTTCGCCCCCTTGCCCGTCATCTGCGCCCACTTGTCGATCGTGAAGCGGTCGATCATTCCCACGATGTTGTCCAGCCCGATGCGCACCAGTTCACGCACCGCGTCCTCGGTACAGGACGTCTCGACCACGAGGTACACCCCCTCGTTCTCACCGACATACGAACCCACCACCGCCGAGAACATGGAATCCTTCGGCGCAAACAGGGAGCCGGGGATATGACCCGCCTGGAACATGTCCCATTGCCGAGTATCAATAATCACCGACGACCGGGGGTCCAGGCGCAGCGCTTCCTCCGCCGTCAGCGGGATGGGCTTGGGGAGCGATCCGAGAATCCTTGGCCCCATCTTGTTCTCGCGCTTCATCCGCGCGAAGTACGTCGGAGGCTCGGGCTGCCCTTCCAGGATGAAATCGACAAAGCTCTTCTCGCTCGTCGCCGCACGGAGCGCCGGGCTGAACCGGCGCTCATACCCGACCGTCGTCTGGGGAACCGCACCCAGCGCTTTCCCGCACGCACTCCCCGCCCCATGCGCCGGCCAGACCTGCACGAAATCCGGCAGGTTCAGGAAGAGCGGCAACGACGAAAACAGACGCCGCGCGGAAGGCTCCTTCGCCCCCTCGACTCCCGCCGCCGTCTCCAGAAGGTCCGGCCGGCCCAGGTCGCCCACGAACACGAAGTCACCCGTGATCGCGCCGATTGGTTCCGTCGCCCCCGCGCCCAGGTCCGTCACCACAAACATCATGTGTTCCGGCGTGTGGCCCGGCGTGTGGACCGCCTTGAACTCGATGTTCCCCACGCGAAACACATCGCCATTCTTCAGCAGACGGTGATCGTAGGAACCCCCCGTTGATCTCTTGTCCAGCCACTGGTACTTCCAGTCTGAATCGCCCTCATCGGAAACGTAGACCCGCGCCCCCACCTTCTCCGCCAACTCGCGCGCGCCGGAAAGAAAATCCGCGTGGATATGGGTCTCCGCCACCGCGATGATCTTGACCCCGTTCGACTCGGCCGCCTTCATGTAGCGATCAATGTCCCGCTCGGGATCAAAGACGATCGCCTCCTTCGTGCGCTGACACCCGATGAGATACGCCGCCTGGGCCAGACCGGGGTCGTAGATCATTCGAAGCAACATCCGAATCGTCCCTTTCTCGAAGCGCGCCAACCTGCAACCACAACGATACCGGGAGAACGCGCGTCCGATGCCGCCCGGCAATGTGTACCTCGCGCGGCACTCCTCCCGGGCATTCTAGGAAGATCGGACAAGGTTCAACCGCCCGGTGACCGAGGGATCGGATCGCGCTGCAGACCAAATGTGGCCGCCCGCTCCGAACTCCGTGACTAAGCCGCACTCAGCGCATATCGAATGCGACGCACACGGAATCGGATGACTCCGTGTAATCACGACGATTCCGCCGACCACATCAGAACTCGATCGTCACGCCGACTTTCCCGATCACCGCCGTCTCCTCCCCGTCATTGAAGGAAGAAGTCGTGTCACCCAGGATCAGAAACTGCACCCCGCCCGACAACATCCATCGACCGTACGCCGACGGCACCCGCAGCGGGATCGACGCCTCGGCCGAGACGCTGAAGAAGCCAAAGACCTCATCCTCGCCCGAGTCGTCCTCGTAGTACTCATCCAGGCTCAGCCCCACCGTCATCGGAAACGACAGTTCCACGTGCTCAACGACCGGCACGTTCTCCACCGAGAACGCCGGCGTCACGCCGGGCTGCAGGTACAAACCCCGCTCCGTGTCGGCGCCGTCCGTGTAGTTCGAGCCGACCTCCCACGCGAAACTCAGCGAGGGGGTGAGCGAGAATCCAGAGTCCCCCCACCACGACGAATCGTCGTACTCAAGGTCGAACACCACCTCGTCGATCGTCTCCCACGCATCCGATGGACTCGTATACGAAAGGTACGTGACGCTGTACCCGACGCGCCCCAACGAGCCGCCCAGTCCCGCGTAAAGATCGGCTTCGTACCACTTGTCCGTGATGTCGTCATTCTCTTCGGCGTCCGTCGCCCGGTCGTGAAATGAGTTCCAAATCCCGACAAACCCGCCGATCGAGAATCCTTCGTTCTCGTACAGGTCGAACCCCAGTTCACCCGCGGGCTGGATGATGAATCCGCGGTCCTCATACCGGAACCCGCGAGAAAAGTACGCCGTCACGTAATCGACGCTGATCTTGAAATGCAGCCGCCCGGCCTCCTCCGGCGCGACGGCTTCCTCCACCGCCGCGGATTCAGGAGCCTCGACCGTCCGGTTCTGTTTCCGCCCGCGGAGCGTGTCGCCGAAATCTTCGGTCGGGTCCGCGCTGTCGGCGCCCGCCGTCTGAACTCCGCCGTCCGGCGAAGTCGGCGTCAAGAACTCCGGCTGCGCGATCCCCGGTGCATTCACGAGAAGACATCCACACCCCGCGCACCCGGCACGAACAACGCTCAGGGTCGATCGATTCGACGTTCTGTTCACGGAGAGGCTCATGATCGGCACCGCCTGCATCGGGCGTGTCGATCGCGCGGTTCAGCCTCGAAGCGATCCAGGAGGACATTCGCCGAATCACAAGGGACTCAGCCCGAACAGATTCAGCCCATCGCGCGTGAATTGCCCCCGCCGCGCTTCTCG
>JAEUIV010000188.1 GCA_016795005.1 Phycisphaerae bacterium
ATCGCGGCGTCCTCTTCGCCCTCACCGGGAAGGTGAACTCCGATCCGTTCCGGGAGTTCCAGGCGGGGGAGGTGCTCTTCCTCGGCGCGTCGGGCTCGAAGCGTGAGGCTTCCGGGGGCGAAGATTGGGAGATCACTTTCCGCTTCGCCGCCAGCCCGAACCGAACGGGGATCGTCGTCGGGCCGATCACCGGGATCAGCAAGAAGGGCTGGGAGTACCTGTGGGTGCGCTACGAGGACGCCGAGGACGCGGCGGCCCAGGCGATCGTGAAGCGGCCGGTCGGCGCGTATGTCGAGCGCGTCTATTCCGAAGGGGCGTTTTCGGGGCTGGAGATCTGACCCGTGGCCGGCGACTCCTTTAAGAAGGTACGGCCCCGCGAGGCCCTCCGCATCCCGGCGGCGGCGTACAACGCCTTCATCGACGCCGCCCGTGCCCACCGCGAGGGCCGTGAGATGGGGTCCCGCGACGCGGGGCGCGAGGTCTTCCGGGGGGCGCTCATCCCCATCCTGAACACCACGGGCGCGACGATCCCGCGCTTCGGCATCTTGGGCATCGATGCTCCCCTCTTCGACCCGGGGGATGCGCCCGAGGCTTTCCGGCGGCGCGTGGCGCTCCGGGGGGTGACGCCCACGGCGGCGGACCATTCCGGTGGGAAGTTCGTCGTCGCGCTGGAGCCGATCCCCGCCGGGCGGCTGGCCGTGGCGTGCGGCGCGGGGCTGTGCGCGGCGCGGGTGGAGTTCCCGACCGATGACGGACGGGAGCGGCGCTTCGCCGACGTGGCCGACGGCGTGACGGCGAACCTCATGGCGGGCGACCGCGGGAGCGCATCCATCCTGTGGCGCGAGCCGGGCGCGACCGCCGGCGTGAAGTGGGCGATCATCCGGCTCGGCGGCGCGTCGGGCGCGGGGGTCTTCCCCGTTCGGCTTGAACTCGCCAGCGGGGCGCAGGGCAGCGCCCTGGTGCGCGCTTCCTGGAACTACGACGTCGTCGATGCGCTCACCGACGAAGTGCTCGCCGAGGTCGTGGATCCACTGACGGCCCCGCACCACTGGGGGCGGCCGACGACGGGGCCGGTCAGCCCCGCCACCTTCGGCACGGCCCACTTCAACGCCGACGGCGACATCGAACTCGGCTGGATCAACGAGACGCCCCAGCCCATGTGGGTCTTCCCCATCACGCTCGTGCAGTCCGGCGGGCAGCAGGGGACGCCCAGCGCGCCCGCATCGTGGCAGTACGCGGTCTACGACGCGACGAGTGGATTCACGCTCGGCACCAGCATCAATCCCGTGGCCGCGCCGCACCAGTGGCGCAGGCCCGCGACCGGCAAGGTCGATCCGGCCACACACGGGTACGCCTCGATCTCCAGCGCCGGGCTGCTGATCATCGGCTGGATCAACGAGGTGCCGCACCTGCCGGCGTTGCACGCCTTTCCCATCTCGTTGGTCCTCGCCGAGCTCGCCAACGGCACCGCGACCGCGCCGACGAGCCACATGTACCACGTCTTCGAGGTCTCCTCGGGGGTGCAGGTCGGCTCCTTCGTCAACCCCGGCGTGTCCCCGCACCAGTGGCGGCGGCCGGGCATCGGGCGCTACTCGCCCGCGACCTTCGGACTCGCGTACCGCAACGCCGCGGGCGACGTGATCATCACGTGGACCAATGAGGCACCCGAACTCGAGGCGTGCGGCACGACCGGCGTCACCGAGGAACTCGGAGGCGGGGGCGGGGGTGGAGGAGAGATGCTCATGAGCGCAAACTCGGCGGAACGAGCAGCCGCAGCAGCGGAGCCAGACTGCGGCTGCGGGAAGGGGCGGTAGCCGTGCCGACCGCCGGGCGTTGCGTGGTGCGCGACAACGGGAAGGTGGGCATGCTTACCTCCGCGAAGCCCGCGGCGTACAACGCGCAGGGGCAGTGCCCGGCCTGCTGCGTCACCCTCACCCAATCGTGGACCTTCACCGACCAGGGCTTCATCGCGGGCGGGCAGAACGGGGCGCTCCGCTCCTACGCCAATCCCGCGAGCGTGGCCGCCAGCCCGTGGATCATCCTGAACGGCGGCCTGGGGCTGCGTCTCAACTGGGAGAACGACGGCAACTGCCGCAACTACAACCAGAACACGCAGCGCGCGACCGCGACGGCGCAGATCTCCGTCCCCGTGAACATGGTCATGACCGTCGGCTGGTCCGGCCTCGGCGAGCGACAGGACGCGAACTTCGAGCTCATGAGCCTCCGCGTCGACGGCGTCCTCGTCGGCTCCGCGCACGCCCCCGGCGGCGGCCTCGGCTGCGCCTCGATGGGCCCGGTGGTCTCCAGCCCGCCCCCGCCGCAGACGCGGCTGCTCACCGCGGGGCTGCACTCGCTGACTATCGACGCGACGACCAACGACCAGCTCTACCACTTCGGGGCGTACTACCAGTTCACCCTGAGCTTCGCGCAGGCGTGAATATTGGCCGAGCGAAGATCCCATCGACGAGCGCCATCGGCCGGTGTCTTCGACCGGCCCAACAGGGCTAAGCCCAATTACCCGTAAATATTGTCGAGGCGTCTTCTTTGAGTGCTGACACATCATCAGCTGTGCCGGGCCAGGTTCGGTTGTCAGCATCGCCACCCAGTCGTTCAGATGCCCACCCAAACACCAAACAGATGAACAAGGGACGAAACATGATAATCGCGTGGATCGATTCACAGGCAATATGACATGTGCTATAGTTCCCTAATGCCTCGCGTCGCTCCAGAAGTTCCTTCCGACTACTCAGCCCGGATTCGCCGGTTGCGCGACCGTCTCGGCCTGACCCAGGTCGAGCTCGCCCAGCGTATCGGGGTTGCCTTTGCGACCGTGAACCGTTGGGAGAACGGCCAAACCGCGCCTTCCCCCCTCTCATGGCAGCAAGTTCAGCGCCTAGACGACGACGAGGTGCTCGGCGCCGACGAGAGTCTGCTGGAATCTCCTGGGGTGACTATCGACTTCACAGGCTCAACCGACGCGATCCGTGCGCTGGCTGAAGGCGAACGTCTCAGCTTTGGTCACCTGTTCAACCCCGCATTTGCCACGGAGATCTCGCAGATCGATCCGCTGCCGCACCAGCGGATCGCGGTGTACGAGCACATGCTGCCGCAGTCGCCGCTTCGGTTTCTCTTGGCCGACGACGCTGGCGCGGGCAAGACGATCATGACCGGACTGTACCTGCGAGAGATGAAGGCTCGAAGGCTCCTTCGTCGCATCATCATTGTGCCTCCAGCAGGTCTCATCGGCAACTGGCAGCGCGAGCTGCGATTGCTGTTCGACATGGACTTCCGGATCGTCACCGGCACCGACGCCCGCAACGAGAACCCTTTCATCGGCGAGGGCAGTGATCAGTTGATCGTCAGCGTCGACACGCTCGCCGGCCCCAGGATGTTCGCACGCTTGCGAGAGCACGGCGTGCTCCCATACGACCTGGTCGTCTTCGACGAAGCACACAAGCTGTCGGTCGATCGCGGTGCTGATCTTCGCGTGCGGAAAACAGAGCGGTACAGGCTGGCTGAAGCCCTAGCGGGCGTCACCGGATTGGACGAGGCGTGGCGCTTGCCGTGGGCCGCGCAGCACCTGCTACTGCTGACTGCCACTCCGCATCAAGGGAAGGACTATCCGTACTACGCCTTGTGGCGTTTGCTGGCACCGGAAGTGCTCTCGACGCCAGAGGCATTCGAACAGTACCCGGCCGACCGCAAGGTCGCCCACTTCATTCGTCGCACGAAGGAAGAGATGGTCCACCTCAGTGGCGCTCCCCTCTACCCAAAGCGGATCTCCGACACGCTCGGGTACGGCCTGTCGCAGGGGGAGAGCAGTGAGCAGACGCTCTACGACGAGACAACCGAGTACATGCGGCACGTCTACAACAGGGCAAAGGTCCTGAACCGTTCCGCCGCCCGCTTGGCCATGAGCGTTCTCCAGCGGCGCCTCGCCAGTTCGACCTACGCGCTGCTCCGCTCCTTTGAACGGCGCATCGAAAAGCTCGACGACCTCATCCGCCAAATCCAGCAGGGCAAGCTCACCGAGGAGCAAATGGTTGTCCTGCAGCGACGGCTCGCCGAGGAGAATGACCTCCTCGACACGACGACGGCGGACGAAGAGGAATCGACGAACGGCCGCGAAGAGCACGAACTGTCTGAAGAGCGGCTGCTCGCGGGCGTCGTTGCCGCCTCGCTGGCCGATCTCGTTGTTGAGCGCGAGCAGGTGGTCAATCTCCGCGAACTCGCCAAGAAGGTCTATGCCGCGGGGGAGGAGTCGAAGTTCGACAGACTGCGCGAGGTGCTT
>JAEUIV010000222.1 GCA_016795005.1 Phycisphaerae bacterium
CACACGCCTTCTTGATTTCTTCAATGCCCGCCGGCTGCCTATCCCCCGAGGCTCCGGCGGGCGCTTAGACCCACCAGCGGGGGGCGGGCCCCTGAACAAGGATGAAGCCCAGCCCCCCCATCCGGCCCCGAGCGGTTCCCACCACCGCTCGGGGCTACTTTATCTTTATCCTGCTTCACAGAGAACGAGGAAGGAACAGGCGGCCGGTCTTCAAGTTGGCCCGACCCCGGCCCCCCTGGAAGCATGTGCCAGAGGCCACGTGCTCGGCCATGGCTGCACCTCACGCCAACCGAGGGACGCCAACTGTCCGCCGGGCGCGCGGCGGAGTCCGATCCGGCGTGGTAGGTTACCGCACAGAGGAGGATCGCATGCGTCACGCTGCCGTATTGATGGGATCGATCCTGATGGCCGCGACATCGTCCGCGGCGGTCGTTTCGCTTCCGCCCGTGCTCGACAACACCCTGTACTCGAGCGCCACGGGCAACCTTTCCAACGCCAAGGGGGCCGGTCTCTTCACCGGCTTCAATAGCATCAACCAGAACCGACGATCCCTTCTCAAGTTCGACGTCGCCGGCGCCGTTCCGGCGGGTTCGACGATCACCGCCGTTTCGCTCCAGCTCGTGAACGCGTCGGGATTCGCGGACCCGCATGCCAACACGATCCATCGCGTGCTTGCCAGTTGGGGAGAGGGAACCTCTGTCGGCGACGGGATGGGCGCGGCGGCTTCGCCGAACGATGCGACGTGGCTTCACCGCTTTTACAACACCGTCTTCTGGAGCACACCCGGCGGTGATTTCGTCGCCGCGGCCAGCGCGTCGACCACGGTCGGGGGATCGGGTACCTACACGTGGAGTTCGGCGGGCCTCGTGCAGGACGTGCAGCTCTGGCTGAATACGCCGGCGTCAAACTTCGGCTGGCTCGTCAAGGGGGGCGAGAGCGTGACCGGCAGCTCCAAGAACTTCGGGTCGCGCGAACACCCCGACCCGACGAAGCGTCCCGTCCTGACGATCACGTATACCCCGCCGGCCCCGCCGTGCACCGGCGACTGGGACGGGAACCGCCGGGTGGACTTCGCGGATATCTCCCACGTGCTCGCTCACTGGGGGGCTCCGTTCATCTTTGCCGACATCACGACGACGCTCCAGAACTGGGGCCGTCCTTGCTGAACCACGACTCGCGTGGGATCGATGCGCGGTGCCGGAGTTGGTAGGATATTTTGGAGGAGGAGAGAACGATGCGTATGGTCTGTGTTGGAGTGATCGGCCTGGGCCTGCTGTCCGCGCAGGTCGCTGCTGACATGGTTTCGCTCGCGCCAAACCTCGACAACACGCTCTACCAGAGCGCGACGGGGTCGCTTTCCAACGCGAAGGGGCAACACCTCTTCAGCGGCCTGAACGGCTCGGGCATCAAGCGCCGTGCCGTGCTCTCGTTCGATGTGGCCGGCAGCATTCCCGCCGGATCGACGATCACCGGCGCCACACTGACGGTCAACGTGTCGTCAGGCTCGACCGGGTTCTTCGATATCAGTCTCTACCGCACGCTGGCGAGCTGGGGCGAGGGCACCTCCGCGGCCACCGGCGCGGAGGGCAACGGCGCCCCTTCCACGCCGGGCGACGCGACGTGGACACACCGGTTCTTCGACACGACGAACTGGGCGACCGCGGGGGGCGATTTCGATCCCACCTCCCGCGCCACCACCAGCATCGGTCCTGCCGGGACCTACGCATGGACCAGCACCGCGCTCATGGTGGCCGACGTGCAATCGTGGCTCGACGCGCCCGGCGGCAACTTCGGCTGGCTTGTGAGCGGGGGTGAAGACAGCGCCGGCAGCGCCAAGCGATTCGGGTCGCGCGAGAACGTCGATCCGGCCCAGCGCCCGGTCTTGACGGTCACCTACGTCGTCCCCTCCCCGGCGACGATCTTTTTGTCCCTGGGAACACTGGCCGTCGCGACCCGGCGCGGAAGAACCTCGCGCTAACCGGCCGCACTGGAACGGAACAACACGCAATCGGGCGGCGCTCGCGGGCGCCACGGGTCCGCGTGACTCGATCGCGGACTTGGCATCGACCGATCCGCGACACTCGGTTCGCCGGCTCCCGCCGCGCGTCACACTTCCATGATTTCCTTGGTTTTCGCCTCGATGGTCTTGTCCAGATCGGCCTCGTGCTGCTTCAGCAGGTTCTGGATCTTGTCCTTCAGGTCGGCGAGTTGGTCTTCGGAAAGGTGCTGCGACTTGTCCTTCGAGAGTTGCTCGATGTGCTTGTTCGCGTCGCGCCGGACGTTTCGCACCGCGACCTTCGCGTCCTCGCCGAGTTTCTTCGCCTGCCCGGCGAGTTGCTTTCGGCGATCTCCAGACAACGCCGGCACGTTGACCCGGATCATCTTTCCGTCCACCATCGGGTTGAGGCCGATGTTGGCGGCCTCGATCGCCTTGCGGATATCGCCCAGGGCGCCGGCGTCAAAGGGCTTGATGACGATCTGCGTTCCCTCCGCGATGCTGATCCCCGCGAGCGACTTCAGGTCTGTCTGGGAGCCGTAGTAATCCACCTTGATGAACTCGACCAGCGCGGTCGAGGCCCGGCCCGTGCGGAGTCCCTTCAACTCGTTCTTGAGGTACTCCACGGCCTTGTCCATCGATGTCTTGGCTTCTTTCAGGATGCTGTCGGCGGTCATGGTCAGGCTCCTGGAAATATCCGGCGTACACGGTGCGCGTCCATCGGCTCGGGGAGGACTAGTTTACGTGAGCCGTCGCCCAGCGCGAAGTCTCGACCGGCCGCCGCCATCGCGGCTCGTCTTTCGTAGACTCCCCGCATGGAACGCGACCCGCTCGCCCAAGCCGCCGTGGAGCCGGTCACGCAGGGGATGCTCGTCGGCCTGGGGACCGGCCGGGCCGCCGCGCGGGCCATCCACGCGCTCGCCTTCCGCGTCGAACGCGACGGCCTGCTGATCCATTGCGTCGCAACCAGCGAGGCGTCCGCAAACCTGGCGGCTTCACTCGGACTCCGCGTTCTCCCGATGGACGAAATCGCCCGAGTGGATTACCTCTTCGACGGCGCGGACGAGGTGGACGCCTCGCTCCGCATGATCAAGGGACGTGGCGGGGCGATGACGCGCGAAAAAATCGTCGCACGGGCCGCGACGCGGAGGATCTACCTTGTGCAACAGGACAAGGTGGTCCGCCGACTGGGTGAGAAGGCTTTGTTGCCCATCGAAGTGCTCGCCTTCGGCTTCGAAGCCACGCGGGCCGCCCTCGGATCCATGGGACTCCGCGGCGAATGGCGGCTCGCCGGCGACTCGCGCCGCTACCTCACCGACAACGGAAATCCGGTGCTCGACGCGCCGCTGCCCTCGCCGGTTGAACTCGATCGCCTGCGCGAAGCGCTCGACGCCGTGCCCGGCGTCGTGGGTCACGGCCTGTTCCTGAGCGAGGCGGACGAGGTGCTCGTCGAAGGGCATGAGCGTGGCGATGTCTCGCGGATGATCCGGTGACCCGCACGCTACGGTTGGCAGGTATTCCCGAATTGCGACAGCACCATCGTGAGATCGCGGAAGTTCACCCGGCCATCAAAGCTCGCGTCCCCCACGCCGGTGCCGGGGCGATAGTCCCGGTCCCATTCCTGGAGCACCGTCGAGAGATCAACCATGTCCACGCGGCGATCCCGATTCGCGTCGCCGAGGCAGGCTCGATCGAACACGGTCAATGACGCCCACTCGGTGGTGCTTTCCGTATACCCGCACGAAACCTCGCACCGGAACTGGTTCTCATCGGCCCCGGAGACATCGGTGATGGACAACACAGAAGTCCGCGTTCCTCGATACTTGGCGCTCTCCACGACCGGGCCGAATGATGAGTACCACCGGTAGGTCAGTGGGAACTCGCCGGCGGCGTCGACGCGGATGATCGCGGTGTCGCCGGCGAAGGTGTAGACGCTCTCGGGCTGATGTACAAGGTTCACGCACGACTCAAACGTGACCGAGCCGACCTGGCTGGCGCGCGTGCCGCACGCATTCGAAGCCGTGACATAAAATCCCGTCCGATCGATCGGCAGTGATGGATCAATGACCAGCCTCGGCCCCTCCGATCCGGAAATCCTGCCGTCATCCTGCAGCGGCGACCCGTTCGAGCGGAACCACCGGTACGCCACCGGGAAATAGGTATGCACCTCGCAATCCAGTTCAATCCGTGCGCCGGCCGCCGGCGTGCTCGACGCGGGATGCCGATCGAACAGCAGACAATCATCGAACTGCACGAGCGCCCCGCGCGTCTCGAGCGTGCCGCACTCGGACGACGTGACGGCGAGGGAGTAGAGCGCCGTATCCTCCCGCATCGCGTTCGAGATCGTCAGGGCCGTCCCGGTCACGCCCGAGAATCGACCCCCCGGCTCGATCGGAACACCATTGCGGAGCCACTGATACGTCAATACGCCCGGCCCGCTCGCCGAAGCGCTCAGCGACACCGTCTGCCCGGTCATCGCGGTCTGGCCGGCGGGATGACTCCCGATCGCAAAGAGCGAACCATCGATACGGATCGGCATCACCGCCCCGCTGCCGGCACCGGGCTGCGTCGCGTTCGTCGTGGGCGAGCCGGCGAACGACAGTCCCCCGCGAGCGGTGGCGCTGGCCCCGAGGTTCTTCATTTCAAATCCGAACGGGATGTGCTGCGACGCCAGCACCCGCCCCTTCTCCAGCCAACCCAGTTCGGTCCGCTCGAACACGATCACCGCGCCCTGGGCGTCGACCCCCGAGGCCCCAACCACGATCACTCCGTCCGCGACCGCGACGCTCGATCCGAAGCCCGTACGCGGCGCCAGATCGTCGGGCCTGCGGATGGTGGCCTCTTCCTTCCACTGCCCGTCCGCAAGCCGGAAGACCCAGACGGCCTCGCTGCCGAATCCGTTGACGTTGTAGGTCGGCGATGAGATGGCGATGATGTCGCCGTCCATCGCCGCGAAATAACTCCCCGACGAATGCTCCGGCAGCGCGGCGGGCCGGATCGAGCCGCGGGGTGTCCACGCGGACCCGGTCCACTCGTACATGTAGCCTCGCATCCCGTTGATCCAATCGAAGCCGTAGGTGAACGCCATCAGCCAGTTCGGGCTGACGAACACCCCCGATAACTCCGGCCCGCAGAAGCCGCTCAGCCGGACCCCCGGAGTGATCTGCGGCCCGAACCTCCGGTACGTCTGAACGGCGCACTCGCCGGCGATGGCCATGTTCGGCCCCTCGATGTCGAGTCCGATCCCGAACAGCGAGGAATAGTCGGGCTGCGAATCACCCAGCCACAGTCGGAGGTTCCACGCTCCGAGCGCTGAACGATCGTACAACAAGACCACGCCGACATTTCCGTAACTCGGAGTGCGCAGCAGCGCCCGCACAATCGCGATATCGTTATCAATGGCGACCCGGTCTCCGAATCGCGTGATCGGCTGGCCGGCGGGCGCGGTGATCATCGCGGACTCGATCCACTCGCCGGATTCATCCCTCTCGAAGACATACACCGCGCCGGCGCAGGTCGGACCTCCCGGCGCGGTGTAGCACGGATCGCCGACCATCAGCCTGGCTCCGTCAAAGTCGAGCGCAGCGCCGAAGCGAGAGGTGGTGATGAGTCCCGGTCCGGCTTCGGATGATTGCACCGGTTCGGATGGCTCCACGCCGCATTGACGAGCCGCGGCCCAATGTCCCAGAAGCAGAACCCACGCCAGCGAAATGCCTCTCGCGCCGCGAATCGTCATGGCTCGATCCTCCCGCGGGCTTACAGGAATCCGACGAACCGCTCTTTCCCGAGTCGAAGGCCCTTGAAGTATGCCCCCCCCGCCCTCTTCGGGCAAGGCGGATGGCGATATTCCCGGACCTTTTCCAGGCGTCTCTCCCGCTGGTGATCGAGAAGGTCCGTTTGTTCCGGCGCTCTTCGTGGTTATCGCCTCACTTTTTTCTCGGAACGCTTCATGCGGAGGGTCCCGTCGTCGATCTTATCGCTGCGTCACGGATGACCGCCCGAGAACGGTGGGTCCGCGTCGAGGCCGATGCGATGAATGGTCAGTGTGGACCATCGCCGCGGAGGCTCGCTCGCCGGAGGCGGGACGATTCAGACGGGATGAACAGCGCCAGGCCGCGTGAACCGCGCGGACACGGAGAACAAGATGAGCCGGATCAACACCAACGTGGCCTCGCAGATCGCCCAGCGCGTGCTGTCCCAGAACAACAAGGGACTGGCGCTCTCGCTCGAACGACTCAGCACCGGACTCCGCGTCAACCGGGGCAAGGATGACCCGGCGGGGCTGATCGCCTCGCAGAACCTCCGCGCCGAGAAGGCGTCCATCTCCGCGGCGGTGGCGAATGCCGAGCGCGCCGACCAGGTGGTCAACATCGCCGAAGGCGGCCTCGAAGAGGTCTCGGGCCTCCTCAACGAACTCCAGGCCCTGCTCACCCAGACCGCCAACGAGCAGGGAATCTCGAAGGAAGAGAAGGACGCCAACCAGTTGCAGATCGACTCGATCCTCCAGACGATCGACCGCGTCGCCGGATCGGCCTCGTTCCAGGGGATCAAACTCCTCAACGGCAACCTCGATTACAGCAGCACCGCCGTCCACGCCAACGTCGCGGCGTTCAAGATCAACGGCGCCAAACTCGAGTTCGGCGCCACCCGCAACGCGGATGTCGTGGTCACCGGCTCGGCCCAGCGGGGCGCGTTCCTGCTGTCCCTCGGCGGGGCCATCGACCTCTCCGCCGCGGACGCTCGCTTCGTGATCGAGATCACCGGCTCAAAGGGTTCACGCGAACTCTCGTTCGCCTCGGGCACCACCGTCAACAGCATCCGCGACGCCATCAACTCCTTCACCGATGTGACGGGGCTGAGCGCCGCCACGTCGGGCACGGGGATCTCGCTGAAGAGCGTCGGCTTCGGATCGTCCGAGTTCGTCTCGGTCCGGGCGATCAACACGGGCGGCCTGAACACCGCCGTCGCCACCGCCGGCATCTACAACTACCAGGCGGCCAACAACAACCTCGCCAACGCCGGTTCGAGCACCCTGTGGAACGCGGCGAACAACAAGGTGACGGACTTCGGACAGGATGTCTCGGCGACGATCAACGGCATCGTGGCGACCACGAAGGGCACGACCGCACGCATCAACACCGACTTCCTCGATGTCGAGATCGACCTCAAGTCGGGCACCGCGGCCAACGCCGAAGCGCAGCGGCTCGGCGCGCTGACCGCCTTCACCATCACCGGTGGCGGCGCCGACTTCCAGCTCGCCGGCCGCGTGGACATCTCGGGCAAGGTGAGCCTCGGCATCCAGAACGTCCGCTCGAACAGCCTCGGCCGATCGGTGGACAGCGGGAACGCCTACTTCCTCGCCGACCTCGGAGCCGGACGGTCCCTCAACGTTGTCAACGGCGACACGGCCCTCGCGCAGAACGTCGTCGAACAGTCGATCCGCGAGATCGCCTCGCTCCGAGGCCGCCTCGGCGCCTTCCAGAAGAACACCATCGGCGCCACCATCCGGAGCCTCGGAGTGGCCAGCGAGAACACCTCGGCCGCCGAGTCGGTCATCCGTGACGCCGACTTTGCCAGCGAGACCGCCGCGCTCACGCGGAACCAGATCCTCGCGTCGTCCGCGACGCAGATCCTGACGCTCGCCAACTCGCAGCCGCAGGCCGCGCTCCAGTTGCTCGGATAACCCCCGGCTGAACGAATCGAAATCCTTGATCCCGCGCTCCCGTGAGCGCGGGATTTTTCATTCGCCGCACGCGCGAGTCAGGCGGTCGCGCACCGCGTCCCACATTGAACCGCTTCCGCCGGGGCGCTGGATGAGGATCGCGTCGCCTCCGGCCGCGTCGGCTTCGTGAAGCGCCGCGTACAGGCCGGCGGCGTAGGCCTCCGCCTCCTCGGGCAGCGCCACGTGCAGGTGGGGCGGCGGAACAACCCGCCGCGGACCGGCGATCACGACCACTTTCCGATAGCCGGTGAGAACTCCTGGCCATTCGCGCTCGTCGAACAACCTCGCAGGCGTGCGAGGCGAGTAGTGGCGAGAAAGCATCCCTGGACTGGGCATCGCCCCTTCCCCGAGCCGGTCATCCCCCCCCACCTCGACGCGCCGGCCCAGCAGGCGCCCGATCTCCTCGGCAGAGATCGCGCCACGCCGAAGAATGCCGAACTCGGCGCCCGAAATATCCAGCACCGTGGACTCGATCCCCGTCCGGCAGGCGCCGCCGTCCAGCACCATTAACTCATGTCGAGCGATCGCCTCGGGAAACGCGGCGCGAACGTGCGCGGCGGTGGTCGGGCTGACGGCCCCGGAAGCGTTGGCGCTCGGCCCGACCATCGGCCCGCCGAACGCTCGCAGGAGTCCGAGCGCCACCGGATGGTCTGGACAGCGCACCGCCACCGTACCGCCTCCCGCCGTCACGCTCAGCGGGACGATCCCCGATTTCCGCATGACGAGCGTGAGCGGGCCGGGCCAGAACCGTTCCGCCAGCCGCGTCGCCGCGTCGGGCCAGTCCGACACAAGCCGCCGCGCCGTCGCAGCATCCGCGACGTGAACAATGAGCGGGTTGTTCCCCGGCCGACCCTTGAGCGCGTACACGCTCGCCACCGCCTCCGCGTTCAGAGCGTCCGCGCCAAGCCCGTAGACCGTCTCGGTCGGAAACGCCACGAGCCGGCCTCGACGAAGTTGCTCGGCGGCCTGTTGGATCTCCATCGAAGCGGGCGCGGCCATCGGCCTCCCCCTACCTCGCCGGCCCGGCGTTGCCCCCGGCGTCGGGCACCACGAAGTTGATCCGGTTGCGCTCCAGCGCCGTGCCCGTCGCCGCGTACAACTCGGCGAGCGAGTTGTTGTAATCCGTCAGCGCCGCCTGTTCGGCCGACTCGGCCTGGGCGAGCGATTCCTGCCGCCGGAACTTCAGGTCAAGGAAATCGGGCGTCAGCGACTGGATCGTCTTCTCCTGCACCAGGAGCGTCCGCAGGTTCTCCGTCGCCGCGAGGCGTGACGCGCGCGTCTGCTCGATCAACTGGTAGTTCGTCGTCACGTTGCGCAACGCCGTCTTGACCTCGAGGACGACCTGCTGCACCACGCGCCGGTACTCAACCGTCGCCTGCATCCGCTCCAGCTGCCTCGCGCGGTACTCCGCCTCCGGCCCGCGGTTCCCGATGGGCTGCTCGAACATCGCCGAAACGAGGAAGTCCACGAATCGACCGTCGGTGATCTGCTCGTACGCCTCGCCCGTCTCGCGGTCCAGGCCCTGGAACCGCGAACGGAACGACATGTCCAGCAGCGGCAGCCGCGCGTTGTCCGCCACCACCTGCCGGATCGACGTGTCGTCGATTGTCAGGATCGCCTGCTGCACCTCGGGGCGGTGCTGCAACGCCTGCGTCACGCTGTCCAGGAGGCTGAACTGGATCGCCAATTCCGGCGCCTCGTCCGTCGGGATCAACTGCGTCTCGTTGCCCACCGTCAACTCGTCGTCGTTGATGAGCACCTTGAGCGCGTCCGACCGCTGTCTCAGGTCGTTCTCCGCGCGGATGACGTCCGCGCGCCGGCGCTCGACCGTCGCCACCGCGTCCGAATACTCCGCGGGCTTCACGTCGAACGACAGGCGGCTCGAAAGCACGTCCCGCGTCTCGATCCCGCGCGCCAGCAGCCGACGACGGATCTGCAACTCGCGGTACGACTGCACCAGGTTCCAATACGACTGCTCCGTCGCCGTCACGGTGTTGATGAGTCTCGACTTGTACACCTGCACCGCGCGGCGTTCGGTGTTCTCCGCGAGGCGGACCTCCGCCAGCGCCGTGTCCGATCCCGCCCCGCGCAGCAGGGGCTGGGTCACCGCGATGTCCAGGAACACCCGCTCCGAAGGATCGGGCGCCACCGACGTGCCGGGGGTGCTGTCATCCGTGTACGTCTGCCCCTGGCTGATGCTGAACGCGCCGCCCGAGGTCAGGCGCTTGCGGATCCCCGTCTCGTACCCGACGGATTGGTTCTGACGCACGCCGACCCCGACCGGCGTCACGCCGACGAAGGGCTGCACCTGCGGCGCATCCGTCGCGTTCCAATCGACCTCGCCGAAGAAGGTCCAGTCGAACGCCGAGCGCGCCGCCACGGTCTGCGCTTCGCGGATCGCCGGATCGAACCGCGACCGCTGCACGTCCAGGCTCTGGCGCGCCGCCCGCAGCACCGATTGCTGAAGATCAATCTGGAAGATGGGCGACGACTCGCCCAGCAGCCCCGGCCCCATCGACAGAGGCTCGCCCGAGTATGCCTTCGGCCCGGCCATCGCTTCCAGTTCCTGGGTCCGCTCGGGAGGGAACGACAACTCCATCGGCGTGCGCGTCACGGTCGCCGGGCTGGGCCGACGTTCCGCGTCGCGCAACTCACGCTTGGCGCTCTCGACCACGGACTGGCGCAGCGTCTGCGCCGAATCGACATCCAGAGGCGAGGAGCACCCGGCCCCCACCGCCAGCGCCAACCCGGCCCCGAGCGCTCCCGATTGCATCGCCTGAACGAACTTTGACTGCATGGCAGGGAGTATCCGTGCCCTTCGGGTTAAGGTCAAAGCCGATGGTGGTACGATCTATAAGACAGCCGGGACCTGCCCGAAAGGCCACGTCACGGAGTCCGGCAATAGTGGCACAAGCAAGGATCACCCACATGCTCTCCTCCTCTCCATTCATCCGACTCGGGACGCTCTCGGCGGCCCTTTTCGCCTCGATCCTCTCTCTCCTGGCGCCGTCCGCCGCCATTGCACAGGGCGCCGCCCCCGCCTCCCCGCGGTTCGTGACACCGATCGCCGAGGGAGTCATGATGCGCTGCAGCCCGGGCGCGGCGTGGTACCCCGTGGCGACGCTCAAACCCGGCACAGTCCTCAAGGCCGACGCCGACGTTGAAGGATGGCTCCGCGTCGAATACCTCCCCGGCATGAACGTCGTCGTGAAAGCCGACGAGGGCGACCTGAAGGAAGCCGAGGGAACCATCGTCCTTACGCGCCGAACGCGCCTCCGCGCGCTCAGCCAGGCGGACCCCATCTTCGACGAGTCGTACAAGGCCGTTTTCGAGGAGTTCCTCGCCCCGGGCCTCGCGCTGAAGTACGTCGGCACCATCAAGAATCGAGCGGGCGAGAACGCCGGCTACATCGTCGCCCCACCCCCCGGCGCCAAGGGATACGTCTCCGCCCGCGAAGTCCGCGATGCGAAGCCGGAGGAGGTCAGCGCCCCGGCCAAGCATGTTGAACAGCCGAAGCCACCCGCCGCGACGCAAGCGCCGGCCGCCGCGACAACCCAGACCGCGACCACTCAACCCCCTCCCGCGGCTCCGGCGAGCACTGAACCCGTCACCGAATCGACGACGCCTCCGGCGAGCACCGAACCCGCGTCGGCGGAACCCGCTCCCGCCGCGACACCGACCGAGTTCAACGAACCCCGGGTCGCCCAGCCGGCCCCGCCGCCGACACCCCGGACGCCGACGCTCCGACAGCTCGACCGTGCCTTCGACGATCTCATGGCCAAGCCGCTCGCCGACGCGGACCCCCAGGAACTCATCGAGCAGTACAACCAGTTCGGCGATGCCCTCACCAACGAGGTCGGCTCCGGCCGGACCATCAAGTACATCGACACCCGCGTTCAACTCCTCAAGATCCGCCAGCGCGCACGCGACCTTCTCCCCGAGATCCAGGCGCTCGAAGACGCCTCCCGGAACGCCGCCGCCAACTACCGTCTCACCATCGACCGGCTGATCGCCAACCGCGAATACAAGGTCGTCGGCCGGCTCTATCCCAGCACCGTCTACGACGGCACGCGCCTGCCGCAGATGTACCGCCTCATCTCCATCGATCCGGGGGTCAAGACCACCCTCGCCTACGTCGTCCCCGTCGCCGAGCATCAACTCGAGCAGAAAGTCGGCTCCATCGTCGGCATCCTGGGCGACGGCAAGGTCGAGCCTTCCGCGATGGTGGAGATCATTACACCGACCGTCGTCGATGTTCTGCGCTCCGCCGCTGAACTTCCGCCGGAATAAGGACCGCGGCAGCGACCCGATCCTGGGCCGCAACCACGATCGCACCAAGGGGTATCCCGGATCACACCCGGAGATCCACGCGATGGTGCGCTCAATTTCCCGCCGTGACCTGCTTCTCGCGGCCCCCGCCGGCCTCACCCTCGCGTCCATCACGCCACGGGCGGCCCTTGCACGCGATCCGGCAGCGCCGTCGCCGCTCTTCCCCCACTTCCCGCACACCGACGCCGAAACCGCGCGAAGGGTTGTCGGCCTGGCACACTCGAAACTGGACGAGCTCCGACCGCTGATCGAGGAACGCCCGACCCTCGCCAACGCCGCCGTGGACTGGGGGTTCGGCGATTGGGAGACAGCCATCGGCGCCGCGTCGCACACGGGGCAGCGTCCGATCGTCGAGTTCCTCATTTCCCACGGGGCAAGGCCCGACCTCTTCACGTTCACGATGCTCGGCCGCCTCGACGCCGTGAAGTCCATCCTCGACGCCGCGCCCGCCCTCGCCACCCTGCGCGGCCCGCACGGAATCTCGCTCCTCTCCCACGCCAAGGCCGGCGGCGAGCAATCCAGGCCCGTGCTCGACTACCTCAACTCACTCGGGAACGCCGACCCGACGTACCGCGATGAACCGATCACCGAAGACGAGAAACGAGCGCTCCAGGGCGAGTACTCCTTCGGGCCGAGCGAAACCGATCGACTCATCATCGGCGCGGGCATGGGAGGCCTCACGATCATGCGCGCGTCCGGCATCCCGAGGCGGATGTTCCACCAGGGCCACCTCGAGTTTCACCCGGCCGGCGCGCCCGGCGTCCGCATCCACTTCGTCCGGCTTCAGGATCAAGACCCGACCGCCCTCCGGGTCACCGACGCCGAGCGCGTCATCGACGCGAATCGCTGCTGAACCTCACGCCCCGGCCGCGATCTTCTCGCGGTCCTTGCTCTGACGGTCCGCCTTCTTCCGGTCGCTCTCGTTCAGCAGGCGCTTGCGCATCCGCACGCTCGTCGGCGTGATCTCGACGAGTTCATCCTCCTCGATGTACTCGAGGCACTGTTCGAGGCTCATCTTCCGCGCCGCCTTCAACTTCACGAAGGCTTCCTTCGTTGCCTCGCGGAAGTTGGTCAGGTGCTTGGCGCGCGTGATGTTGACCGTCAGGTCGTTGTCGCGGTTGTGCTCGCCGACGACCTGCCCCGCGTACACCTTTTCCTGCGGGACCACGAACATGACGCCGCGGTCGGAGAGGGCTTCGAGCGAGAACGCCGTTACGGTCGAGGTCTCCAGCGAGATCAGCACCCCCTGTCCGCGGCCGGGCAGTTCGCCCGTCACGGGGGCGTACCGCTCGAATGCGTGGTGCATGATCGCCTCGCCCTGGGTGTTGGTCAGCAGACGGCTCCGCAGCCCGATCAGCCCGCGAGAGGGGATCTCAAACTCCAGGTAGGTGCTCGATTCGCCGCGAGGCTCCATCGTTTCGAGGATGCCGCCGCGCTGGCCCACCAGTTCCATCACCGCCCCGACGTGCGCGCTCGGGGTCTCGACGACCAGGATCTCGATCGGCTCGTGCAACGCCCCGTGGATCTCGCGCGTGATGACTCGCGGCTTGCCCACCGCGAGTTCAAAGCCCTCTCGGCGCATGTTCTCGATCAGGATGCCGAGGTGGAGCAGCCCGCGCCCCGAAACCTGGAACTCGTCGCCCATGCCGAACTCGACCCGGAGCGCCACGTTGTGCTCGCACTCCCGCATGAGCCGATCACGGATCTGCCGGCTGGTGACGTACTGACCCTCCTGCCCCGCAAAGGGCGAATCGTTCACGCGGAAGATCATCGTCAGCGTCGGCTCGTCCACCTTCACCGGGGGCAGAGGCTTCGGGTCGGCCGGGTCCGCGAGCGTATCGCCGATGTCGATCTTCTCGATCCCGATGACCGCGCAGATGTTCCCCGCCGCCACCTCGTCCACCTCGACCCGGGAGAGGCCCGAGAAGGCGAGGAGCTTGGTCACCTTGACATTCCGCCTCGCGCCGTGGCGATCGAGCAGCGCCACCGGCATCCCGCGCCGGATCACCCCGTTGAACACGCGGCCGATGCCGATCCGCCCCACGTACTCGCTGTAGTCGATCGTCGTCACGAGCATCTGGAGCGGCGCGCTCGCGTCCCCCTTCGCCGGGGGAACGCGCTCGATGATCGCCTCGAAGAGGTCGCGCATGTCAGCCTTCTTCACCGACAGGTCGTTCGACGCCCACCCGTCGCGCCCCGCGGCGTAGACCACCTTGAAATCGAGGGCCTCCTCCTCGGCGCCGAGTTCCACCAGCAGGTCGAAGACCTCGCTGATCACCTCGTCAGGGCGTGCGTCCGGGCGGTCGCACTTGTTGATGACCACCAGCGGCTTCAACCCCACCTCGAGCGCCTTCGCCAGGACGAAACGGGTCTGGGGCATCGGCCCTTCAGCCGAGTCAACCAGCAGCAGGCATCCGTCGGCCATCCGCAGCACGCGCTCCACCTCGCCGCCGAAGTCGGCGTGGCCGGGGGTGTCAACGATGTTGATCCGAACCTCTTCGCCGTCCGCACGGTGATAGGTCACCGCGCAGTTCTTGGACAGGATCGTGATCCCGCGCTCGCGCTCGATGGGATTCGAATCCATGATCAGCCCGTGCTGCCCGCCGGCGAGTTTGTCCAGTTCGCCCGCCCGGAACATGCCCGACTGCTTGAGCAGCTGGTCAACGAGAGTGGTCTTGCCATGGTCGACGTGCGCGATGATCGCCACGTTCCGCAGTTGCGTGCTCATGAAGTGGTCCCAATAAGCGAAATTCGCCCCCGCCGAGGGCCGAAAGAGCCGCCGCGCGGGGCACCATGATAGCGGGGCTACCGCCCCTCCGCCATCGGCAGCAGGCGGATGCTCGCATCACCCCGGATCGAGCCGCCGTCGCCCCGACGGAGCGACCACGTGAACGAATCAACCATCTCGCACGCGGTGGTCAGCGGCGAAAGGACCGCCGGGGCTTCAAATCCACCTTCACGCAGCGCCGAGAACAGCGCCGCGGGTCGGGCGATCCCCAGGCTCAGCCACGGGGCCGTCGGAGCCTCCCCCGCGTCGCGCTCCGACGCGACCGCATCGCCCAACACGTGAACGGATCTCGCCCCGACTCCGACGATCCACCAACCGCCCGATCCACCCTCGTCACCCTCCGCGTGATACGCCCACGCGAGGGCCGGATTCCTGAACCACGCACGCGATGCGCCGCCGAGCCGAGTCCGGGACAGGTCCACCTCGCGCCGCGCATCGGGGAAACGGCCGCCGAAATCCATCATCACCGCGTCCGCCTCTCCCAGCCCGCGAGGCTCCCACATCATCTGCGCGATCGACCCCATCAGCCGATCGCCCGCCACCGCGAGGCGGGGCGTGTCCTTCGATTGAAACGCCGCCGCCGCGACGCCGTCCTCCCCGTTCCGGCCGACCACGTACGCGCTCCGAGGCCCGATCCACTCCTTGCCTTCAAAGTTCGCCAGCGCCGGGAAGAGCGCGGCCGTCGGCCACTCAAGGCCCAGCGCGCCGAGCAGGCCCGGCACGTCCCACTCCACCGCGGCAAAGTACGCCGAGGGAGCGATCGCATCGAAGAGCGCCCGCGACGTGTGCCCCACTCTACCGACACGCTCCGCGATCAACTGCGAACGCGCGAGCAGTCCGACTTCGACACCGTCCGCGACGCGCTTGGCGCCCACCCCCGTCAGCACCAGTCGCCCCTCGGCGTCGCGCCGCCTCAGGAAGACGATCGCGCTCGCCCCCGGCTGAACCGCGCGGAGATCGTCTCCCAACTTCGAACCGAGCAGGCTCCGGGGCGCGTTCCGGCCGATCGTGCCGAGCATCTCATCGAAAAGCCCCGACGCGGCCGAGGGACCGAGCATCACCGTCGCCCCCGACCTGCTCGACGATGTCGCCAGCCAGAACCGCCCGTCCTCAAGCGACAGGACCGACACTCCCCCCGCGACCCGCCGGGGAGATGCCCTCAGCCGCTCGCGGATCAGAGCCTCCGTCCGATCACTCACGATGCTCACGACCACCCAGGGCGATGCACGATCCCCCTCGTCCGTGCTCCGACGCGCGAAGACCACGCGCCGGCCGAGCAACTCGTCGAACGCCCGATCGCCGTCGAGCCGCAGCGCCGCCGCAAGACCGCGCCACGCAATATCCATCTCGCTCTCAGCCGTCGCCCCACGGAACGCCTCCAGCATCCATCGCCCGCCCGGCCCCGAGCGCCACCCCGCCCCGTCATCGACCACGACCAGCAGATCAACATCCGAAGGCACCAGGCCCGCTCCGCTCGCCGCATCCCCCGCCCAAACGCGGCCGGCGCAGCAACACAGCCACATCGCCGCCGTCAGAAGCAGTCGTAACGGATACGTTCGCATGTGAGTGGTTTACCGGCCGAGCGTCACGAAGACAACATCGGAATCGCCCGCGCGCGGCCCGACATCGTCCAGCAGGATCCCGTTGTACGACCCGCCGACGGTCACCCACGAATCGCTCACCGGACGGTCCGCGCAGCGCCGACCCTTGCACACCGCGCCGCCCGACTTCGGTGACTCATCCATCCACAGGATCGCGGCCAACGGTGGATTCACCTTCGCAAAGCCGCACCCGGACTCGCTCGAGTTCAGTTCGCACAGCCGCCGCACCGCAAGCGGTGAGGGCGACACCGTCGGCACCGCCCCCGCCAGCGAACTGAACGCCGAGCGCACGCCGCTGAACAACCCCGCGGTCTCCGTCGGGACCGAATGCACCAACTGCGACACCGGAGCCGCCTGGGGCGTCAGCCTCATCGTCTCCGGCGCCATGCGCTGCGCGACGAACAGGCTCCCGATCCCGAACAGCACCGCCGCCGCCGCCGCGTACCGGTACGCCAGCATCTTCCGCAGCCCGGCGCGCGAGAACAGCCCGCTGCGTGCCGCCACCTGCGCCAGAACCCGCTCCGAGAAATCCGGGCACTCCATCTCGCGGTCGCACGTCTTCAACACCCGGAAGATGCGCTGCGTCGAATCAAGCCGCTTCGAAGCCTCGCGGTCGCGCCGGATCGCGCCGAGCACCTCGCGCGCCTTCGCCGGATCGACTTCGCCGTCCAGCATCCGGTCCACGAGTTCGTCCGGGATCGGACCGTCGGCCTCGACCTCGGGCGGCAGCGCGGGCGTCGCGCCAGGCTCGCCGCGATTCAACGCATCGAAATGGTCACGAAAGGAAAACGACATCACAGCTCCGCTTCGATCTCGCTGCCGACTCCCTGCTCAACTTCCTCGTACAGCCGGCGCATCTTCTTCCGCCCGCGATGGAGATGGCTCTTGATCGTCCCCTCGGGCATCGACATGTACGCCGCGATCTGCGAGATCGGCCACTCCTGCTGATGGAACAGGAGCATGATCTGACGCTGCTCCTCGTTCAATCCCGCCAGCGCCGCGTCGAGACACTCCCGAGCGTGCGAACGTTCCTCCTCCGCGATGCTCGGCCCGCTCGGATCGCTCCGCCCCGCCCCCGCCGCCGAGCCGACCACTTCGCTGTCGTACACCGGACGATGCTTCTGCATCGCGTTCATGTACAGACGCTTGGCGATCGTGAACAGCCACGTCGAAAAACGGAAACGCGGATCGAAACGATTCAGGTTCATCAGGATGCGAACAAACGCATCCTGCACGATGTCTTCCGCGATGTCCGGCCGACCGGACAAGCGAACCATGTACGAATACAGCGACGCCTGGTGGGTGCGGATCAGACAGTCGGCCGCGGCTCGGTCGCCCTGCGCCGCCAACTCGATCACTCGCTGCTCTTCAAGACGGTTCATGGGTGCCCCAATGAGAGAGAAAGAGACACGAACTGTACGCCCCCCGCACGTCGAGGTTGCGTGAACGAGAACTTCGGCTCACGAAGCACCCGTCCCAAAACAAAGACGCTCAACAACCACCCTTCCGGCACAAAAGAATCCGATCAAAACCCAATCAGAATCACCCGAACACGAACCGATCTTCGCCGCGACAAAAAACCGCCCCGGCCCTCGCCGGAGCGGTCCTTGGAATCAACTCGACACCCGGCGCACGCCTCACAACTATTCCGAAGCCGACCAGTTGCGCAGAACGGTCATGATGTCCTGCCAGTCCACCCGGCCGTTCAGGTCAATGTCGGCGGGGATGGTGTAGAGATCGTTCCCGACGCGCCCGCCGAAGCCGCCGAGCACGTTGACGAGATCGGAGACGCTCGTGGGCCGCAGCGCTTCCGCGCGGGGAGAGAAGTCAACGCGCCACGCCACGCCGTACTGCTGCTCCGCGAGAGGCTGATTCAATCGCGTGTCATACTCCGTGTTCCGCCACCGGACACGGATCATGTACAGGCTGCTCACCGGGATGCCCGTGAAGATGTGCTCGGTCGGGTTGAACGTCGAGACCGACGAACGGACCGGCGCCGTCCCCGCGGGGATGTTCCCCAGCGAGTCGCACGGGAAGAGTTCAAGATCGAGATTCTCAAGTTCGAGCGTCCGCACCGTGCCGATCCGCGGGGCGCTCGGGTTGGAGAAGTTCAACTCCGTCAACTGGTAGTTGCGCTGCCAGCAGAGCGTGACCGTCAACTGGTCCGCCGGCAGCACCGCCCCGCCCGGATTGGTCGGGTCCGGACGTTCAGAGAGCAACGGTACGTTGATCACGTAATCAATGAACCCGTCCGCCAGCGTTCCGCCCGTCGCCTGGCGGATCGCGCG
This sequence comes from Phycisphaerae bacterium, assembly GCA_016795005.1. Taxonomy (GTDB): domain Bacteria; phylum Planctomycetota; class Phycisphaerae; order Phycisphaerales; family UBA1924; genus JAEUIV01. Next base: position 18,725 of record JAEUIV010000222.1, read on the forward strand.
CTGATCAATATTCGCAAGGTCCCAGCCGATCGGGTGAACGAAGATCGGCGGGATCTCGACCGGACGACGCCCAGGCTCCACGGCGCCGGGCGTACCCGTCGGCGGGCCGTTGCCCGTGTCATCGCCGCCAAGGCTGGGGATCTGGAACGGCGTCTGAGGACCGGTGGTCGTAAAGCCGGGAGTGCCGCCGTTGAAACCTTTCAAGTCGGGATTCCGGCCGCTGCCGACACCCTGCATCGGACGAGCCATGAACAACTCCGGCTCGGGACCGCCGCCGCGCTGGAACGCACGCATGGCTTCCACTTCCGCGTCCGTCGGCGGAACCTGGACCACGCCGCGCTCGGGCATGTCGCCGCCTTCCGCGCCGTCGGACGCCGGACGACCGGCCGGCGGCCCGCCCGGGCCGACAGGCTCGTCGGGAATGCGGATCGTCGGCACGTTCGGATTCGTCTCCGGGGGATCGATCGTCGGCCCGTCGAACTGCGTCTGCGGCGGGACCGCCGTCGGATAGCCGGTGAAGTAGTTCTCGA
>JAEUIV010000015.1 GCA_016795005.1 Phycisphaerae bacterium
GGCTGGCTCAAGGGCTGCCGCCGGATCGCCACCCGTTATGAGAAACTGGCGATCCACTTCATGGGCATGGTCACACTCGCCATGATCCAGCGCTGCCTCAGACTTCTTGATCCGTCAAACAGGACCTAGTAAACCGTTGCCGTGGCTTCGCAGCATATGCGGCACTTGCCTTCAAGTAACTACCCCGAGAGCAACCCTCCGCCAACTCCAGCGGGTCCGTCAACAAGGACGTTCGAGAGTTCGAGAGGATCGCGCCCCAACGGCAGAGAAGAACCCCGACGGTTCCCCTCGATGCCTCTCTCAACCGGTTGGAAACCGAGAGCGCCGATCGCGTGCCCATCCGCGCAGAATGCCCGCGTTCTCGCCGAATCTCGCGAATCTACCGCACGCCCGCCGAGAGCCTCATCGTCAACGAAAAAGGCCGCCACGGACTCGTGGCGGCCTCTTGAACTCCCTGTACAAGACCGTTTCGGAGGGTTGGCGGACCACTCTCGGGGTGGCCCGATGGTGTGCGATCGACACGGGTTGTTAACGGGGACGGGCGAAAATCACGTTTTCAGGGCCGCCAGCGGGGTACAAATACTCCAAGCCGGGCCAGCGGCGTCGCGGGAGATGTTCTGGTGTTGCCCGACAAACAGTGAATTGGCGCAGCCAGGTACCCGTGGTCTTCGATGCGTAGTTTGTTAGGGTTGAAGAAGCCCGCACACCAACTGACCGATATGCTCTGGTGAATCGACCGTGCGGTTCGTGGGTAGGGTTGGTAGGCATATGGCGATCATTTCTCGGATCATCCTCGTCCTTTCAATTCTGGTGCAGTCCCTCCCCGGACTGACCACGTTGAACTGCGCGGAGATGATGCCAGGAACTGCCGCCCCAACAAACGCTGGCGGTTCGAGATGCTCTTGTTGCCGAGGCGGCGATGGAGCAATGACCGCATCCTGCCCGACGGGCGACAAGTTCGTCGCTTGCCGTTGCGGAATGTCCCAACCTGAAGAACCTCGCACCCCGCCTTCCAATCCAAAGGCCGAGCAGACGCATCAGTTCGTCGCACTGCCCCCCGTGCTACTGGCGGTCCTTCCTCCGGCGCCCGTCGTGCTCGCAAAGCGGTGGACCAATTCGTCTGGTTCGCCGAAGCAGTCCGCAGATTCCATTCAGTCGCTCCTGTGTGTGTGGGTCGTTTAGGTACTCGGTGCCTTAGCCGCATTGCGCGCTGAGGTTTCCGCCGTCCCGCGATTCCGGCCCGTTCCCCAGCATCTGTTGCTTGGAACCAAGGCCCGATCCCCCACAACTAGGAGTCTGCATCATGTCCATCGACCGCACCGCAGGTGCGTTCCTCGCGGGGAGCCGCCCCGCCGTGAACGCGCTCGCCGCGACCCGCTCACATCGTGGTTCGACCGTTTTGATGATCTGCTCGCTCGCGATTGCAGGGCTCTCTGGCTGCGCCCTGACGCCCTCGGGCACGAAGGAGGAGCAGGCCCGCATGGAAGAGGCGGGCAAACCGTACGAGGCGCCGTTCGAGCAACGAGCGCTGCCCGAACTTCCGGCGTCTCCTTCGTGGCAAGACGTGCTCCAGCGTGCGTTCCTTGCCAACGGCGATCTTGAAGCGTCGTACTTCGAGTGGAAGGCGGCGGTCCAGCGGATCGAGATGGCATCCGCATACCCGAACTCAAACGTCCAGTTCGGTTACTCGTACATGTTCTCCTCCGAGCGTATGAAGTCCTTCGACCGCCAGACGTTTGCATTCGGCTTCGACCCGTCGATGAACCTCTCGTTTCCGACGAAGGTCCAGCAGAAGGGCCAGGTCGCGCTCGACGAGGCTCGGACCACAGCCGAGAGGTTCCGCACGGCGAAGTTCGACCTGCAGCGCCGCGTGCTCTCGTCGTGGGCGGACCTGCAGATGCTGGAGCAGAAGAGACGCATTCAGCAGGAACAGTTGGCCCTCAGTCATCTGACGATTGACGCGACTCGGTCGAGAGCCCAGGCTGGCGGCGTGCAGCGGGATCTGCTCCGCGCCGAAGCGAGTCTCCGCACGCTGGAGAACAACGTCCAGAACACTGACGCAGAGCTCACCGCAATGCGGGCCATGCTCAACGGCATGCTCGCCCGGGACCCGAATGCTCCATTGGCGGCCGCGACCGCTGACGCGCGGGAGATCGCGGCGACCGATGACCAGATCCTCGCCGTTGCGGTCGAGCACAACCCCGAGATCGCGGCTCTGGCGCATCAAGTCCAGGGACGGACCGATGCGCTGGAGTTGGCGCGGATGCAGTGGATCCCCGATATCAACCCCTCGTTTATGTTCACCGGAAGCGTGTCGCAGGCCGTCGGCGCGACCATCATGCTCCCGACGACCATCGCCGAGATCAAGGGCGGCATCCGCGAGGCCGAGGCGATGTTCCGCTCTGGCGACGCGATGCTGCGCCAGACCCGCAGTGACCGGACCGCGACGCTCGTGGCCACGCTCGTGGCACTCCGTAACAACGAGCGTCAGGCGGCGCTCTTCGAGACCACGCTCCTCCCGCTTGCCGAGCGGGTGCTCACCAACATGCGACAGTCCTACGCCTCCGGAGCCGCGATGTACCTCGACCTGATCGAGGCGCAGAACATGCTCCTGGACACCCGGCTCATGATCATCGAGGCCCGCGCCTCGCGCGAAAAGCGGCTTGCTGAACTCGAAGCGCTCATGGGTACGGACATTGAAACCGTCGTTCCCAGCGCAGCCGTCGTCGCGTCCCCCTCCGCAAGCAACACGCTCCCGGCTCGATGAGCGCCGGTCACCAGAAAGAACGCCATGACCACTGAGACTCCGACAACCAATACCGCTTCTCTGGCACCCGCCGCCCGCCGCAGCCGTTCCGGGCCCCTCGTCTTCCTGTTGCTGTTCACGGCGGGCGGGATCTACGCGGGGATGCGCTGGCACACAACCTTCGAGCGATGGCTGATGCCCTCCGCAGCCGGTGACACCGCCGCGGCCGCCTCCGTCAAGGAATCCGGCAAAGCCGCCGACGGCAAGAAGCAGCTCTGGACCTGCGGCATGCACCCGCAAGTCATCCAGGACCATCCGGGCGACTGCCCGATCTGCCACATGAAGCTCACGCCGCTGGTGACCGGCGACGCGGGCGACTCAGGTTCGGCGGCAACGCCGGAGAGGTCGGCGGCCGGCGGCGAGGACCGAAAGGTCAAGTACTGGTGGGACCCGATGATGAATCCGCCGTACATCTCCGACAAGCCCGGCAAGAGCCCGATGGGGATGGACCTCGTCCCCGTTTACGAGGACCGGGCGCAATCGGCGGGCGCCGCGGTGGTGATCGATCCAGCCGTCGTGCAGAACATGGGCGTGCGCACCGCGGTCGTGACCGAGGGGCCGCTCCAGCAGACCGTACGGGCCACCGCGATCCTTGCCGAGCCCGAGCCGGGCCGCCGCGACATCAACCTTCGCGTGTCCGGCTGGATCCAGACGCTGTACGCCAACACCGACGGCATGGCGGTCAAGAAGGGCGACCCGCTGTTCGACCTCTACAGCCCGGACCTGCGGCTGGCCATCGAGGAACTCATCACGGCGCGGAAGTCCGCCGATCGCACCGGCCAGGACGCCGGCGGCTCGCTGGGCCAGACCAGCGCGGCGCTGATCGCCGCGGCGGAACTCCGCCTCCAGACGCTCGGCCTGACCGCCGAGCAGATCGCGGACCTCGGGAGCATGGAGCACGCTCCGGCCGTGGTGACGTTCTTCTCCCCGATCGACGGCCACGTCGTCGAGAAGGCGATGGTCTACAACGGCTCGGCGGTAATGTCCGGACAACTAGTGCTCCGGCTGGCCGACCGTTCGACCATGTGGTTCGAGGCCCGCGTGCCCGAGGGCTTGATCGGGCGGGTCCGGGTGGGCCAGCGGGCCGTGGCCCGCGTGAACGCACTGCCCGGGCAGACCTTCGAGGGCGAGGTCGTGTTCGTGCATCCCCACTTGGACGAGATGACGCGCACCGCGCTGGTCCGCATGGCGATGCCCAACCCCGACGGGGTGCTCCGATCGGCGATGTACGCGATCGCCGACATCGACGTCGGCTCGGCGGACCCCGTGCTGCTCATCCCGCGCGAGGCGGTGATCGACACCGGCGAGAAGCAGCTTGTCTTCGTGAGCACGGGCAAGGGCCGCTTCGAGCCGCGGAATGTCGCCATCGGGCTCTCCGGCGAGCAGGGCCTGGTGCAGGTGCGCTCGGGGCTGAAGGCGGGCGAGTCGGTGGTCTCCAGCGGGCAGTTCTTGATCGACTCGGAGAGCCGGCTGCGCGAGGCGATCGCCAAGTTCCTGGCGGGGGACTCTTCGGGCGGGGTGGCGGCAGCGCCAGCGGCCAAGCCGCCGACCCCCCCCACGCCGATAGCGATCTCGCCCGCCGCACAGGCGCGCGTGGACGCGATCGTGATCGCGTACCTCGTGCTCGCCGAATCGCTGGGGGCGGTGCAGAAGGATGCCACGCCCCTCAAGCCGGGCGAGCTGGTCGCCGCTATCCACGCCCTGCACGGTGAGGTCTCCGGGCCCGAGGCGATGCGCGTGGTCTCGGAGGCGGCGAAGGCCGCCGAGTCGCTGACGGGCAAGCCGATCGACCAGCAGCGCGAGGCATTCAAGCGCGTGAGCGCCGCGGTCATCGCGCTGATCGACGCGATGCCGCCCTCGCCGAAGGTGGCCGATTCGCTCTTCGTGCTCAACTGCCCGATGGCCAAGGCCGACTGGCTGCAGCGCAAGGCCGATGTGGCCAACCCGTACTACGCCGACGACATGAAGGAGTGCGGCTCGGTGGTGCGCCCGGTCGGCGGTGCGAAGGGAGCGAGGTGACGCATGATCGCCCGCATCATCGAACTCTCGATCAAGAACCGCTTCATGGTGCTCCTGCTGACCGCGATGATGGTCGGCGCAGGTGTATGGAGCATCTTCAACATCCGCCTGGACGCCATCCCCGACCTGTCGGATGTGCAGGTGATCGTCCAGACCGAGTACGCCGGGCAGAATCCCGAGGTCGTGGACAAGCAGGTCACCTACCCGCTCGCCAGCGCCATGCTTGCCGTGCCCGGCTCCACCGTGGTCCGCGGCTACAGCATGTTCGAGCAGTCGTTCGTGTACGTGCTCTTCGAGGATGGCACGGACATCTACTGGGCCCGCAGCCGCGTGCTCGAGTACCTGAACTTCGCCCGCGACCGCTTGCCCAAGGGCGTCGAGCCCAAGCTCGGCCCGGATGCGACCGGCGTGGGCTGGGTGTACCAGTACGTCCTCTACCCCGGCTACTACAGCCCCGACCACCCCAAGGGGTTCTGGCACGATCCCGAGGGCGATCGCTGGTATGCCTCGCCCGATGAGGCGCCGTTGGAACGGCGCGAGAAGCTCGCGAAGGTCCGCGCGTTCGAGAAGCCGGGCACGGACCCTCTTACCCAGACCCCGTTGCTGTCGGCCAACCAGGACCTCGCCCAGCTCCGCAGCCTGCAGGACTGGTACATGCGCTACCCCTTGACTTCGGTCGAGGATGTTTCCGAGGTCGCCTCCATCGGCGGATACGTGCGGCAGTACCAGGTCATCCTCGACCCGCTCAAACTGCGGGCGTACGGCCTGCCGCTCCGCGACGTGATGATGGCGATCCAGCGCTCCAACAACGATGTGGGCGGGTCCGTCATCGAACTGGCCGAGAATGAGTACATGGTCCGCAGCCGGGCCTACCTCAAGGGCCTTGAGGATCTGGCCCAGGTGCCCGTGGGTCTGGGCGAGAGGGGCACGCCGGTCATGCTCGGGGACATCGCGACCCTCCAGGTCGGCGGCGACATGCGCCGGGGCGTCGGCGACCTCGACGGCGAGGGTGAGGCCGTGGGCGGCGTGGTCGTGGCGCGGTTCGGGGCCAACGCGTACAAGGTCATCGCGGACGTGAAGGCCAAGCTGGTCTCGCTGGAAGACGGCCTCCCGCCCGGCGTCTTCATCAAGACCACCTACGACCGCTCGAACCTGATCAATCGCTCCATCTCCACGCTCCGCGACACGCTCGTCGAGGAGATCATCGTCGTGGGGCTCGTGTGCATCCTGTTCCTGCTCCACATGCGCAGCGAGCTGGTCGCGGTCTTCGTCGTGCCGTCGAGCGTTATCGCCGCCCTGCTGGTGATGCACCTCCTGGGGATCAACGCCAACATCATGTCCTTGGGCGGGATCGCGATTTCCATCGGCGTGGTCGTGGACTCGGCCGTCATCATGGTCGAGAACGGGCACAAGCACCTGGACCGGGAGGAGGACCGCGTCCATGCCGGGCATCCACCCACGCCCCGGGCGGACATCATGATGGCGGCGGCCAAGGAGGTTGGCCCGCAGCTCTTCTTCTCCCTGCTCATCATCACCGTCTCGTTCCTCCCGGTGTTCGTGCTGGGCGGCGAGGCCGGACGGCTCTTCAAGCCGCTCGCCTTCACCAAGACCTTCGCGATGACGGCGGCCGCGTTCCTCTCTATCACCATCATCCCGGTCCTGATGTACTACTTCATTACCGGGCGGGTGCTCCCCAAGAGCTGGGGATTCTGGCGCAACACCGCCATCACGCTGGGCGCCATGTTCCTGCCGGCGACCGCGCTGTTCATCATCGCGTCGGGGATGCCGCACCTGGAACACTTCCGGTGGTGGATCGCCGGCGGCTGGGCCGTGCTGATGGCGATGCTGCTCCTGCCGCAGAAGATCATCCACGAGCAGCACAGCCCGATCAGCCGGGTGCTCCAGCGGATCTACGAGCCGGCGTTCCGTCTGGCCATGGCGCACCCCTGGCGACTGCTGCTCCTGGCCTCGATCGCGCTGGCATCGACCTACTACCCGATGACGCGCATGGGTACCGAGTTCATGCCGCCACTGGACGAGGGCGACCTGCTCTACATGCCGACGACCGACCCCTCCATCAGCATCACCAAGAGCAAGCAGCTCCTGCAGCAGACCGACAAGCTCATCAAGACTTTCCCCGAAGTGGTGAGCGTCCACGGAAAGATCGGACGAGCCGCGACGGCCACCGACCCCGCGCCGCTGTCGATGATCGAGACGGTTGCGCAGCTCAATCCCGACCGTTCGAAGTGGCGGACGCGCCGCCCCGATTACTTCTTCAGTTCATGGCCGGAGTGGCTCCAGAAACCGTTCCACGGCACGTTCTGGCCCGCCGAGCGGCCCATCACGACCGAGGAGCTCAAGTTCGGCTGGTCCGATCCCGACGGGACGATGCACGCGGGACTCAACTCCGTTGTCGCGTTTCCCGGCATGGCCAACGCCTGGCCATTCCCGATCGAGAACCGCATCAACATGCTCGCCACGGGCATCAAAACCCCGGTAGGCATCAAGATCCTCGGCCCTGATCTCAAGATGCTCGGCGACCTCGCGGAGCGAGCCGCCAGCGCGGTCCGCGGCATTCGGGGGACCGTCTCGGCGTACCCCGAGCGCACCCTTGGCGGGTACTACGTCGATTTCGACATCGACCGCGCCGCCGCGGCTCGCTACGGCCTGACCACCGGGGACGTGCAGGACGTGATCCAGTCGGCGGTCGGCGGCATGAACATCACCACCACTGTCGAGGGGCTGGAGCGTTACCCGCTCAACGTGCGGTACCTCCGCGACTACCGCGACGACCTGCCCGCGCTCGAACAGGTGCTGGTCACGGCCCCGATGCCCGGGCCCAAGGGCGAGCGCGTTCAGGTACCGCTCGGTCAGCTCGCGAAGATTCACCTCACCCCCGGAGCTCCGATGATCCGTTCCGAGAATGCGCAGCGCACGGCGTGGATCTTCGTGGACATCGCGGGTCGCGATCTCGGTGGGTACATCGCCGAGGCCCGAAAGGCCGTCGCTCAGCAGGTCGACCTACCGCCGGGCTACACGCTGGTGTTCTCTGGCCAGTTCGAGTTCTGGGAGAAGACGTTGCCGCGGCTCGTCGCCGCGAGCGTCATGGCCCTGGTCGCCATCATCTTTCTGCTTTATGTGAGCAGCCGATCATGGTTCCGCGTTGGCGTGGTGTTGCTGGCGGTGCCATTTAGCCTCGTCGGGGCCTTCTGGTTCATGCACGCGCTGGACTTCAATCTCTCGCTCGCGGTCGTGATCGGGATCATCGCGCTTGCCGGACTCGACGCAGAAACGGGCATGGTGATGCTCCTCTATCTCGACAACAGCTTCGACCGTTTCAAAGAACAAGGCCGCATGAATTCACTCACCGACCTCTACGCGGCCGTGCATGACGGGGCCGTCAAGCGGATTCGTCCCAAGGCCATGACTGTGGCTGCCGCGATGATCGGCTTGGTCCCACTCCTTTGGTCACACGGCACTGGCGCCGACACCATGCGCCGCATCGCCGCCCCGCTGATCGGCGGCCTGCTGATCAGCTTTATGATGGAGCTAGTCGTGTATCCGGTCGTGTTCTACCTCGCCAAGCGGTGGCAGCACCGGAAGGAGTTCTCCAACTACTAAGAGATAAACCCGCTGATCCCCATTCTCCGCTGGCTCTGCCAATCCGCGTCTGGCGGACGAGGTGGCGTTGTGCGCAATCGGAGGACAGATCTTGTGCTTTGTGCAGCAGCCACCTCCGAAATTCTCAGCGAACTTCGTGTTGGATCAAGACGTATCACGGTGTAGGCCTGTATACTCCCCATAGGTATGCTCCATCGCAGCAGTCCACTTCGGCTCCTGGTGACCCTCCTCTTGGTGGTCGCCGTGCCGTTTTGTTGCTGCGACTTCCGTTCCGTGCTGAGCACCTGCTCTTCCTGTCAGGCGCCGCCGGCGGCGGAAGCGGTCGGGGCGTCACAACGCCATTCTCATGACGCGGGGCATGAACACGCCGTGCCTCATCAGCACGCCACGGGACACACGCGGGGTGGGAGCGGGGAGTCGCCGGCTCCGTGTGGCCCTGGTGATGAGAAGCACAAGTGCAACTGTGAGAAGAACGACGGCAAGATGTTGACTGTCCAGAAGTCGACCGTCGAACTTCCCGCGCCGGTCGTTGTGGCCGTTCTGGACTGGTCAATCGCGGTGGACTTGTTTCCACCCACCACGACGAGAGTCCCGTATCGGGGCAGTTCGGCCATCATCAGGCCGCCGACCTCGCTGCTGCGCCAGCATTGCGCGCTCATCGTGTAGCGCCGCTGCGCCGCGACGTGTCGCGTGAGTGACCACATGCCCTAAACGGGGCACGGCACACACGCTGATCACCGCGGCGTTGTTCATTGGCGGTCGTCGCACACCCACACCACAACCCAGTTCCTGTCACGGAGGTTCCCCATGAACCGTCGAAAGGCTACGGCCTTCAGCGCGATCGCGGTCGTTACCGCTGCGGTCCTCATCCCGGCGCTCGCCCACGAAGGGCACGGCAAAACCGAGTCCGCATCCTGGGACCCCAACGCCCCAAAGAAGGTCTCGCCCGAGACGGCACTGGCCATTGGCCTGAAAACCGCCGAGGTTGACTTCGGTCAGGTCGAAGAGGTGATGAAACTCACCGGCTCCGTGCGGGCGCGACCCGACCGGCTCGTCGCGGTGTCACCACGCACGGCGGGCATCGTGCGAGCGATCAGAGTGCAGCCGGGCGACTCCGTGAAGAAGGGCGATGCGCTCGCCGAGATCGAGTCGCAGGAGCTCGCCAAGAACATCTACGAACTGCGGCGGCTGGAGGCCGACTACGAGCGGCTGCTCTCCGACGCGAAGAAGTCGGAGTCGCTGGTACGGTCGCTGGAGATCGAGGTGCCGGCGACGAACGCATCCGCCGACCTCGCAGAGTCCGAGGCTGCGCGGCTGACCGCCAGCGGAGAAGCGGTGTCGGCTAACCTGCTCGTCCAACGCAGGACGGACGCGATCAAGCTCCGTGCCGACGCGGCGCTCAAAGCCGTTGCTCTGGAACAGGCCAAGACCGATGTGCAGTCGCTGCGCACCCAGAGTGCATCCACGCTGCGCTCCGTCGAGGCCCTCCGTGCGCTGATCCCGCCAGCCCAGACCGGCGACGGCAGCGAGGTCTCGGTCGATGCGGCTCATCCGGGGCTTGTCCGCTATCTCGCCCCCATCGACGGCGTGGTGGTCACGCGGGCCGCCGTGGTAGGCCAGGGAGTCGATGCCGGAGCCAAGGTGCTCACGATCGGAGACTTCGCCAGCGTGCAGATCGAGGGCGAAGTTCCTGAGAGCCTTGTGGACGCATTGGTTGCGGCAGGAACGCCGAACGTCCGCGTGCGCCGATCCAATGACGGAGCGTTGGTGACTACCGGCACTGTGCGTTTCATCAGTCCGGTCATCGACGCCAGCAAGCGGACTGCGCACGTCATCATCGACGCCGACAACCCGGGCGGCGTGCTGCGACAGGGCATGTTCGTCGAGCTCGCCGTGATTCTCCGGCAGACTGACTCCGCCGTGGTGGTCCCCGCTTCGGCGATCGTCAAGGAGGGCCCTCTCCAATACGTGTTCGTGAAGGAGAAGGAGTTCTTCAAGAAGCACGACGTGGCGACGGGCACGCGCGACGACCAGATCGTCGAGATCAAGTTGGGCGTAGCACCCGGCGACGTGATCGCGGTGCAGGGCGCTTTCAGCCTGTCACAGCTCCGGGGCGTCTCGCCCGGCGCTGCGTCCGAGCCCGCCAAGACCCCCGACACGGCCCCTGCCAAGCAAGAGCCCAAGCCGTCCTCGGACGGTGCTGACCACACCCACGGCTAACCGAGCGAGGAACTCCACGTGTTGAACTGGATCATCAAAGCTTCGCTCCACAACCGCGTGCTGGTCCTGATGGCCGCGCTCCTGGTGTCCGTGTACGGGCTCTACGTCGCGCTGCACACCAAGACCGATGTGCTCCCGGACCTCAACCGCCCCGTGGTGACGATCATGACCGAGGCTTCGGGTCTGGCCCCAGAAGAGGTCGAGGCCCAGGTCACGTACTACATCGAGACCGCCGTCAACGGCGCTCCGGGCGTCGATCGCGTGCGCAGCACCCGCGCGCTCGGGCTCCCGGTGGCCTACGTCGCCTCCCCGTGGGACACTGACACCCGCTCCCACCGCCAGAACGTGCAGGAGCGGCTCGCGTCGATCACCGAGAAACTCCCGCCGGGCGTGATCCCGGCGATGGCCCCAATCGCCAGCATCATGGGCGAGATCGTGCTCATGAGCGTGCGGAGCGACACGCTCTCGCCTCTCGAAGTCCGAACGCTCGCCGAGTTCACGCTCCGCCCCACCATCCTCTCCATCCCGGGCATCGCACAGGTCACGGTGATGGGCGGCGAGCTCAAGCAGTTCCGCGTGGAGGCCGACCCCGACAAGCTCCGGCTCTATGACCTGACGATGGAGGACCTGGAGAAGGCCCTCTCGGCCTCCAACCAGAACACCGGCGGCGGGTTCGTCATTACCGGGGCACAGGAACTGGTGGTGCGCAACCTCGGCCGCGTGCAGGATGCCGCGGACATCGCCGACTCGCTCGTGGTCACCCGGCCCGGCGACCACGACGACCCGCCCAGAGCAATCCTCGTCAAGGACGTGGCCCGCGTGGTCGAGGCGGGCACGACCATCAAGCGTGGCGAGGGCTCGGTCAACGCCAAACCCGCCGTCATCATGGCGATCCAGAAGCAGCCCACGGCGGACACCATCGCGCTCACCGCCGCGATCGACAAGACGTTGGAGCAGATAAAGCCCACGCTGCCGCCGGGCCTTGAGATCAACCCCGACGTCTTCCGGCAGAAGCACTTCATCGAGTCGGCCATCCGCAACGTGCTCGAAGCGCTGCGCGACGGCGCCGTGCTTGTCATGATCATCCTGATCCTCTTCCTGATGAACGTGCGGACCACGCTCATCACTCTCACGGCCCTGCCGCTCTCGATCATCATGACTTTCCTGGTCTTCCACTGGTTCGGGATGAGCGTCAACACCATGACGCTCGGCGGCCTGGCCGTGGCGATCGGCGAACTGGTGGACGACGCGGTGGTCGATGTGGAGAACGTTTTCCGCCGACTTCGTGAGAATCGCCACGCCGTTTCGCCTCTCCCCGCGATGCGCGTGGTCTTCGATGCCTCCAGCGAGGTGCGCAATCCGATCATCATGGGCACGGTGATCGTGTGCCTCGTGTTCCTGCCCACGATGTTCCTGCCGGGGATCGAGGGCCGACTCTTCTGGCCGCTGGCCCAGGCGTACATCATCAGCATCTTCGCATCCCTGCTGGTGGCCCTGACCGTCACGCCGGTCCTGTCGTACTACCTCCTGCCCAACATGAAGAAGATGAAGGAGGAGAAGGACGGCCCGGTCCTGCGCTGGTGCAAGGCCCTGGCGAGGAAGTCTTACTCCGTCGCCCTGCCCCGCCCGTGGACGGTCATCGGCTCGGGCGCCGCCGTGTTCCTCATCGCCCTCTTCGTGGTCACGCGGCTGGGCTCGGAGTTCCTGCCCCCGTTCAACGAGGGCACGGCGACGGTCAATGTGATCCTGCAGCCGGGCGTCTCGCTGGCCGAGTCGGACCGGATCGGCCGCAAGGCCGAGGAGATCATGCTCACGATCCCGGAGGTCAAGAGCACGGGCCGGCGGACGGGCCGGGCCGAGCAGGATGAGCACGCCGAGGGCGTCCACTACAGCGAGATGGATGTGGACTTCTGGACCAAGGATGAGGCGAAGCACCCCGAGAAGCACATCCTGACCAGCGGCCGCACGCCCCCGGCCCCCGCCGCCATCCGCTCGCGCGAGGTCGTCTTCGCCGAGATCGAGGAGAAGCTCAAGGTCTTCCCGGGTGTCTCCGTCAGCGTCGGCCAGCCGATCAGCCACCGCATCGAGCACCTGCTCTCGGGCGTCCGCGCCCAGGTCGCGGTCAAGATCTTCGGCGATGACCTGAACACGCTGCGCTCACTGGCGGACCAGACCAAGGCCGCGATGAACGGAATCGAGGGCGTCGCGGACCTGCAGGTCGAGCAGCAGGTGCTCGTCCCGCAGCTGCACATCGCCGTCAAGCGGGCCGCGGCCGCGCGGCTGGGGTTCACGCCCGCGGCCCTGACCGACGCGATGGAGACGGCGACCAAGGGCAAGGTGGTCGGCCAAGTGCTCGACGGCCTGCGCTCCTTCGAGATGGTCCTGACCCTCGACGACGAGTACCGCAACGACCCGGCCCGCCTCGGCGACGTGCGGCTGATCTCGCCCACGGGCGCGGTCGTGCTGGTGCGCGACGTGGCCGACATCACCGAGCGGCTCGGCCCCAACCAGGTCCAGCGGGAGAACATCCGCCGCCGCATCGTGGTGCAGTGCAACGTCCGCGGCCGCGACCTGGGCTCCACGGTGCAGGAACTCCAGGCCTCCATCCGCCAGGATGTCAAACTCCCGCAGGGGTACACCTTCGAGTTCGGCGGCGTCTACGAGGCCCAGCAGCAGTCCACGCGGCTGCTCCTGATCCTCGGGACGTGCAGCCTCATCGCCATCTTCGTGCTCCTCTACACCCACTACAAGAGCGCCCAGGTCGCCACCCAGATCATGCTCAACGTCCCCTTCGCCTTCATTGGCAGCGTGGCGGCCCTGGTCATCACCCGCGAGACCTTCAGCGTCGCGTCGCTGGTGGGCTTCATCTCGCTCACGGGTATCGCCACGCGCAATGGCGTGCTGATGGTCAGCCACTACATCCATCTGATGACCCACGAGGGCCTGCCCTTCGGCAAGGAGATGGTCATCAAGGGGAGCCAGGAGCGGGTCGCGCCGGTCCTCATGACGGCGCTCACCGCGGGGCTGGGCTTGGTCCCGCTGGTGCTCTCGCGGGGCGAGCCGGGCAAGGAGATCCTCTACCCCGTCGCGGTGGTGATCCTGGGCGGGCTCATCACCAGCACGCTCCTGGACTTCTTCGTGACGCCGACGGTCTTCCTCAAGTTCGGCCGCCACGCAGCGGAGCGCTTGGCCAGAGAGCACAAGCAGGCCAAGACCGACCCGCTCGCAGATGCCGGCGAAGAGTCAAGACACTCCACGACAGAGTGCGCGGCGAGCACGGAGCGCAAGAACGAGCTATCCAGGAGGGATGGGCAGGCGGACCACGTTGCGCCAGCGCCGACCATGCCGCCCTCTGCCCCCGCCGCTACACCGCCGACAGGCGTGGATGACCCGCCTAACGAGAACAAGTCGGAGGGGACTCCATGAACACGTCCGCACCCGGTACACCACGCTCGCCACTTAGAGGAGCTCCCGCCATGCTTGACTATCGCACATCGTCCTCCTCCGACCGCCCGCCCAAGCCCCTCTCCGAGCGCCTCAAAGAGGAGACGCGCGCCGACCACTTCCGCGCCGAGAAGCATCCCCTCATGGTCGCGATGATCGGCGGCCGCATCGACCGCGCCGCCTACGCCGGGTACCTCGGCCAGATGCTGCACGTGCACACCACGCTGGAGGCGGCCCTGCGGGATACGGCCCACCACCACCCGGCCTTGGCCCTGCTGGTGTGCGAGCACGAGTTCCGTGAGCTGGCGCTCCTGGCCGACCTCTCGACGCTCGGTGAGGTCCCCGACTTGCACCCGCCGCTCCCCGCCACGCGACTGTTCTGCGGGCGGATCGCGGGACTCGCGGGCGAAGCGCCCGTGGCGCTGCTGGGCGCGCTGTACGTGCTGGAGGGCTCGACCAACGGCGGGCGCTACCTCGCCCCGGCGGTGCGGAAGGCGCCGCGCTTGCCGGGGCACGGCGAGGCCGGGTCGGGCACCGAATACCTCGACCCGCACGGCCCGCGCCAACGCGACCGCTGGTCGTTCTTCAAGGTGTCGCTCGACGTGCTGGTGCTCTCGCCCGGCGAACGCGACCTGATCGTCGCCGTCGCCAGCGACGCCTTCCGGGGCGTGCACGACATCTTCGAGGACCTGACGCACCCACCGCACGCCCACCACGCCTACGCCTCTCACCACGCCCCCGGCCCGACCGCGGCCGCCGAGCCCGCAATGACCCCGGCCCGAACGCGGGTACGAGACTCGGTTTCGGCGTGCATCCGGCGACCGGCCGAGAAGGAGGTACGCACGACTCACCAACCCTGAACCACGGGCCGTGGTGTTCGCGGCCTGACCTCGGCCCGCGCGTTCATGTTGACCGCCGGGAGCATCTTCGATCCCACCGTTCCATCCATCACCGCAAGGAGTTCTCAAATGAATCATCGCACGCGTTCCATCCTGTTCTCACTCATCGCCGCCGGGGCCGCGCTGGCCTTCGGGTCGCCAGCGGCCCTGGCCCAGCACGAAGGGCACGGGGCCCAGCCCGAGAAGCACGGCGAAGCCGGGGGCAAGCACGAGGCGCCCAAGACCTACGCCGAGGCCATCGCCGAGATCGACGAGCACCTGGAGGGCATCCAGAAACTCATCACCGCCAAGAAACTCGACGATGTGCATGCCGAGGCCCAGGAGGTGGTGGACATCGCCAACACGCTCGCCGCGCTGGCCCTCAAGCCCGGATCAGGCGTCGCCAAGGAGAACGTCAAGGACATCAACAAGACCGCCAAGGACCTCGCCGGGAAGTTCGACGCGATCGACAAGGCCGGCGACTCGGGCGATGAGGCGGGCGTCAAGAAGGTCCTCGCAGAGATGACCGCGCTCCAGGCCACGCTCAAGAAGTACGCGCCCGCCGGGGGCGCGGCCGCGGAGCACGCCCACGATTCGTACTACTGCCCCATGCACTGCGAGGGGTCCAAGACCTACGACCAGCCGGGCAAGTGCCCCAAGTGCGGCATGAACCTCAAGAAGGCGACTACGGACAAGTTCAGCGTCGCCGTGAAGCCCGCCGCGGGCAAGGTCGAAGCGGGCAAGCCCGCCTCGCTCACGTTCACGCTCAAGGACCCCACGGGCGCGCCCGTCACCAAGGTCGAGACCGTGCACGAGAAGTTGCTGCACCTGCTCATCATCTCCAAGGACCTCTCGTGGTTCCGCCACGAGCACCCCGTGGTCCAGAAGGACGGCACGTTCACGCTCAACTTCACGTTCCCGCAGGGGGGCGACTACATCCTGTACCACGACTTCACGCCCCCCAACGTGGGCCAGCAGGTCGTGCAGGTGCCGCTGACGGTCGAGGGCACCGCCCCCGCGGCGGTGAAACTCACCGTCGATGACAAGGCCCCCAAGACCATCGACGGGTACACCGTCGCGCTCGACACGGGCGGGCCGGTCAAGACCGGCGGCGAGACGCACCTGGCGTTCACCATCACCAAAGACGGCAAGCCGGTGACGACGCTGGCCCCGTACCTGGGCGCGATGGGCCACCTAGTGGTCATCAGCGAGGACCGCGCCGAGTTCGTGCACAGCCACCCGCACGAGGAAGGCGCCGAGCACGCGGCGGCCGCGACCGGCCCCAAGGTGGACTTCGAGGCCATGTTCATGAAGCCCGGCATCTACAAGGGCTGGGGCCAGTTCAACGTGGGCACCAAGGAGAACGAGAAGATCGTCACCGCGCCCTTCACGTTCGAGGTCAAGCAGGGCGACGCGGCCGCGCCCGCCAAGCCGCACGAGCACGGCAAGTAAGAGCCACACACGTCCCGCCCCGCGAGAGCGGCGCGGGCCGATTCAACGCTTGTCGTCTCGCCGCACGGTGCGGCGGGAGGAGCGCGGGCCGTTCCCGGAGATTCACCCATGAACACCATCCACTCGCTGTTCCTGCTCGCGGCCACCTCGGCGCTGCTCGCCGGTGGCTGCGCCACCGACAAGCACGACATGGTCAAGGCCGAGGCCGGGCAGGTCTCGGTCTGCACCAAGTGCTACGACCAAATTCAGAAGGTTCGTGGCTCGTATCACCCGCGGTACGGCTACTCGGGCACTCGCACCATCACCACACACGTGTGCGAGGACTGCAAGTACGAGATGACCATCTATGAGAAGGACGGCATGATGAAGGTCCGCTGCCCGACCTGCGCCCCCGAGGGCGTGGACTGCGACCGGTGCGTGCCCAAGGAGGCCGCCAAGTGATCTTGTTCGTCTGCTGACCAAAGCCCCTTTCGTTGGAGACTCTCGATGAACCGCTCAACCGTCCTGTTCGCTTCGACCTCGCTCCTCATCGCCGGGGCGCTCGCGCCCGCCGCGCTCGGCCAGTGCGGCGGCATGCCCAAGCCCGCCGGGCCGTCATCCGCCACGACCGGCGGCCAATCCGGGCACGGCGGCGCTTCCGCCGCGACGGCCGCGCTCTCCGCATCGGCCACGACCTCCCGCCGCCAACCCGTCAACAAGATGTGTCCCATTAAGGGCGGCGAAGTCGATGCCGAGTCGCCCACGCGGCCCTTCAAGGGTGTGACGATCGGCTTCTGCTGCCCCGGCTGTGAGGGCAAGTGGGACAAGAAGACTGACGACGAGAAGATGGCTCTGCTCGCCAAGAACGCGCCCGAGGCGGTGACGGCGATCGACGCCGCGGTCAAGCCCGCGGCGCAGCCGGACTTCAAGCCCGTCCAGCCCGACGCGGCCGCGCTCGCCGCCACTCCGACGGTGAAGGTCGCCCGCGGCTACCTCGAAGCGTGCGCCAAGGCGGACGCGGCGGCCCTCGATGCCCTGTTCCTGGACAAGGGCCGCGCGACGGTGAGCGAGAACGCGGGCGATGAGGGGACGTGGGAGACGTACCGGGACCACCACCTGCTGCCAGAACTCAAGGAGATGCCCGGCTTCGTGATGACCGTGACCAAGGAGGATGTGCAGACGTTCGGCACGACCTCGATCGTGCGGCAGATCGGCTCGTTCACCGTGCCCGACCCGAACCACCCCGATGCGCCCCGCAAGTATCTCGCAGCCATCACCTACGTGGTGGTGGATGACGGCGGCACGCCGAGAATTGCGCACCTGCACTGGTCGAGCCGGGCGGAGAAGAAGATCGATCCGGCCGCGCCGACGACGCCCGAGGCGAAGCCCGGCACGGGCGCCAGCCACGAACACAAGTGATCGCAATGACCGCCCTGCCCCGCCGACGCGGGGCGGGCAGACTCCCGATCGGAGATGACGCCCATGCCACGACGACTCACCCACGCACTCGCCCCACTGACCGCCGCGATCTTCCTGGCCGCCGGTGGCTGCGCCTCGCTCAACCCCAAGCCGGACATCGACCGCGCCGCTGCGACCGTGCGGGAGCGCTCCGGGTACGCGGCCGATTGGACCGCGCCGTGGTCGGACCGGTTCGAGGCGTGGGACGGAATCAGCCCGCTCGCGGCGGACCAGGCGATCGTGACGGCGCTCAAGAACAACCGCCGCATCAGGGCCGATGTCGAGTCGATCGCGGCGGGCCGGGCGGACTTGGTGCAGGCGGGGTTGCTCCCCAACCCCGTGGTCTCGCTGACGCTGCGGTTCCCGTTCGACCCGGTGAGCGGGGGCTCGTTCGTCGGAGCGCAGGCGGTCCAGACGCTGACGGCCCTGTGGCTCCGTGACGGCAAGATCAAGGCCGCCGACGCCCGGCTCAACTCGACCGTGATCGATGTCTCCGACAAGGCGCTCCGGCTGGTCGCCGATGTGAAGGGATCGCACGCGAAGATTCTGTACGGACAGCGCGGCGTCACGATCACCGAGACGTCCATTCACGCCGCCAAGCAGCTCGTTGAGAAGATCGAGAAGCAGCGCGAGGCGGGGGCGGCGACGCAACTCGCCGTCAACCGCGCTCGTCAACAGGTCGTCACGCTCGAAGAAGAACTGCGGCGGCAGCGCCGGGAACTCGCCAAGGAGCGGCGGCGAATCCTGGAGCTCATGGGCTTCGCGTCCGCGGCGGATGGATGGAGCGCGGCGGACGCCGCCGCCGAGGAAGCGTCTGATCACGAGCCCACGCCCCCGCCGTCGATCACCGAGGATGTCGTGATCCGGCTTGTGACCACGCAGCGCCTTGACGTGGCCGCCAGTCGGGCACTGGTCGAGGCGAGCGCGGCGGACCTGAGCGTTGAGGAGCGGAATCGGCTCAAGGACCTCGGGCTGGGAGTGGACTTCGAGCGGGATGTGGATGGCAAAATGACCATAGGGCCGACGCTGGATGTTCCAATCCCGATCTTCGACAGCAACCAGGCACAGATCGCCAAGGCGGGATCGCTCGCGAGGACGGCCCTGGCCACCCACGAAGCGATCTTGCAGAAGGGAATCCGCGAGGCGAGAACGGCGTACATCGACGCGACCGAGGCCGCCATCGCCGCGGACGAGTTCCGGCACAGCACGCTGGGAGGGCGCGAGAACCTCTCGCAGCGCCTCCACTTCAACGAGCAGAACGCCGGGGCCGCGTTCCAAGCGGGCGAGATCACACTCATCGACTGGCTGGATGTGCTGCGCGAGCGCCAGTCGGCGATGCAGACGCTCAACGACCTGCGACTCGACGCGGCGCTGGCCCGTATTGAGTTGGAGTACGCCGTTGGCGGACGGCTGGAAGCGCCTCCGACGGACTCCGACGCGGCGGGCCCGCCATCCGCGACCCCTGATGATGCCAAGGTGTTCTGGGTCGGCGAGCAGCACAAGGCCGTCCACGACGGCGACTTCGGTGCCAAGGTGCGGCTCGCGGACCTGGCCAGGCAGCCGCACTTGTTCGCCATTGGGCCGCTGGCGGGACTCAAGGGCGAGATCACGGTCATCGACGGCCAGGCCGCCATTGCGACCGGCGAGGGTGGCGCAATCCAAACCGCGTCCAGCCTCGACCACGGCGCCGCGTTCCTGGTGTACACACACGCCGCCACGTGGAAGGCCGCGCCGCTGCCCGGCAGTGTGCGCACGGTCGCGGACCTGGAGGCATACCTCCCTGAGGCCGCGAAGGCCGCCGGGGTGAACATCGAGGCGCCGTTCGCATTCCGCATCGAGGGCAGGGCCGAATCCTTGGCCTATCACGTACTCAACCGGCCCGATGATGCGCCCGCAACCTTTGAGGCCCACGAGAAATCGAAGGTGCATGCCAGCTTCGCCGGTGTGCCCGTCCGCATGATCGGGTTCTACTCCACGCGGCACCGGGGTGTCTTCACACCCGGCGACAGCGACCTGCATGTCCACTTCGTGACCGGCGACGGCACCGCGGCTGGCCATGTCGAGTCATTTGAGGTCGCACCCGGTGCCACCCTCTCCTTCGCCATTCCTCCTCTTGGCAACGGGTCCAAGGAATCCTCGTCCGGGAGATGAAAGCAACTGTCCGATCCCGGCCCACGCGGTCGTTCCGCGTCGGACCGCATCAGATGCACGCCTCTCTGAAAGGAACACATCATGAAGCGCACTTCGAACACGATCCTCACCGCCGTGGCCGCGATGACACTCCTCGCCTTTGCGGGGCACTCGTTCGCCCAACCTCAACCCGCGACTCCGCCGGCCGCCCACCCCGCCACACCTCCCGCGGGCGTGGACCCGGCGACACACGCGTCACACCTCAAGCAGGCCGCTGACGCACAGCCAGGAGCGGCGGGCGACGCGAACACCGACCTGGTCAATCAGGTCGCTGCTCTGCGCGCCGAGGTCGCCAGGCTTCAGGCAGCGCTCATGCAGGGACACACTGCGCAGCCTTCGACCAACACGGGCGGTGGCATGGGGATGGGAGGGAGGGGCAGGATGCAAGGGCCCATGGGCGGCGGTCGGATGCAGCCCATGCCGTCGATGCCGGCTCAGCCCATGCCGGGAGCGAGCGGCATGGCGGGCATGTCGGGGGGTGGTGCTCAGCCCGGTGGCGCAGGCATGGGAATGGACCAGATGATGATGGGTGGAATGGGCGGCGGTGCCTCAGGCGGGGGCATGGGAGGGATGTCCGGCGGCGGTGGCGGGATGGGCATGGACGGCATGATGAAGATGATGGGCATGGGCAACATGCCCATGGGCGGCGCGGGAAGCCCTGCGGCGATGGCGATGCCTTCGGCGCTGCCTGGGTTCCCCGGCGCCTCGCACATCTACCACGTCGGCGCGACCGGGTTCTTTCTTGATCACCCTGAACACATCACCCTGACGGTCGAGCAGCAGACTGCGCTGAGCCAGAAGAAGGAGCAGGCATTGCTCCAGCAGGCCGAGTTCCAACGAAAGACCGCGCAGGCCGAGCAGGAGTTGTGGGTGCTGACCGCGGCCGATCAGCCCGACACGATGGCGATCGACAAGAAGGTTCAGGAGATCGCCAAACTCCAGGGTGACCAAAGGGTGGCCTTCATCCGCGCTGTCGGCGAGGCGGCCAAGGTGCTGACCGACGACCAGCGGAAAGAACTCACCGGGATGCTCCCGCCCGCGCCGACGCCGATGGCCCCCGCTGCGCCGGCTGCACCCGGGATGCCGGACATGTGAGTCCCTCGCGTTTTCAACGCACGCACGTCATTCAAGGAGAATCGCCATGACAACTCGAGATCGGAACTGCAAGCCTGGCGGATTGGTCGTGTCAACCAATGCGCCCAAGGCCAAGCGCGTCTTTGTTGCCGGCACGTTCAATGACTGGAGTCCGTCCACGCACCCGCTCAAGCGCACCGGGGATGGTCACTGGGTCTTGATGCTGGACCTCCCCCCGGGGCGGTACGAGTACAAGTTCGTCATCGACGGCCAGTGGTGCTGCGAGCAGGGGTGTGACGAGGCCTACCACGACTGCCCCGGCTGTGTGGCCAACCAGTACGGCACGATGAACCGCGTGCTCATTGTCGAAGACCTCGCGGAGCGGAGGGATCGAGCACGCCAACTCAACTGAGGAAGCCGCATGGACCCGGAACAGTCATATCAGGTGCGCAGCGCGTTGGTATGGGCGGCGGTGATCGCCGCCGCCCACTTCCTGCTTGGGACGAACACGCACGCGGTCCACGGACTGCACATCCTGCTGGCTGGGCTGTTCCTGGTGCCAGTCTTGAAGGCAGCGGTAGCGCTCGAGCTGCGCGGCGGCGTAATAGCCGCTGCGGCGGTCAGTGCTCTCTACCTGGCTCACATCCTCTGGTCGTGGCGACACTCCCCGATGACGAATCCGGACCAGTACGCGATGATCGGCGTGTACTTCGTCGTCGGCATCTCAGCCGGGAACCTCGTCAAGACCGCCAACTTCCGCAAGTGGCAGCGCGATGAGGTGATTCGACGTTCATACCAGGCATCGTTGGGAGTCAAAGACAAATGATCCGACCATGCCTTTCAGTCATGCTTGCGGCGATGATGGCGCTGGGGCTTTCCGCTTCCGGGTATGCGCAGGTCAGCCCGGAGGAGCACGCCAAGCACCACCCGGGTGCCGCTCCCGCCGGTAGCCAGCCCACGGGGCAGCCGCCGTCGCCGTCAGGCCCGGGGACGGGTGGGATGATGGAGGGCATGGGGGAGATGATGAAGAACATGGGCGCGCCCCCGCCCAAGGCGCTCTACCCCTCGTTGATGGACCTGCCCGACCTCCCGCCCGAGAAGCGTGATGAAGTACAACGCGCTGCCCATGAGCGGATGAAGAGCGGCACGGACCTCTTGGCACAGGGGCTGGACCAGCTTGTCAAGGCCGCGCCGACGACCGACTACGCGGCGATGCAGGAGGCAGTCGCCAAGCTCCGTGAGGGTTTGGCACGATTCGACAGCGGCCTCGCGGCGCACCGAGCGATCGCCGAAGGCAAGGACCCACGGGCGCTGGCGATGCAGTGGTTCAAGGGTCAGATGAACCTGCCCGGCCCGCCGACAGCGGCGGTCACGCACGGCGTGTGGGGCATGTCGTGGGAGCACCTCATCGGCATGGCGCTCCTGATCGCCTTCGCGGCGGCGATGATCGTGATGTACTTCTTCAAGATGCAACGGGCCGCAAAGCTCCTGCAACAGCTCGCGAGCGCGCCGCCCCGATCTTGGGGTGGCTCGCTGCGGGTCACCCGGGTCTTCTCTGAGACGCCGGTGATCAAGACTTTCCGGCTCGTCGATCCCGCTGGCGGCCCAATCCCCTTCACGTTCCTCGCCGGGCAGTTCCTCACGCTGACGATGGCCAAGGACGGGCGAACCGTCAAACGCTCCTACACCATCGCCTCGTCACCGGCGCAGCGAGATTACGTCGAGATCACCGTCAAGCGTGAGGACCAGGGGGTCGTCTCCCGGTACCTCTGCGACGAGGTCAAAGAGGGTGCGCTGCTCCAGGTCTCCGCGCCCCAGGGCGTCTTCACCTTCACGGGCACCGAGGCTGACAGCATCGTGCTCATCGGCGCCGGCGTCGGCGCCACGCCTCTCATGAGCGTGGTCCGCTTCCTCACCGACCGCGGCTGGGCCAAGCCGATCTACTTCCTGCTCTCGTTCCGCACGCCAGACGAGTACCTCTTCCGCGAGGAACTCGAGTACCTCCAGCGGCGTCATCCCAACCTGCGCGTGTCGCCCACCATGAGCCGTGCCGACGGCACGGGTGGGGCGGCATGGACGGGCGCTAAGGGACGGATGAGCAAGGAGTTCATCACCCAGAGCGTTCCCGACCTGACCAAGCGGCGCATTCATGTGTGCGGTCCCGCGGCCATGATGGACTCGGCGCGTGCGATCCTCCTTGAGTTGGGCGTGCCGAGCGACCGGATTCGGACCGAGGCGTTCGGACCCGCGGAAAAGCCGCACGAGCGGCAGGCGGCGGTGCAGGCGGCGATGGCCGAGGCCCCATCCGCCGCCACGCCCCCCCCACAGGTCGCGTTCACGATCTCGGGCAAGACCGCTTCGCTCCCGCCCAATACGACGGTACTCGAAGCCGCCGAGCACATCGGCGTCTCGATCGACGCCTCCTGCCGCGCCGGCACCTGCGGCACCTGCAAGGTCAGGCTCCTCAAGGGCTCGGTCACGATGGCCGTCGAGGACTCGCTCGCGGCCGACGAAAGGGCCCGTGGAATCATTCTCGCCTGTCAAGCCAAGGCCACGGCGAACATCGAGGTGGAGGCCTGACCCATGCAGGAACGCGAACGCCCCATCGTGACCGGCCTCGTCCTGCTCCTGGTGGTGCTGACCCTGGGCTTCTACATCCACCGCGATCCGCGATTCCCCGGAAGTCTGACGGGCGGGGTGCTGGGGATCTCCGCCGCGGCGCTGATGCTGGTGCCGCTGGTCTACCTCATCATCAAGCGCATCCCGCCGCTCAAGCGAGCCGTGACGCCGGCGGTGTCGATGCGAACGCTGCTGGCGATCCACATCTACGCGGGCGTGCTCGCCCCGATCCTGGGAATCCTGCACAGCGGCCACAAGTTCCAGAGCCCCCTGGGGATCGCGCTGACCACGATGATGGTCATCGTGGCGCTCAGCGGATTCGTCGGCCGTTACCTCATGGGGCAGATCACGGCGGGCACCCGCGACCAGCAGCAACTCCTCAGCGGCCTGCGCCGCGAGTACGACCGCGTCGCCGATGACCTGGTGCAGAGCCCCAACCAAGCCGCGACACTGCGACCCCTCGCGGGCTTCTTCACACGCCTTGCCGCTCCATTCTTCGTGCGGGACAGGTCCGGGCCGGCGGGCCCGCCCTCCGCGGCAGCGCGCGCCCTTCGCCTCTCGGAGTCGATGGCGGACCTGGAATACGCGATCAAGACCCGCGAAGTCGCCAAGGCCGCCTTCGGCCGATGGCTCGCCTGCCACATCATCATCGCGCTAGTCCTGTACGCGCTGCTGGCGGTGCACGTCTGGTCGGTCTGGTACTTCGGCATCCGGTGGCTCACATGAAACTCATCGAAGTCATCTACGGCGTCGTGACAGTGGCCGCCCTCGGCGTGGCGGTCGCCGTCCCCTACCTCACCCACGAGCAGGGCTCCAGGTCCGTGCCCGGCTGGCAACGCATGGTCAACCCGGGCGACCTCTCCGCCAAGCACCAGTTCCTCGCCGCCGACTGCGAGGCATGCCACACGCCGCACCAAGGCATCGTGGCGGACAAGTGCATCGTCTGCCATGCCAACAACCAGTCGCTCCTCGCCAAGCAACCGACGGCGTTCCACGCCGATATCGGCGACTGCCGCGGCTGCCACGTCGAGCATCAGGGCTTGGCCGCCCGCCCGACCACGATGGACCACACCGTCCTCGCGGCGATCGGCGTGAAGACGCACCCGCTCCCGCCCGGCGTCTCGCTCGCGTCCCTTCCCGTCGCCCACCCGCGCATCCGGCCCGAGGAAACCGCTCTCGACTGCAACGCCTGCCACGCGAACCAGGACCCGCACCGCACGCTCTTCGGGACCGACTGCGCCTCCTGCCACGCCGCCAGCATCGCCCATGGCGGCTGGACCATCCCCGAGTTCCGCCACCCATCCCCGCTCTCGACCGACTGCAACCAGTGCCACCAAGCCCCGCCGAGCCATTACATGGAGCACTTCCAGATGGTCTCCATGACGGTGGCCCGCGTGGACCACGCGGATGTGTCGCAGTGCTTCCTCTGCCACCAGACCAACGCATGGAACGACATCAAGGGGGTGGGCTGGTACAAGCACCACTGATACCGATGGAGGATCTGCCGACGAATGGTCGGACCACATCGTCAGGAGTCTCGTCCGAAGGAAAGCACGCCATGAGTCATGGGGTTTCAAGAAAGCCACGGATTCGAGATGCGGGAAGGCGTGAACGCTGTGATCGCCAGCACCGTGAGTTCCCCGCAAAACTCCAACTCCAACGGACGGCGCGGCGCCTCGTGACCGCGACTGTAGTTGCATTCGCTGGCCTTATCGCCGTTGCCGCCATTGTGTTGGCACTGCAAGTACCGGACCAACAGAGCGGTGCGCCTGCTGCCAAGCGTTCCGCACTACCTCCTTTGCTGTTCGACTCGCCCGTCATGGCAGGCCTGCCGCCTCCCGGCCCCTCGACGCGCGTGCCCGTAAATCAGGTTGACCGGTTCACGGGCAAACCTATCACTGCGTCCTCCCCGACCATTCCCTACAAGGGCTATGTCGTCGCCTTCTGTTGTCCCCACAGCACCGGCTACCGCGGCGGTTGGGACCATCTCAGCGAAGCAGAGAAGGACACGTATGTCCGCGGATTCCTCAAATGAGAGCATAACCATGGAGCCAAAAGTGCGACAAGGTATTCAAAGACCGCATCAATCGTGTCCGAGTGGAACCGCGGGGGGAAACGGGCGCGCCAAACCGCATGGCAAACTCCGACGGATCGGCATTGTCGCGGGCGATGTCCTTTTTCTCGCCCTGGTTGGGGCAGTCTCAATGACGGCGATGCACATGGCGCACATGACCGAATGCGGATTTGTTGTGGAGGTGGCAATCGGCATGGTGGTCGCGATGCTCGTGCAGATCATCCTGGCGTGGCTGGCCGCTCCGCTGCTCGGCTCCATTGAAACGATGGTGCCGTCGATGCTCGTGGCCATGATTGCGCCGATGGCGATCTGCCTCCTGCACGGCAGCGGATGCGTACTCACCTTGTCAGCAGCGCTTCTGATCGGCGCCGCCTCTGGTGTTTTCGCTTCTTCCCTTCTCGCTGTATACGGCGCGTCGTGCCGGCGCTGGGCCCGCACGGCGGGAGGCACCACTTCTGGAAGGGCATACTCATGACTATCGCCTGGGATTGGCGCGTTCGGCTTTACGACTTCCGCGAGGCCTCGTGCTTCCGGCGCGGCCCGGCCAAGGCCGCACTGTTCGCCGACATGCGAGGCAAGGTGCTCTTCGTAGCCGCCGGCACTGGCACAGACTTTGCCGCGTTCCCGCCGGGCATGGACATCACCGCGATCGATATCAGCGACGAGATGCTTCGCCGCGCGGCCAAACGGGCGCGGGCCTACAACGGAACCCTGCGCCTGCTCAAGGCCGATGCCCTGGCCCTCCCCTTCCCGGACAGCTGGTTCGACACCGTGGTCACTTCCTGCACCATGTGCTCCGTCCCCGACCCAGTGCGGGCCTTGCGCGAGCTGAATCGAGTGCTGTGCCCGGAAGGGCGGCTGCTCATGTTCGAGCACGTCCGCAGCCGCCAGTTCCTGCTGGGATGGACGCTGGACCTGATGACCTTGTGGACTCGCCGCACCGGGACGGAAATGAACCGCGACACGCTCGCCAACACCAGGGCCGCGGGGTTCCGCATCACGGATATCCGGAGCGACTACCTGGACATCATCCTGGCGGTGCGGGCAGTGAAGGCGACAGCCTACCCACGTCGAACAGCGTCAACCCGCCCGGCCGTGTTGCAGCCAAGCACAGAGGGCATGGCGTTGTCCGTTGTCAATCGTCCGGAACGACACCCACGGAGTCCAGCAGCGCCCGAACCATCGGCCCGAGTCTGATAGCCCAATCACCCGGCCGGTTCAGCCGGCCCCTAACGAGGAGCATCGCATGAACTCTCGAATCCACGATTTCAGTCCTTTCACCGCGCTCGCGGCGTGCAGCCTGGCCCTGTGCGCTTGCCAAAGCAACACGCACACGATGACCGATGTCGCTACCGGCAAGACTGTTGTTTGCCAGGAGTGCTACGACGCGGTAACCGCGGCCCACCGCGACCACCCCGCCTCAACCACGAGCGGCATCCAAACGCTCCGCACCTACCAATGCCCCTGTTGCAAGACTGAGATGTCCGTTTACATCCAGAACGGCACGCACATGGTCAAGTGCGGCGGATGCGCCAAGGAAGGCGTCGCGTGGGATAAGTGCGCTCCTCCCGACAGCGCCGCGAAGTGACAGGCCCTGCACGCGACACTACGGGTTCGCTGTCCATTCAAATGAGGATCATTCATGAAAGTGCTCCTGACTATTGCGGTCGCCATCAGCGCGGTCGTGTCCATCGCAATGCTCTCGTCGTGCTCCGAGACCAAGGCCGCTGCGGGCCCGACCGGCGGTGACATCGTTCCGATTCAAAACGGCACAACCAAGGCCGAGGTCGTCACCAACGCCGACACGGGCGAGGTCATTGTCCACACCTGGGACCAGGGGCTCCGAAACCCCATGCCCATTGACAGTCAGCCGATGACCCTCGGCAGCGGAGACAGCTCTTTGGAGTTGATGCCCCACCCGCTCGCCTCCGACCCGCCGGGCAAGTGCAGTCGTTTCTACGGCCAGGCCGACTGGATGCGTGGCGGATCGATCAAGACCGGGTGGCTCCGTTGCTGCGGCGGCCAAGGCACACGCCAGGACTTCCCGTGGACGAACTGCTGGTCCGGCGGTCGCACGCACGGTCAGATATGGACGGAGATGGGCGAACACCGACGGGGGATGGGCGGGCCGATGGGTCCGGGAAGGGATGGACATCGCTGAGCCACGCCAACGACCGATGGGCCCTCCATTGTGAGAGTCCGGAGGATGCTTCGTACGTGCCGACATGGAAGGTTCTCCGCTCGGTGAAGCCGTGTTGAGCTGTGCGGCCCCGGTGGATGTAGATACCCCGGGGGAGTATAGTTCCGGCAAGGAGTTTTGCATGACGACGAACAGAATCGGGACGATCACACTCGCCATCGACGGTATGAGTTGCGGGCACTGCGTGACGGCCGTAACGAAGGTCCTGTCGACGGTAGCAGGGGTGAAGGTTCAGTCGGTGGCGTTAGGGTCGGCGGTAATCGAGGCTGCAGACGGATTGGCGGCGAGCCAGGCGATGGCCGCGCTCGGAGAGGCGGGGTATTCGGCAACTGCACCTGGCGATGTTGCGGTCACCTCCGCACGAAGACCAGCCTGGGGCGGTGCAGGTTGCTGCAGCGGGGCGAAGAACGTGATGCAGAGGGGCACTCCGGGCGCGGATGCCTCCGGTGGTTGCTGTAGGTGAGTGAGCGGTGAAGCATCGAGCCAAGGAGTGATGTCGATGGCCAAGGGCAAGTCGAGCAAGGGCGTCTCCGAGCGTGCGGCGCGGCCCGCGCTCAACGGCGCGGCGTGCGGGTGCAGGCCGGGCGAGGGTTCCGTGGTCGGTCAGGTCAAGGGCGGCGTGGGGCCGGGGGCGCACGCGGCGGGGGTCGATGCCGCGCTCAAGGCCGCGAACCTCAAACACCTGCGGCGGATCGAGGGGCAGGTGCGCGGCATCGCCCAGATGATCGAGGAGGACCGCTACTGCTCCGACATCATCCAGCAGGCCGCGGCGGTGCAGGAGTCGCTGCGCTCGGTCGCCAAGAACTTGCTCCGCAACCACCTCACGCACTGCGCGGTCGCCGCCATGAGCGAGGAAGGGGCCAAGCGGGACGACATGATCGAGGAACTCCTGGAGTTGGTCGGCAGAGTGGCGCGGTGAGTGGGCTTGAACGCGGATTGGAACAATGACGACATGAACGATGCACTCGCACAACTCATCTCCCGGTGGAAGGACGACGCGGGTGGGGCCTACCGCTCGTGGTTCCTGTGGGAGCAGCGGATCAAGAACTTCCGCTCCATCCGGGCCGGGATCGCGGAGGTCGTGCGCGAGATCGATGCGGGCACGTTCGGCAACGTCTACAAGGGCTCATCGCTGGAGACGGTTGTTCATTCGATCGCCGAGCAACGGCAGATCTTCAAGGGGGCCGATCACGCCTTCCTGTGGAAGCCCAAGCTCCGCATCCCCGACATCTACGAGAGCCCGGACAACCAGCGGGCCTTCGGGCGGTTCCTGCACGCCTGCTCCTGCTGCGACACTGAGGAGGGCGTGGTGCGGGCGATCCGCCAGCTCGCCGAGCGCGGTATCAAGGGCCTCGGTCCCGCCGCGGCCAACATGCTCTACTTCCTCCACCCCACGCTGGTGCCGCCCTTCAACACCGCGATCGTCAAGGGGTACAACGCGCTCACCGGCTCAAAGGTGAAACTCGGGTCGTGGGAGGAGTACCTCGCCATGCGCGAAGGTGTGCTGCGGATCAACGCCGAGCACCGGGCGGTGCTGAGCAACGACCTCGGTGCCATCGCGGGGTTGCTCTTCGATGTGGGGAGCGGTCGCTACGCCGCGCCGCCCCGCGCGGACGACGCTGGGGCGCTCGCCGCGTGGGAAGCGGACCTGAAGAAAGTCCGCGATGAGTCCGCCGCCGTGGTCAAGGCCCAGAAGGCCGCCGAGCAGGAGGACCGCTCGCACGCTCAGGTGCAGGGCTGGCTCCGTGACCTGGGCCGGTCGCTCGGCTTTGACGTCTGGGTCGCGGCCAACGACCGCAACCGCGCCGTCGTGGGTGGTCGTTTGTGCGACGGGTGTCTCGATGCACTCCCGGCGACCGTGGAATCATCGACGGGCGCGGAGGCGATCCGGCTCATCGATGTGCTCTGGTTGGAGCAGGCCGGGAGCAACGGCTCGGCGGTGGCACGAGTGACGGCCGCGTTTGAGGTCGAGCACACCACGAGCATCTACTCGGGCATCGTGCGGATGCTGGACCTGGCGCTGGGTGTGCCCGACCACGCGGGCGTCAAACTCTTCCTGGTCGCGCCCGATGCGCGGGAGGAGGATGTGCGCCAGCAACTGGCACGGCCCGCATTCCGGCGCGTGGCCGACCTTTCGGTGCGGTTCTTGCCGTACGGCGAACTCGAGAGGAACCGCGAGTCGATGGCCCGGTTCGGTACGGGGCTCAAGGCGGTCGAGGCCGTGAGCCGTGTGCTGGTATGACCAAGAACGAACGCGAGGTGAACAATGAGTTGCAACTGCGGATGCCATGACGACAAGGCCCCGGCGACCGGGTGGCGGAAGTACGCGCCCCTGATCGTGGGTGTGGCGGTGGTCGGTGCGCTCATCGCCGGGGCGCTGCTCAAGAAGGACGACGCGGGAAAGGCGGCGGGCGGCTCGGCGTCGGCCCGGACCACGACCGCGGCCAGACCCTGAAATCGGCCCGGGCCGGCAAGGACGACCATGACCAGCGCACACCAACACCACCACGACGGCGCCGCCAAACCCACGGATGCGGCGGCCGCGAAGACCATCGAGCGGGCCGACCTGCCCATCGAAGGGATGACGTGCGCCTCGTGCGCCAATCGGATCGAGAAGCGATTGAGCAAACAGCCGGGCGTGACCTCGGCGAGCGTGAACTTCGCCACCAAGGTGGCCACCGTCAAGTACGACGCGGCGGCGACCGGGCCGGAGCAACTCGCCAAGGCCGTGGACGACATCGGGTACAAGGCCGTCGTGCCTCCGTTGAGACTTGGCGCGGCCAATCCAGCGCATGGTCACGCTGGCCACGACCACGCGGCGATGCTCGCGGCGCAGGGGGAAGGCCCGCACGCGGGGCACGCGATGAGTGGTGGTGTGGCGGGAGAGGACCATTCGGCTCACATGAATGTGGGCGAGGCGGAGGCCCGGCGGCTGCTGACCAAGACGATCGTGGGGGCTGTGCTCTCGCTGCCGGTGCTGGTCATCGCCATGTCGCACGGGAAGATCGCGGCGTTCAACGTTCCGTGGATCAACTGGCTTGAACTGGCGCTCACGACGCCCGTGCTCTTCTGGTGCGGCCGGCAGTTCTTCCGCTCCGCGTGGAAGGGCCTCCAGCACTTCAGCGCCAACATGGACACGCTCGTGGCGATGGGCACGGGCGCGGCGTACCTCTATTCGCTCGCGGCGACGATCTGGCCGGGGTTCTTCGCAGGAGTCGGGGGGGCGGCTGCGAACGCCGCGCACCGTGAGGGCGCGATGGGTGGTATGACGATGGTCCCCGTGTACTACGAGGCTGCGGCGGTCATCATCGTGCTGATCCTGCTGGGCAAGTACTTCGAGGCCCGGGCCACGGGGCGGACCAGCGCCGCGATCAAGCGGCTGATCGGGATGCAGGCCAAGACGGCGCGGGTGGTGCGGGGCGGCGTCGAGCAGGATGTGCCCATTGAATCCGTGGTCGTGGGCGACCGCGTGCTGGTGCGCCCCGGCGAGAAGATCCCCGTGGACGGCCGCGTCGAGAGCGGCGCATCCGCCGTGGACGAGGCGATGCTCACGGGCGAGAGCCTGCCCGTGGAGAAGAAGCCGGGCGACAGCGTCTTCGGCGCGACGATGAACACGACCGGGGCGCTGCGCTTCACGGCGACCAAGGTCGGTCAGGACACGGCCCTCCAGCAGATCATTCGGCTCGTGCAGGAGGCCCAGGGGAGCAAGGCTCCGATCGCGCGTCTCGCGGACCGGATCAGCGGCATCTTTGTCCCCATCGTCATCGCGATCGCGGTCGTCACGTTCATCGTGTGGTGGTTCGCCTCCCCCGTGGAGACCCGGCTGAGCATGTCGCTGGTGACGGCGGTGTCGGTGCTCATCATCGCGTGCCCCTGCGCCCTGGGGCTGGCCACTCCGACGGCGATCATGGTGGGCACCGGCCGCGGGGCCGAGCGGGGCATCCTCATCAAAGGCGGCGAGGCGCT
>JAEUIV010000019.1 GCA_016795005.1 Phycisphaerae bacterium
CCTTCTGAAGAAAGAACGCGATCGCCCCCATCACCCCCCCGAGCAAAAGCAACGGCCCCGCGGGCAGCGGCGTGAACGCCAGCATCGTCACGAACCCCGCCGCGATATACAACGCACGCGGGTTCGACCCGATCTGCATCGTCATCTCGCTGCCCAGGTCCGTCTTCGACCCCGACCGCGTCACGATCAGCGCCGCCGCGATCGAGATGATGAACGCCGGAACCTGCGCCGCCAGCCCGTCGCCGATCGTCAGGATCGTGAACACCTCCGCCGTCTGCAGCGCCGGCCATCCCTTCACCAGCCACCCGATCACGAACCCGCCCAAAACGTTGATCGCCGTCACGATCAGGCCCGCGATCGCGTCACCCCGCACGAACTTGCTCGCGCCGTCCATCGCGCCGAAGAAGTCCGCCTCACGGCCCACGCGCATCCGCCTCTCGCGCGCCTGCTGTTCATTGATCATCCCCGCGTTCAGGTCGGCATCGATCGCCATCTGCTTGCCCGGCATCGCGTCAAGCGTGAATCGCGCCGCCACTTCGCTGATCCGCGTCGCACCCTTCGTAATCACCACGAACTGGATCACCAGGATGATCAGGAAGATCACCACGCCCACCGCCAGCGAACCGCCCGAAACAAAGGAACCAAACGCCGAGATCACCTCCCCCGCCACCCCCTTCGCCGTCTCCGGGCTGGACGCATCCGCCGTCAGGATCAGCCGCGTCGACGCCACGTTCAGCACCAGCCGAAGCAGCGTCGTCCCGAGCAGCAGCGACGGGAACACGCTGAACTCCAGCGGCTCGCGCGTGTACATCGTCGTCAACAAAATCACAATCGAGAGCGCGATGTTGAACGCCAGCAGCACGTCCATCACCATCGGCGGCATCGGGACAACGATCACCACCACCAGCATCACGAAACCGAGGGGCACGATCATCCCGCGATGCTTCACCAGCATCTGCGCCCAGATCGGAAGAGTTGGCGCCGCCACGGTCGTCATGGTTCAGCCCGTCCCGCCTCCAGGAATCCGTGAGACCCCGATCTCAACAGGCTCATCCCGCCGCCCTCCGCTCCAGCCGGTACACATACGCCAGCACCTCCGCCACCGCCTCGTAATGCGCGGGATGAATCTCCTTCCCCACACCCACCTCGTGATACAACGCCCGCGCCAGCGGCGGACGCTCAACGATCGGCACGCCCGCCCCCGCCGCCAGGTACCGCATCTTCAACGCCAGGTAATCCGCCCCCTTCGCCACCACCTTGGGCGCCTTCGCCCCGGATTCCGCGTCGTACTTCAACGCCACCGCGTAGTGCGTCGGGTTCGTCACCACCACGTCCGCCCTCGGCACGGCCGCGCCGAGACGCTGCATCGCCACCTGCCGCGCGATCCGCATCCGACGCCCCTTCATCTCCGCGTCGCCCTCGTTGCTCCGGCGCTCTTCCTTCACCTCGTGCTTCGTCATCCGAAGATCGGTCCGGTGCTGCCACCGCTGGTACAGAAAGTCCACAACCCCGAGCGACACCAGGATCACCAGCACCCACAGCGCCAACTCACGCACAAGCCCCGCCGCCCGCGCCACACCCTGCATCACGTCCAGGTTCGCCAGCGCCAGGATCTCCCGGTGCTGCCCGCTCACCACCAGACCCACCACCGCCGCCACCAGCGAGAACTTCAGCAGGTCAAGCCCCCCCTTCACGAGCGCCCGCTTGCCCAGCAGGTTCTTGAACCCCGTCAGCACGTTCAGCTTGTTCCACTTGGGCTCGAGCGCCGCCGGAGAGAGCCGCCAGCCCACCTGCGCCAGCGCGCCGATCAACCCGATCACAACAAGGAACGACATCACGGGAACCGCCACCCGCGCCGCCTCGCCGAACGACGCCATCATCTCCGGCATCAGCCTCGAAACGCTCTGTCCGTTCCCCAGCGATTCGTCGGACAGTGAATGACGGAGCACCGTCGCCATGCCGCCCAGGGAATACTCCGCAAACATGAGCGCCGCCGCCACCACCGCCGTCAGCACGACCGCCGCCGACAAGTCCGTGCTGCGCGCAACCTGCCCCTTCTCGCGCGCCTCCTCAAGGCGTCGCTCCGTCGGCTGCTCCGTTCGCTCGCCCAGGTCCTCAGCCATCGGTCAATCCAACCTCCAAAGCCACCCGCCGCGCTCCGCTCAACGTCACAAACCCGCCGCCCATCCCTTCACCTTCGCCAGGTCCGCGCCGATCTCGCCCATCAGCACCTCGATCGTGATCACCATCGACGACACCACCATGAACAGGCCCAGCAGGATCCGGATCGGGAAGCCGATGTTCATGATGTTCAGCCCCGGCACCGTCTTCATGATGAACCCGACCGCGACCGACTCGAGCATCAGGATCAGCAGCACCGGCAACGCCAGCCGCAGCGCCAGCGAAAAACCGGACGCCGTGATCGCCACCAGCAGGTCCAGCGGCGTGTCCTGCGCCCCAAGCCCGCCAATCCGGATGGATTCAAACGTCGAAAGCAGCGCCCCGAAGACCGACTCCAGCCCCCCCGCCACCAGGTACGAAGCCAGCGCGACAAAGAAAAGCACCTGCCCAAGCGTGTCACCCTCGAAATCAACCGCGGGGTTGTACACCGAGGCAAGCCCAAGCCCCATCTGCTGACCCATGATCACCCCCGCCAGCTGGGCCGTGAACAGCGGGATGGACGCCAGGACACCGATCGCCAGGCCGATCAGCAACTCGCTCCCCATCAGCGGCACGAGGTCGAACATCTCCAGCCGCGAAGGCAGCGACCCCGCCCCCACCACCGCCGGGTAAACCGCGGCCGCGAACCCGAACGCCAGGAGCGCCCGGATCTTCCGCGGCAGGGCCGGACTCGAAAACAGCGGCGCAAACAGGAAAATCCCAGTCAGACGCGACAACACGAGCGCGAAGCCCGGCAGATGCTCGCCGATCGTGGCCGAAGCGTTCATCGCCGCCCCCGCGACCGCCCGCCGCGATCAGTCTGTGTCGTCCGGTGCGTCATGGTCCTCGGTCATTCCTCCTGGATCGCGCCAGCCGAAAGCAACTAGTGCAGCCTGAACATCTCCACCGCGAACTCGGCGAGCCGCGCCGCGATCCACGGAAGCATCGCTACCGTCACCGCGGTCATGACGAAAATCTTGGGAACGAGCGCCAGCGTCTGCTCCTGGATCGAGGTCACACTCTGGAAAATGCTGATGATCAGCCCGATCACCACCCCGGCCGCGAGAATGGGGAACGCAATCTTCATCATGATGATGAGCGACTGCTTCACAAGGTCCAGCGTGGCGTCGTCGATTGGCATGGAAGGTCCCGCTCCGAAGCACTGACGTTGAGAAACCCCTCACGGTTCCGCGATCCCCGTCACCTATCCCCCCGGCTGCACCACCGATTGCATCAGGCTCCCCACCACCAGCTGCCACCCGTCCACCAGCACAAAGAGCAGCAGCTTGAACGGC
This sequence comes from Phycisphaerae bacterium, assembly GCA_016795005.1. GTDB lineage: Bacteria > Planctomycetota > Phycisphaerae > Phycisphaerales > UBA1924 > JAEUIV01. Next base: position 3,456 of record JAEUIV010000019.1, read on the forward strand.
AGACTGATCAGCACCGGCGGCAGCATCATCATGCTCATCGAGATCAGCAGGCTCGAAATCACCATGTCGATGATCAGGAAGGGCAGGTACACCCGGAACCCCATCAGGAACGACACCTTCAACTCGCTCAGCATGTACGCCGGGATGAGCGAAACCATGTCAACGTCCGACCGCTTCAGCCTTTCGGGTTCGGACGTGTCCACCCCGCGATAGTTCAGCACCATGTACAGGGACGACCAGTTCTCCGACGCCTCGATCTGCGCGAACATGAACTCGCGCACAGGCTGCTTCGCACGGTCCCACATCTCCATCTGGTTTGAGATCGCACCGGCCTGGTACGGCGCGATCGCCTCCTTGTTGATCCGGTCGAGGGTGGGACTCATCACCAGGAACGTCATGAACAGCGCCAGCGCCGTGATCACCTGGCTCGGCGGGATGTTCTGCGCCCCGAGCGCCTGCTTCAGCAGCGCGAAGACGATCACGAACCGCACGAAGCACGTGCACATCACCATGATCGACGGCACAAGCGTCAGCACCGTCAGCAGCACCACGATGTTCAATGTCGCGCTGAGATTCTTCGGCCCCGTCGCCCCCTCGGACGCCCCGCCGGGAAGCATCGACGCCGCGCTCTCCAGCATCGCCAGGGGGTTCGAACCGGGATCGGCGAAACTCGCCGACGACATCGCATCACCGGGAGCGGGCGGCCCCATCAGCCCCTGACCCAGCGCAGCGCTCGGCTGCACCAGCCACAGCAGGCACATCGAGAGGACGACCGAGGCCCAACGAATCGTCGAGCCGCGGGACGATCGTGCGGGATGGTGCGCGGAACGCTTCATGCTCGCGCCTCCCGGAAGCCCGCCAGCCGTCCGCGAAGCCCGCCCGCGTCGGGTTCCTCACCGCGTTCGGCCGCCACGATCGACGGATCGCTCTCCATCCGATGCAGCAACTCGTTGAAGCGGCTCGCGTTGCTCGCCCCCTCCTCATCGCGCGTCTTGACAAGCAGGGAGGCCACCTCGTCGGGGTCGGTCACCTCCGTCAGCGTCGCGCATCCCGCCGCGGACTGCGACACGAGCAGGACCCGTCGATCCATGCGCAGGAGCACCAGCGTCTGACCCCGCGCCACCGGATAGCGCCCGAGCACCTCGAGCACCCCCGACGGCGACCGGCCGCCCGCGCCGATCGCCAGCGACAGGCTGCCGCTTCGCTTCGACAACTTCACGAGCGCCACACGCACCAGGAGAATCACGCCGATCACCCCGGCCAGCGACAGGCCCGTTCGGACCCAACCCGCGTCGCTCCCCGGCGCAGCCGCCGACGAATCGCGCGCACCGGTATTTGTCGAAACGCCGAGCGGCTTCGACTCCGTTGGTGAGCGCTCCGAAATCTCGGGCAACCACTGCGCGCGGCAATCAACCGCCCCCGTCCACAGAAGGGCGAGGAGCAAGGCGCAAGCGCATGTTGTCCGAATCCTGATCGCCATGTCGCCTTCCTGGCAGTTGGCCGAGCGGACTCCGCCGCTCCCTCGACTCGCTGAATCACGCCGCCGCGGTCGTCGCCGCCGCGGCCGATGTCGCCTCCGTCACCCCGAGGGGCGCGATGATCTCGCTGATCCGGACACAGAAGTTGTCGTTCAGCACCAGCACCTCCCCCCGCGCCACGTGCCGATCGTTTACAAAGACGTCCACCGGGTCGCCCGCGAGTTTGTCGAGTTCGACCACCGACCCCTCGGCCAGCCGAAGCACGTTCTCGACCAGCATGCGCGTCCGACCCAGCTCGATTTTCACGTTGAGATTCACATCGGCAAGCATCGAAATGCCCACCGGCACCTGGCGGAACTCGCCGCCCCCGAAATCCGGCAGGCTGAACGGCTGCGCCCCCGACGCCGACGACAACTCCGCATCCGCCGAACCGGCCGAATCCGGCGCGGCAGCCGCCACCGCGGCTGGTTCCGCCGCATCCGCCGAGGCTCCGACTGAATCAGGCACTTTTCCTTCGTCCGCCATGAGCACACCCGATCAGCCGCGCGCACCCACACGCACGACACACGTCGGGCGCGAAGACCGCGGCGTGGGAGATATCGGCGCTCGCACCCTCGGTCCGATAGTCTTCCTTGCGCGATCGGGAAAGGTGCCCAGCGCACAATCTGCGCGGCGGCTCAATAATCCGCGGGGAACCCGAGGCACTTGGGGATCAGCACTTCCTGCACGCGCTCGTTGCCCTCGGCGTCCTGGCCGAAGACCTTGCGCAGATACTCCAGGATCTGACGGCTCAGCGTCTCGCGCCCGGGTTCCGTGTAATAGGCGTGCTGGGCGCTCGACATGATGGCACCGATGCCGGTGCGGACTTCCGCCATGCGGGCCTGGAGTTCCTCTCGCAGGCTCGGGCCGACGGCGTGTTCGCCCGCGCCGGACTTCGCGTCTTCGCCGTGGCCGCCCTTCTTCGGCGCGCTGCCCGGCTCTTCGCCGGCGTGCTTTTTCTTGGCCTTGATGATGACCTCGGTGTCCCACATCCAGACGCGGCCCGAGGAAGCGTTGGTGAACTTCTCGTGCAGAACCGGCACTTCCACGAGCGTGTCGCCCTCGTTGTGCTCGGCGTGTTCGAGGCCGACGCCTTTGACTTCGGACGGGCCGCCGAACATTTTGACGGCGGCGATGATGGCGACGGCTTCGACGAGGAGCATGACCGCGACGGCGCCGATGGTTTTGATCGGCAGGCCCTTTTTTGCAGGCTCGGCGGGGGTTGCGGGTGCGGCGGATGGGGATTCTGCTGCCATTGGAGCCACTCCCGATGGTGGTCAGGTCGGAACAGGGACGATGTCCCTTGGATTCGGTGGATTCCGCCCTGTGGCTGAGGGAAAGGCGGGTTTCCGGCTCGAGGCGGGTGGGGGCGGAGGGGGGCACGGCCCCATAACCGCGACGCCGATTGTGCATGGATGCGCCAGGATCGGCGTGGATTGGGGTCGTCGGATCGTCCGGGTGCGTGCGCGCGCGGCGCGGCGGTGCTCGCCGGATGGCGGTGGATGGGCGGGATTAATCAGCGACCGATGGTGAGGAGTTGCTGGATGAGCTGGTCGGTGGTGGTGATGATGCGCGAAGCGGCGGAGTAGCCGGTCGAAGTGAGGATCATGTTGATGAACTCCTCGGAGAGGTCGACGTTCGAGAGTTCGAGCGCGCCGCCGATGATCCGCCCGGTGCCGAAGTCGAGCGGTTCGGTGATGACGGCGTTGCCGGAGTTTGGTCCGACGCGGAAGAGGTTGCCGCCGGCGTCGACGAGTCCCTCGGGGTTGGTGAAGGTGGCGAGCGCGAGTTGTCCGATGGTGCGCGTGAGGCCGTTGGTGAATCCCCCCGTGATGGTCCCGTTGGCTCCGACGGAGAAGGTGGAGAGCGTTCCGAGTCGGGAGCCGTCCTCGAAGACCGCGGCGATGGATGACTTCGCGGTGGCGGTATCCGAGAACGCGGTGACGGCGTCGCCCGCGGCGGCGAACTGGAGGTTGACGGTGAGCGGATCGTCGGCGCCGGTGCCGGTGCGGTCGAGTTCCATGGGGATCTGGGTGGGGGAGACGAGTTGTCCGAAGTTGTCGAACTGGAGGAGGGGGACGGGTCCGAGGGGCGGCTCGGCGCGTGCGCCGACTTCGAGGTGGAGCGCCTGGTCGGAGTCTCCCGGCGAGTGGAGGAAGGCTCTCCAGAATGATCCGCTGTCGTTCTTGGCGACGAGGACCATGGTGAGATCGACCTCGACGGGTGTTCCGAGCGAGTCGTGGACGATGTAGGTGGTGCGGACGGATTCGCCGTTGGCGGCGGCGGTCTTGGCGACGGTGAAGGGGCTGGGCTTGCTGACTCCGGCGGCGTCCTTGACGGTGAGGTTCGAGTTTGCGAAGACGATGTCGTTGTCCGCGCCGAGGTTTCCGATGAGGTTGACGACGCCCGCGCCGACGGTGTAGGAGCCTGGCTCGGCGGCGCCGGTGGGGTCGCCGGCGTTGTATCCGCCGTCCTGGACGATGCCGAGGGCGTCGCGGATGAATCGGAAGAGATCGTCGACTGTGGAAGCCGGTGTGACGGTGAAGGAGGCGTCGGGGACGGCCTTTCCGTTGCGGAGGGCGCCGGAGATGGTGATGACGTCGGTGGCGGCGTAGGCGCCGCCGCCGATGGCGGTGAGGAGGTCGGTTCCGGCGGCGATGCCCGCGGCGGAGAAGTCCAACGAAGCGCCCGTGGTGGCGACGGTGCCGCTGGCCTTGAGATTCCCGGAGAACCGGACGTTCTGCGTGGCGTTGGCGATGGTCTGCTTGCCGATGGGGATGTTGATATCGACGAGTTGCCCGGTGATGAGGTTGAAGTTGTCGTCGACGGTGTATCCCTGGAGGCGTTCGCCGGTGGTGGTGATGAGGTCGTTGTTGGCGTTGAACTGGAACGCTCCGGCGCGTGTGTAGAACTGCTCGTTGTTGCGCGAGACGATGAAGAAGCCGTCGCCCTCGATGGCGAGGTCGGTGTTGATCCCGGTGTTGGAGATGGCGCCGTTGTTGAAGTTCCGCTGTGTTCCCGAGATGTTGACGCCGAGGCCGACCTGTCCCGGGTTGCTTCCGCCGGAGGTGGCGCCGGGGACGGTGCCGAGGGTGAAGTCCCTGCTGGCGGCGGGGGCGAAGATCATCCGCGTGGACTTGAAGGCGTACGAGTTGACGTTGGCGATGTTGTTGCCGATGGTTTCGAGGCGGCGTGCGTTGACGGAGAGTCCGGTGAGTCCGGTGAAGAGGGCGATGGTGGAGGACATGTGATTCCTTTCGTTCGCTGGGGCCTGTCGTTCGCGGGGGTTGAGTCGCCTGGTCGCCGGTCAGTTCACGATGTCGGAGAGGGAACGGTTGCGTATGGTTCCGAGTGCCGCGAGCGGGGATGGGTTGGCGTGCGGCCGATCCGCTCTTGAGAAGAGTGCGCGGAGGTCTTTCGTGCCGGTGTTGGGGACGCTGATGACGGCGTCGAAGTCGGTGAGGAGTCGCGCATCGGCGGCGGAGTGTGATTCCATGACCATGCGACCCGGGACGTCGATGGTGAGGGCCTGTCCGTCGATGAGGGCGAGGACGCGGTGATGTCCGGCGGCTTCCGCGGCGTCGATGGCGACTCCGAGTCTCTGGAGTTGTTCGGTTGAGAGTTCGATGCGCTGTCCCGGGGCGACCTGGACCGGTTCGTTGCTGGCGATGCCGCCGGCTTGAACCTTTGAGAGGAGTTCCGCGAATCCTGCCTGGTCGATGGGGGTGGCGGGCTTTTCCGCGGCGGCCGGTCGCACGCCGGAGCCGAGTTGGCGGAGGAGATCGAGCGGGTTGAGTGTCACGGTGTGGCGCCTCCGGCCGGTGGTGTTTCGTTGGTGTTGGTGGTGTCCGCCGGGGGCGTTTCGGTGGCGGGGGGCGTGGTGGTCGGCGGCGTGGTGGTGATGAGCGTGGGGTCGTGGATGGTGGTCAGCCCCGAGAGTTTGATCGAGTAGGTGGAGGAGAGGTTGAGCAGCACGCCGTCGCGTGTGACGGAGATGGAATCGACGAAGCCCCTGGTCTGCGTTCCCTGATCCGTTCGCCCCTCGACGAAGGCTCCGACGAGGCTGCTGGCGGCGGTGATCTCG
>JAEUIV010000028.1 GCA_016795005.1 Phycisphaerae bacterium
GCGAGTGGTCGGGCGGGAAGGGTAGGTTCGGGCTGGAGGCGGGGCGAGAGGCCGGGATCGGGCCGTGGGGCGACGGGATTCGCTCTCGGACTCAGTCATCCCGAGCGTGTGCCGCGCCGGATCAATACGTCGCGCACTGCATCACCGCCTCGCCGATCTTTGAGGCGTCGGGGAGGTAGTCGAGTTCGAGTTTGTAGTAGGGCATGACGGTGTCGAAGCCGCAGACGCGCTGGACGGGGGCGCGGAGGTGGAGGAAGCAGTGTTCCTGGATGATGGTGGCGATTTCGGCGGCCATGCTGGCGGTCTTGGGGGCTTCGCAGGCGACGACGCATCGGCCGGTTTTCTTCACGGACTCGGTGATGCGGTCGATGTCGATGGGGTAGATGGTGCGGAGGTCGATGAGTTCGACGGAGAGGTCGTCCGGGAGTTTGTCCATCGCCTCGACGCACTGGAGGACGGTGGCGCCCCAGGAGATGAGGGTGAGGTCCGTGCCTTCCTCGACGACCTTGGCCTCGCCGATGGGGATGGTGTACTCGTCCTCGGGGACTTCTTCGCGGAAGGCGCGGTAGATGCGTTTGGGTTCGAAGTAGATGACGGGGTCGGGGTCGCGGATGGCGGAGATGAGGAGGCCCTTGGCGTCGTAGGGTGAGGAGGGCATGACGACCTTGAGGCCCGGGGTGTGGGCGTAGATGGCTTCCGGGGAATCGGAGTGGAGTTCCGGTGCGTGGATGCCGCCGCCGACGGGGACGCGGATGGTGAGAGGGATCGTGACGCTGCCGCGGGAGCGCGTGCGGTATCGGGCGGCGTGGTTGGTGATCTGGTCGTACGCGGGGCCGAGGAAGCCCTCGAACTGGATCTCGGGGATGGGTCGGAGTCCGGCCATGGCCATGCCGATGGCGGTGCCGATGATGCCGGACTCGGCGAGGGGCGAGTCGATGACCCGTGATTCACCGAAGCGTGCCTGGAGGCCTTCGGTGACGCGGAAGACGCCGCCGTTCTTGCCGACGTCCTCACCGAGGAGGATGACGCGGTCGTCGAGTTCCATTTCCTGGGCGAGGGCGAGGTTGATTGCCTGGACGAGTGTGAGGTTGGCCATGGTGGGGAGCGTAGCGGCTAGGGGGGTGCGGACGACGATGGGAACGTGGCGAATTCAGCCCCCGGTGTGCGGGTTCGTGATCGGCGGTTCATCTCCCGAGGTATCCAGGGCGATGACGGGGGGCATGGCGGCGTTGAGCGCGGCGGCGATTTCGGAGGGGGATTCGGTGAAGTAGATGGCTTCGCTCGTGCCGTGGAAGGAGAACCAGACTTCGGTTCCCTTTCCGGCGCCGAGCATTCCCTTGCGGGTGCGGACGACCTTGACGTGGATCGGGTTGATCCAGGTCTCGCGTCCTTCGGCGTCGGTGAGGGGGATGAGCATTTTCTTCAGGCTCGCAGTTTTTCCTGCTCGGGCCCCTGGCCGAGGCCGGTGGTTCGACGGGTGGCGCGCTGGGTCTGGAGTTCGGCGTTTCCTTCGAGGGTGGCGAATGTGTAGTCGAAGATGTCCTCGAAGACGGGCTTCTCGATGCCTTCGGCTCGCTTTACAACGGCGTCCACGATTTCCTTCGCGCGGGCTTCGATATCGGCCTGTTTCCTGTCGTTCCAGAGTTTCTTTGATTCGAGGTACTTGCGCGTGCGGATGAGAGGGTCTTTCTTGCGCCAGGCCTCGACTTCCTTTTCGTCGCGGTAGCGGCGGGCGTCGTCGGCGGTGGTGTGGTCGCCCAGGCGGTAGGTGACGGCTTCGATGAAAGTCGGCTGACCGGTCTTGATGGCGCGGTCGATGGCTTCCTTCATGACCTTGTAGGAGGCGAAGATGTCGTTGCCGTCGATCTGCACGCAGTGGTGGCCGTAGGCGAGACCTTTCTGGACGATGGTCTCGGAGCCGGACTGGAGGGCGCGGGGAACGGAGATGGCCCAGAAGTTGTTCTGGCAGAAGAAGATGGCGGGGACTTTCCAGGCGCTGGCGAAGTTCATGGCCTCGTGGACATCGCCCTCGCTCGTTGCGCCGTCGCCGAAGAAGGAGACGGCGACGCCCTTTTCGCCTCGGTATTTCTTGGCGTAGGCGATGCCGACCGCGTGGAGCGGGTGCGTGCCGATGGGGATGGCAATGGGGAGAATGTTCACGCCTTCGGGGATCTGGTTGCCGCGTTCATCGCCCATCCAGTGGAGGAGGATCTTCTCCATCGGCAGGCCGTTGAGGAAGAGGGCGATGTTCTCGCGGTAGCAGGGGACGAGCCAGTTCTTCTCGCCGAAGCGCGAGAGGGCGAGTCCCGCGCCGGCGGGGCCGGCTTCCTGCCCCTTGTTCTGCGGGTAGGTGCCCATGCGGCCCGAGCGCTGGAGTTTGAAGGCGATCTCATCGAGCCAGCGGCAGATGGACATCTGCTCATAGAGGAAGACCGCGTCCTCATCTGAGAGGGTGTCCTTGGCGAGTTTCTCGTCGAGTTTGCCGTGCTCGTCGAGGATCTGGATGTGGTCGATCCTGGCTTCGTAGATGGTCTTTTTCATAGGTATTCACCCGGCAGACGCGGAGTGGGGAGGGTGGAGGCGGGGGCCGGACAACGGTGGGCACAGATAGATAACAGACGGGCTTGGTTCCTTTGCTGTTCGGTTGTCGGCGCCTTGCGTCGGCGGCGTCCCCGCGGTCATTGAATCAGGACTTGGCGTGGGCGTGCTTGTCGCCGGGGAACTGCTTGATGCCTTCCTGCTTGAGGGTGCGGCCGGAGCCTCGGGCGTTGGGGGCCTGCGATTTTTCTGGGATGGCGAAGAGGCTGTTCGGCATGGTGTCGTTGTGGGCGATGGCGGCGTCGGCGGCGGCGCGCATGGTGTGGTCCGCGTTCATTCGGAGCGACCTCCATGCTTCCCTGCACCAGAGTTCGGCGAGATCGAGGAAGTGGAGAGCGGCGGCCTTGTCGCGTTCGAACTCGACGCCGTCTTCGCCGGCGCGGATCTGCCGGTCGAGCTTGCTGAGGGTGCAGATCATGGCGTGGATGTAGATCGCGGCGTCGGCGATGCGGGCCTGGACGCACTGGCGGTCGATGATTTTTTCCTCGTTTTCCTTGCTGGCGAGCTTGAACTGGTGGCTGTGCTCGCGGATGAGTTCGCAGACCTTCTCGGCGTGCTCGGCGAGCGAGGGGTGGATGGTGGTGAAGCGCGGAGCGGGGCGCTTCATTCCGAGGAAGAGTTCGGCGCCGAGCGGGAGGGCCTTTGCGATGGCGGCGCGGCCGGTGGGGGTTTTGACCCCGGACATGGCTTTGAAGAGGTTGGCGACCGGTCCCTTGTCGCGGTCCGGGCCGAGGATGTTCTGGATGCCGACCATCTGTTCGGCGAGGGCCTTGCCGCCGTAGCCGAAGATGAAGGACTGCATGACCTCGTTGGCGCCTTCGACGATGATGTTGATGCGTGAATCGCGGAAGATGCGTTCGACCTCGTTCTCGGTCATGTACGATTCGCCGCCCATGATCTGGACGGCGTCGTTGACGGCGCGCCAGCCCATCTCGGAGCAGAAGGTCTTGCAGATGGCGGTCTCGACGCGGATGTCCTTGTCGTGGCGGTCGAGGAACCCGGTGGTCATGTAGAGCGTGGCGTCCATGGCGTAGCAGAGGGCGGCCTGACGCGCGATTTTCTGACGGATGAGTTCAAAGTCGCCGAGAGGTCGGTCGAACTGGTATCGGGTTCGGGACCACTTGATGCTCTGGTTCATGGCGCGGACGGCTCCGCCGAGCATTCCGGCGGAGAGGGTGCACCGGCCGTAGTTGAGGCAGGTGAGGGCGACGTTGAGTCCCTTTCCTTCCTGGCTGAGGAGGTTGGCCTTTGGAACCCGGACGTTGTGGAAGCGGATGCGTGCCTGCCACGTGCCGCGGATGCCGCATTTGGAGCGGTTTTTCTGGAAGATGTCGACGCCTTCCATGTCGGGCGTGCAGACGAGGGCGCTGACGCGCTCGATTTCCTTGCCGGTCCTGGGGTCCTTGATTTTCTGCTTGGCCATGACGGTGAAGAGGCCGGAGATGGCGCCGGAGGTGGCCCATTTTTTCTCGCCGCTGAGGATGTAGTACTCGCCGTCGTCGGACTTTTCGCAGTGTGTTTCCTGGCCTCCGGCGTCGCACCCGACGTTCGGCTCGGAGAGGCAGAACGCGGAGACCCAGTCCTTCGCCAGGCGGGGGAGCCAGCGTTTTTTCTGCTCGTCGTTGCCGAAGAGCATGACGGCCTTGCAGCCGATGGACTGGTGGGCGGAAACGAGGACGGCGGTTGAGCCGCAGTAGAAGCCGATGCGTTCGAGGACGCGGACGTAGGAGGTGACTCCCATGCCGAGGCCGCCGTACTCCTTGCTGATGGTCATTCCCATGACGCCCAGTTGGAAGAGGCGGTCGATGACCCAGCGGGGGATCTCCTGCTCCTGGTCGATCTGGACGGCGGGATGCTCGGTGCGGAAGTATTCATCAACAGCGGCGATGAGTTGATCGCAGCGAGCGGTTTCTTCCGGGTCCGACTTGGGGTACGGGAAGACGAGTTCCTCGCGGAGGTTTCCCCAGAAGAGGTTCTGGACGAATCCCATCTCGTCGGGGTCTGGGCCGAGGAGGATCTCGGCGTCGGCGAGCATCTTGGCGTCCTTGGCGGAGATGCCCTTGATTGACTTGAGGTCGGCTTTGATCTGGGACATGGCTTTTCCTAAATCCTTCTCTGCCGCGGAGGTCATGGGACGCACGGAGGGAACGACGTGTTCAAATGATCCGGCGTTTCGCCCGGTTCAACGACTTCCACCCTTGTATCGCAGTGTCCTCCGTCGTCAAAAGGTTTCCTTACTTCTTCTCAGAGCGAGCGAAGAAGGCCTCGATCGCGGCCTTGCCTTCGGGGGAGTTTCGGAGTCGGACGAGGTGTTCGCGTTCTGCATCCAAGGCGGGTTGCCAGCCTTTTTCCA
>JAEUIV010000058.1 GCA_016795005.1 Phycisphaerae bacterium
TCGAGATCCTCAATGTCCACGCCAAGAAGGTAAAGATGAGCCCGGACGTGGACCTGGAGCGGATCGCACGCGCCACCCCCATGTTCAGCGGCGCCGAACTGGCCGCCATCATCAACGAGGCCGCCATCTCCGCGACCCTGGTCGACAAGGACTTTGTCGAGCAGGAAGACCTCGAAGAGGCACGCGACAAGATCCGCTACGGCCGGTCACGCAAGAGCCGCGTCATCGAGGAAAAGGAGCGCGTCGCCACCGCCTATCACGAGGCCGGCCACGCCGTCCTCCAGAAACTCCTCCCCGATGCCGACCCGCTGCACAAGGTCACCATCATCCCGCGCGGCCAGTCGATGGGCGCTACCTTCAGCCTCCCGGAAAAAGACCGCTACGGCTACGGCATGAAGTGGCTCCGCGCCACGATGCGCGTCGTCTGCGGCGGACGAATCGCCGAGGAGCGAAAGACCGGCGACGTCTCCTCCGGCGCCGCCATGGATATCACCATGCTCACCCAGCTCGCGCGCCACATGGTGCTCGAATGGGGCATGTCGGAAAAACTCGGCTTCGTGCGCTACGCGGGCGTGGATAACCGCGAGATGTTCATCCCCGAACGCGAGTATTCGGAAGAAACCGCCCGCATGGTGGACGAGGAGATCCGCCGCATGGCCTCGGATGCGTTCGCGGACGCCGAGCGCCTCATCAACGAGAACTGGGAAAAAATCGAGCTTGTCGCCAGCGCCCTGCTCAAGCACGAGACCCTCACTGTCCAGGAGGTCGAGAAACTGATGCGCGGCGAGCCTCTCAGCAAACCCAGCGTCAGCGACCTGCTCGCCGCCGAATCAGCAAAGATCCGCCCGCCGACGCCCCCGGCCGCCGCCGGGAACACCGGCAGCGAAATGGGGCCGGGGCTGCTCCCCACCCCGGCCTGAACGCCTGTTGATCACCGGATCGGGAATCGAACTTCCAGGATCGTCGCATCGCGCGCCGCCACGCTCGTCGCGCGCCCCATCGCCGCCGGGAACAGGATCGTTGTTCCGGCACCGAACTCAACCGGTCGGAATGATCCATCGACGGCCTCGATCCGCCCCTGACCTTTGAGCACCATCCACACCATCGGCCCCCCCGAGGGAAACGCCGGGAGATTCTCGATGGCGTGCTCCGAGCCACCTTGGTGGTTCAGTTCGGCAACGGTGTAGAAATCGGTCTCAACCAGTTGGCATCGAGGCGCGTCCTCGGCTCGCACCGCCGCGAGCCTCGGCGGCGGGCCGAAGTGGATGCACTCCAGCGCCTGCTGGAGGTGCATGGCGCGCCCCGTCCGTCCCCAGTCATACACGCGGAACGTGGTATCGCTGGGAGTCTGAACCTCCGCGACCATCACCCCCGCTCCAAGCGCATGGCACGTGCCGCTCGGGAGATGGTGAAAATCTCCCCGTCGGACCGGGACGGCAATCAGGTCATTCACGCACGCATCCCCCTCGCGCAGATGCGAAGCGAACTGCTCGCGCGTCACCCCCTGCTTGATCCCCTTGTAGATCACCGACCCCGGCTCGGCATCCAGCACGTACCACGATTCGGTCTTCAGGTGCGCCCCCGGATGCGACGCCGCATAGGCGGGACTTGGATGGACCTGCACCGAAAGGTTCTCTTTCGCGTCGAGAAACTTCACCAGAAGCGGAAATCCTCCCGAAGGCGTGCTTCGGAGCGACCCCATCAGGTTCGGCCCGAACGCCCGCACCGCTTCCCGCAGCGTCAGCCCGCGCATCTCGCCCTGGGCGATCCGTGAGATCGCCGACTCCCCCCCACCCCCGTCGGCACTCGTCGCGTCAAGGTCCGCAAGCTCCCACGATTCACCGATCAGTTGCCCCTCCGGGATCGCCTTCCCGAGCCGTTCAAGTCGCCGACCGCCCCACACCTTCTCCTTGAAGATCGGCTCGAGCACCAGCGGGTACGGTTTCATGCGATGAACACCTCTTCATGAAACCGCGCGGTCAGCGGGTCGCGTTGACGCTCGCGTTCGACTCGACCAGTCTTCCCTTGACCACGCGCCCCAGGTTCGGGAACACCATCCCCGAGATGCACCCTTCAAAGACGATCTGGCCGTTCACGATCCCCTGGATGTCCGTCACAAACCGCTTGAGGCTGAACTTGACCTCGCGGCAGAGCAGATAAAAATCGTCCCCCGGCACAACCTGCCCCCGGAACGCGACATTCTCGATCCGCGTGAACCCGGCGAAAAACTCGATCCCGGTGCGCTTGTAGTAGATCAGGCTCGCCAGCTGCGCCGCCGTCTCGACCATCAGCACGCCCGGCATCAGCGGCCGCCCGGGAATGTGACCCGCCACCCAGAACTCATCGTCACGGACGTGCTTGATCGCCACCCCCTGGCTCAACTCATCGTTCAGCCAGACGACGGCGTCGAGCATCGCCATCACCCCGCGGTGCGCGTTGATGAGGGCGATGTCGTCGCGCGACATCACCCTCGCGTTGAGGTCGATGGCGCTCAGATCAATGATCGGTTCGGTCGGCATCGGTAGACACGGCGTCAGGGGGACGGATCAGCGAGCGGGCTTGGTCTCCGGGCCGTCGGCCTTATCCCGAAGTTCGAGGCACTTCTCACGGATCGACTGCGCCGCCGCCTTGATGTCCTGCATCTGCTTGCGGACCCGGGTCTGGGCGGCCTTGTTGCCTCCCTCGGCCTTTTGGATGTCGTCTTCCGCTTCCTGAACAAGTTGCTTGAGACGTTCGAACTCCTGCACGGGGCGGCTCCAGTATGTGGCGAGGGTGCGTCCGGGCCGCTCCGGCGGTCCCGAGGCCGGTGAAGGCCGCCCCTATCTTGGCAATTGGGAGCGGTTTGGCAAGTGACTCGATTCCGGGGTGACTTTTTGAGCACGCTCCCCCGCCGCTCGGGGGCAACCAGACCGTCCAACTCAACAGCACGGGGCGCTACCCAGTCCAACCGTCCGCGCGCGAGCAACTTGCTTCATCCCGCCCGCCGAATACGATCCGTCGTGGACGATGTCGCTCCAACCGCTCACGATCTCGCCCCAACGGCCGACGGCCTCCCGGGAACGGACGCTCGCCTCGGCCGCCTCCTGAAAAAGGCCCGTGAACTGCCCCGCGCACCCGGCGTCTACCTCATGAAGGACGAGAAAGGGGTCGTCATCTACGTCGGCAAGGCCGCCTGCCTCCCGGACCGAGTCGCTTCATACGTCGTGCCCTCCGCGGACCTGGGCTTAAAGAAGCAGCCCATGCTCGACCTCATCGCCGACTTCGAGCACCTTGTCTGCGAAGGAGAGTGGGAGGCCCTGCTCACCGAAAACCGCCTCATCAAGGACATCCGCCCCCGATTCAACGTCCGGCTCACGGACGACAAGACCTTTCCGTACCTCGTCATCACTCGAAACGAGGATTTCCCAAGGGTAATAGTGACCCGCAACCCGACCGGGGTCGACGACACCGGTCGCGTCCGACCCGAAATGAAAAACGCAAAGGTCGTCGGCCCCTTCACCAACGCCGGCGCGCTCCGCGAGGCCGTCACGCTCCTGCAGCGGGTCTTCAAGTATCGCACCTGCAAGCTCGACATTGTCGAAAACGACGAGCGGAACCGATACTTCCGCCCGTGCCTCCTCTACACCATCGGCCAATGCACCGCCCCCTGCGCCGCGAAGATCACGCAACTCGGCTACGCCGCGGATATCGAACGCTTCACCCGATTTCTCGATTCCAAGCGCTCCGTCATGCTGCGGGAGATGCGCGCGGAAATGGACCAGGCCGCCGCCGCCCTCGAGTTTGAAAAGGCGGCCGTCCTCCGCGATCAGATCAAGGCCATCGAACGGCTCGAAGAGCGAGCCACCCGCGCCGCGGGATGGCAGCCCGAATCCGAGATCAGCGTCATCGACCCGAAGAAGGGACTCCGAGCACTCCGGAAACTGCTGGAACTGGATTCCCCCGTCCGCTGCCTCGAAGCCATCGACATCGCCCACCTCCAGGGCGGGGAAACCGTGGGTTCCAAGGTCTGCTTCGTCGACGGCCGGCCCCTGAAAAACGAGTACCGCCGCTACCGCATACGCTCCGTGGACGGCGGCAACGACGACTACCAGTCCATCCGAGAGGTCGTGCTCCGACGGTACCGCGAGGCCGGCGCCGGCAACGAACTCTACCCCGATGTCGTCCTGATCGACGGCGGACTCGGTCAACTCCACGCCGCGCTCGAAGCCTTCCATCACCTCGAGATGCGCCCGCCGATGGTCATCTCTCTCGCGAAAAAGGAAGAACTCATCTACGTCCAGCAACGATCGGAACCGATCCGCCTCGGCCGCGAAAACCCCGCGCTCAGGCTGTGCCAGGCGATACGCGACGAGGCGCACCGATTCGCCCAGCACTATCACCACGTGCTGCGGCGGAAAAAGACCTTGGACGACGGTTGATCCCGGCACTCGCACCGCGGGCAAACAACCGAGTACAATCGATCGCAACGAGGTAGGGTGGCCGAGCGGTTGAAGGCGCCAGACTTGAAATCTGGTTTGGGCTTATGCCCAACGCGAGTTCGAATCTCGCCCCTACCGTTCCCAGCCCGGGGGCGGGGCCGCGCCCCCAACCTACCCGCGATAACCAGAGCAAATCGCATCAAACCGACCCCCGTTCGTGGGAATCCGCGCGACCGCCTCACGCAGAATCGAACGAAAACCGATCCACCCCTGCCGACTTTGCCCCCGTTGCGAAGGCCGAATAGGGATTCCGCCCCATGGACATCCGATCAAAGAACGCGATGGTCATGACCTGTGTGTTCATCGCGCTGCTCGCGGTCAGCCTCGGCGTCCGAAAGTTCGTCCTCGCGCCAAGTTTCCAGGCACTCGAACGCGAAGAAGCGCTGACCAACGGCGACCGCTGCGTCCAGGCCGTCAACCGCGAGATCGAGCACCTGAACAGCGTCTGCCTCGAATGGTCTGATTGGAACGATCTGTACGAATACGTGGAGAATCAAGACCAGGCCTTCTACGACGCCAACCTTGGATCAAAGGAATATTTTCGCACGGCCAATCTCCCCGTGATGTGCATCCTCGATGCCGAGGATCGCGTGGTCTGGTCCAGCGTGCTCGACCTTGACCGGTTGGAGCCGATCGAAATCCAGGCGTTTCCTCGTGACGCATTTCCGGCCGGCCATCCGCTCACGACAACGTCTCACCCGGAGGGATACATCAACGGCATCCTGCTGACGGAACATGGCCCGATGTTGGCGGCCTCTCGCCCCATTCGGACAACCGACAGTCAAGGGGCCGCGCGAGGCCGGTTCATCATCGCTCGGTTCCTGAACGACAAGACCATCGAAGCGCTGCGCGAGCAGACCGATGTCGAGTTCACAATCTGGAGCACACGTGAGCCGCTCCCGTCGCGAGTTCCGGCGGACTTTGCCACGGCGCTCCCGCAAGACCTGATCCGGACATCGTCGGACTCACTGGCGGTTTATCACACGATCCCCTGCCTGACTCGGGGTGATTCGCTCGTTCTGGAAGCCACGATGCCCCGCGCCATCACACGGCGCGGAAATGAAGCCACGTCCGCGGCGTTCCTGACCCTCGCGGGCGGCGGAGCGTGCGTGCTGATCGTGCTGATGGTCGCACTCCAGCGCATGGTCATCCGCCCGCTCGCCCTCCTCACTCAGCACGCGCAGCGTGTCGGGAGCACGGGCGATCTGACCGCGCGGCTGGCGATGGTTCGAACGGATGAGATCGGCACGCTCGCGAAAGCCTTCGACGACATGACCGAGCGGCTTTCCCGGGCCCAGACTTCACTGGCCGATGCGTCTCGTAACGCCGGGAAGGCCGAGGTCGCCGCCGGCGTGCTTCACAATGTCGGGAACGTCCTGAACAGCGTGGTGATCAGCGTCCACGGCGTGAGGCAGGCGATCACGAAGTCGAGTGCCGCGGCGCTGACCAAGGTCGCGGACCTGATCCAGACGCATCAGCAGAACCTTCCGCGATTCCTGGAATCGGACCCGAAGGGACGACAGTTGCCCGAGTACATCGTAAAACTCAGCGAGGCCGTGCGCCTGGAGCAGCACGAACTCACGCGCGATGTGAACCGGCTCGCGGAGAGCATCGGGCAGATCACCGACATCATCCAGTCGCAGCAGAGGAACGCCGGCGATGCGGAAGTTCTCGAGCGGGTGGATGTGGTCGAGGTCGTTCGCAACGCGGCTTCCGTTCTGCAACCCTCCTGCGAGCGCCATGGGATCGCGCTGGAACTCGATGCACCTCGTCCGATCCACACGCTCGCGGACCGCTCCCGGCTTCAGCAGATCTTCGTGAACGTCCTGACCAACGCGATGCAGGCCGTGAAGGGCGTCGCGACGGACCAGCGCACGATCAGCGTCCGCGTGGGCGGCGACCAGGATGAATACTGGTTTGAAGTGCGCGATCAGGGCGTTGGATTCGAACCCGAAGTGCATGCGCAGCTGTTCCGTCAAGGCTTCACGACTCGGAAGGATGGGCAGGGCTTCGGTCTTCATTACTGCGCCATCGCCGCCCGGCAAATGGGCGGCTCGATCACGGCGGAGAGCGGCGGCACGGGCAAGGGAGCCACCTTCCGCTTCCGTGGACCCATCCGCCAGAATGACTCGAGGATGGCCGCATGAGCCACCCGATGCCACCGGTCAATCGTCGTGTCCTCACGATCGACGACAACGCGTCGATTCACGAGGACTACCGTCGGGCGCTCTGCCCCGCCCGGAAGGACTCGACGATCGGCGCGCTCGAAGCGTCCATCTTCGGGGCGTCGGATGCGGCCAGCGCGGCGTTGATGGAGCAGTTCGATCTTGACAATGCGTTCCAGGGCCAGGAGGGGCTGGAAAAGATCCGCGCGGCGCTCGGCCGGGGCGAGCCGTACGCGGTGGTGTTCGTGGACATGCGGATGCCGCCGGGTTGGGACGGGGTCGAGACCATCGAGCACCTGTGGAAAGCCGATCCGAATCTCCTGGTCGTCATCTGCTCCGCATACAGCGACTACGAGTGGTCCGAGGTGCTCTCTCGGCTCCCGCGGCGAGATCAACTGCTGCTCCTGCGAAAGCCGTTTGATCCGACCGAGGTGTGGCAGATGGCCGAGTCGCTCTGCCACAAGTGGACGATCGCCCAGCTGCAACTCCGAACGCTCGAGAGTGTGAACGAGCAACTTTCGAGGGAACTCCGGGAGCGTGAAAAGGCGCAGGAGCAGTTGCGATACGCCGCGCTGCATGATGAGCTGACTTCGCTCCCGAATCGGGCGCTGCTGCTCGATCGACTCGCGGAGGTTGTCGAGCACCAGAGGGATCACCCCGACGATCTGTCCGCGGTTCTTTATCTTGATCTCGACAACTTCAAGATCATCAACGACAGTCTGGGCCACAAGACGGGTGACGCGGTGCTGGTCGAGGCCGCGCGCAGGCTGGAATGCGCGGTCGGGAGTTCGGAGCGCGGCGAAGCGACGCCGGACGCGCTCGCGGCCCGTCTCGGCGGGGACGAGTTCGTCGTGCTGCTCCGGAGTATCGGCCGCGGCGCCCGCGCGCTCCAGGTAGCCGAGCAAGTGGTTGCCTCCTTTGCGCTTCCCTTCGCCTACGAGGGGCGCGACCTCAGTCTCGGCGTCAGCGTCGGCGTGGCGCTCATCCAGGTACCCGCTCGATCACCCGAGGAACTCCTGCGCGATGCGGACACCGCGATGTACCAGGCGAAATACGCCGGCAAGGGGCGGATCGCGCTCTTTGACGCGCCGATGCACGCCGCCGTGCTGAAGCGGATGAATCTCGAAGCGGACATGCGGGGCGCCGTTGCACGCCGAGAACTGTCGGTCGAGTATCAGCCCATCGTCGAGATCGAATCCGGCCGCGTCGCGGGCTTCGAGGCGCTCCTGCGCTGGAATCACCCGGTACACGGCGAGGTGCCGCCCGACACGTTCATCCCGATCGCGGAGGACTCCTCGCTCATCGAATCGCTCTCCGAGTGGGTCATCCATGAGGTGACGAAGACCATCGGACGCTGGAAGCGCGAACTGCCCGCATTCGACGGGCATTACATCAGCGTGAATCTGTCTCGCCGGCAGTTCGCCGATCAGAAGCTCCCGCGGAAGATCGCGGAGGTCATTGCCGGCGCGGGTCTTCAGCCGGCGGATATCGCCATCGAGATCACGGAGTCCACGGTGATGCAGCGGCCAGAGGCCGCTATGGGTATCCTCGGCGAACTCCGCGATCTTGGCTGCCGGATCATGATGGATGACTTCGGCACGGGCTACTCCTCCCTGTCCTGCCTGCACCGCTTCCCGATCGACGTGCTGAAGATTGACCGTGCGTTCGTCCATACGCAGCAATCGAACCGTGACTACGCCGCGGTGATTCACTCGATCATCACCCTTGCCCACAACCTGGGGGCGGTGGTAGTAGCCGAGGGTGTCGAGACCGCGGAACACCTGGCGCAGCTCCAGTCCCTCGAGTGCGACTTCGCCCAGGGCTTCTACTTTTCGCACCCGCTTTCGGCGGCGGAGGTCGAGGCGATGCTGAACAATCAAACACGCTTCGGGCCGAAGGCCGCGGCGGCCTGACTCTCCGCGTAGGATGAGGCGCGACACGATCGAGTCTCTCGACATGACCGGACGCCTTGAAATCATCTGCGGCCCGATGTTCGCCGGGAAATCGACGGAGTTGATCCGGCGGCTGCGCGAGGCGCGGCACGCGCAACTCGACGTGGCGGTCTTCAAGCCCGAAACCGACACGCGCTCCGGGGCCGCATCGATCCGGACTCATCCGGGAGACCGGCTCGACGCCCTCCCGCTGAAGAGCGCCTCACGGCTGATCGAAGCGATTCCATCGGCCGACCGAGGCCTGGTCGTCGGCGTTGATGAAGCCCATTTCTTCGGGTCCGAACTGATCGCGCCGGTTCGTGAACTCCTGCGCCGCGGGAATCGAGTGATCCTCGCGGGAGTCGAGCGCGATCATCGCGGGCAGCCGTTTGAGCCGTTCCCGACGCTCCTGTGCGAGGCGGACGAGGTGGTCAAGATGGCCGCCGTGTGCGGTGTGTGCGGCGGGCCGGCGGTCCACTCGCAGCGCCTGGTCAGGTCGGACGCAGCGATCGTCGTGGGTGGCGCCGAGTCGTACCAGGCGAGGTGCCGACGATGCTTCGAACCCGGGTGATGCCGGGTTCTACTCTCGACCCATGATCTGGAGTTCATCGAGCACGTCGAGCGCCTCGGCTTTTTTCTGAGTGATGTGCTCGTGCTGGTGCGGGTGCGATGACTTCGTAAACACGACAAGCGCCATGTTGAAGCACTCAACCGCTCTCTGCAGATTCGAGACGCGGTCGCCGGGCATCTTCAGCCAGGCGTTCCCGAGGTTGGACTGGGACTTCGCCCAGTCGATCGGCATCGTGTCGCGGGTGCGGATCTCGAGCGCCCGCTCGAAGCACGCGACGGCCTCTTTCACGGTCGCGCCGTCGGAGCCGGGCGGGAGGTGCAGGTAGGTGCTGCCGAGATTGTTCTGCGTCGAGGCCCACTCCGAGGGCATCGTGGCGCGCGTGCGAACCTCGAGCGCCGCCTTGTACGCGGCGATAGCGCGGCGGAGGTTCTTCTCGCGCTCCTCGCCGGTCCCGGGGAGCATGGACCACGCGATTCCCAGGTTGTTCTGCGTCGCGGCCCATTCCGCGCGGCGATTGTGATCCGACCAGACGTCGAGCGCCCGTTGATGGCACTCGATCGAACGGGTGATGAAGACGCCGGGGTCGCCGCCGGGCATCTGCGACCACGCGATCCCCAGGTTGTTCTGGAGCGTGGCCCAGCCGACGGGGTCGGCGTCCCGTGTCTTGGTCTCGAGCGCGGACTGGAAGTACGCGATGGCTCGTTCCAGATTCATCCCGCGATCACCCGTGGGAAGCCGTTCCCATGCCTGCCCGAGGTGATTCTGGACCGCCGCCCGTCGCTCGGGGTCTGTTTCGCGCGTCCAGACCTGGCCGGCGCGTTCGAAGCAGGTGATGGCGCGCTGGACGTTTTCAAGTCGCTTGCCCGAGGGAAGCGCGAGCCACGCGCAGCCGACCTGGAAGTGCGCTTCCGCCCAGCCGTGTGCGTCTCGCGCCGGATCAAGAAGCGAGATGGCGAGTTCCAGGTGTTCGATCGCGCGGCGGAGGTCGGCATCGTGATCGGCGCTCGTCACCCGGAGCCACGCCGAGCCGAGCATCGTCTCCAAGGGAGCGCGGTCGGGCGACGCGGCGTCCACCGCATGCACCGAATCCGTGAGCAGGTCGATCGCCGCACGCAGCTGCCGATCCGCCGAGGGCTTGGTCGATTTCAGGAGCGCCGCGGCGAGGTTGCGACGATGGGCCGAAGAATCGCCCGCCGATTGGGCGGTGCGGAACGATTCGACGGCCTCGTCGAACCGTCCGTCGAAGTAGTACCGCTCGCCCCAGAGGGTCCACAGCAACGATTCATCGCACGAGCCTCGGAGAGTTGGAAGCACGGCCTCCGCTTCCTTGAATCGCCCGAGCGCGATGAGGCCGAGCGCACGCGATTGCGGATCGGAGTCATGGGCGAAGCGCTCCGCGAGTGCGCGACTGTCGGCGGGCAGCCGAGGGGCTCGAGACGCCGAAGCCGGCCCCGGCTCGAAGGCCCGCTTGTCCTCGACCAGAGCACGAAGCAACGGTTCGAGGTCCGGGCGCGGTGCCGGCGCGTTCAACGCGGGGGCCAGCTCGATCTCCACTGTCGGCGGGGCCACCGTGGGCGTCGTCTCCGTGACTCCTGGTAGCGGGCTGTCGAGCCAGCGCTGGTAGGCATCGAGCCTGGCTTCGAGCGTGTCACCTTGAGCCGCCACCCACTTGCCGACGGTCAGGACCAGGTGGGGTGATCGGCGGAGCACGGACTCCACCTGCGCGAACGCTGAGGCCATGACCTGCGACCAGGCGTGCGCCTTTTCGTGCGAGATGCCGGGGAGGCGTCGGCCGCCGGAAGCGAGCGTTTCCATCGCCAGACGCATGGTCCCGTAGCGTTCGATGAGGGAGATCAGGTGGCTCTCGGTCTGGCCCCGGGCCGTCTCGTCGGGCCGGGGAGAGACGTGGATGGTCTCCGCGATCAGCGTGAGCAGGTCGCGGACGATCGGCGGCACGGGTTCGGGGGAGCGCGAAGGATCACGGAGCGCGAGCACCGCACCAGCGCTGATGCTTGCGGTCGTGGACACCAGCCTGGCCAGTATCCGAGGTGACGCCATGAAGAAACTGTACCAGAGCCTTCGGGCGGTCTCCGCGTGGAACAAGCAGGCCGAGTTGGCATCTGATCTTTCCGCCGTGAGACGTGAGAACTCGCCAGCGCCGCTCGGACCAACTGACTGTTTTGTGCGGCCGCGCCCACTTCGGGGAACTCAGGCCGTGCCGGCGACGAAACGGCTTTGTCGGGCGAGCAAAGAGTGCTAAACTTACCCTAACGTCAAGCCCCCAAAGGATTTCCGATGCAACGGAGCCGTTCCATGATGTCGAGTCTGATCTCTCACTTCGCTGACAGTTTCCGCGCCC
The DNA here is from genome assembly GCA_016795005.1 of Phycisphaerae bacterium. Classification (GTDB taxonomy): domain Bacteria; phylum Planctomycetota; class Phycisphaerae; order Phycisphaerales; family UBA1924; genus JAEUIV01. Next base: position 11,505 of record JAEUIV010000058.1, read on the forward strand.
GTCGGAACGGCTTTGCGCGAGTCATCCCCGCCGCGGCGTTTGCTTTGGTCGCGGTGCTCGCCACCCCTCCTGCGCACGCGACCCCCGAGATCACCGTGACTCAGAAGAGCACCGCTCTCACCGATGAGGGCATGTTCAATATCGGCAACGTTCGACAGGACAAGTCCTTCAAGCTGACGATCACGATCAACAACGACGGCGATGAACCCCTGACGATCCCGACCGCCACGGTCGCAGCGCCGTTTCAACTCGAGCTGCTCCCCGCCGCGTCGGTCGCTCCCGGGAAGCGCACTACGCTGCGGGTGGTGCTCCCCGCCGGCCTGACTCCCGGCATGATCAGCAGCCTGCTCACGATCGAGAACAACGACCCGAACGAGAATCCCTTCAACCTCACACTGAAGGCAACCATCACCCCTGTGGTGCCCGATGCCAACGTGCTCTCCGGGAGCATCCCCGTCCCGAGCGGCGGGGTGGTGGACCTGGGGTCCACGGAAACCGGGATCGCCAACTCACGCAAGTTCACCCTCGAAAACACGGGACTCGCCGACCTTGTGCTCTCAACACCTTCCATCGGTGGCGCGGGATTCACGCTTGAGTTCCCCAAGACACGGGTGCTCCGGGCGGGCAAGCGACTGAACTTCACGGTGCGCTTCACCGGCACGGCCGCGGGCGACTACGACGGCTTCGTCACCATCCCGTCGAACGATCCCGATGAAGGCTCCTACGAGTTCGACCTGCTGGCCACGCTCACGCCGGCGGATGCGCGCATCCGAGTCTTCAGCCAGGGCACGCCGCTGAACAACGGCGATGAGATCGGCTTCGGCCCGACGAGGTCGGATCGGAGCGTGGACCGCGTGTTCACGATCCGGAACGAGGGACGATCCAACCTCGTCCTCGGTCCCGTGCAGGTCACGGGATCGGG
>JAEUIV010000067.1 GCA_016795005.1 Phycisphaerae bacterium
CCGCGCGCCTCGCGCGGGGGAAGCCGCACATCGCTCACATCGTGTTCCATCTTCACATTCTATTTCAGCGTCACATGCACCCCGGCCGCCGCACGCCTCGATATCCTCACATGAATGCAGGGCACATCCTCCGCGCTCTCCTTCCTCCGACTCACGCTCATCGAAGGCGTCGGCCCCGTCCTCGGACGGCGACTCATCGACGCCTTCGGTTCGCCGGACCATGTCTTCACCGCCTCGCCCGCCGACCTCGAACGAATCGACCGCATCGGACCCGCCAAGGCCCGACGCATCCACGCCTCCCTCCTCAACTCCGCGGAGGCCCTCGAAAAGGAAGTCCAACTCGCCGAACGCCTCGGCGTACGCATCATCGCGCTCAACGACCCCGACTACCCCCCACTCCTCGCACAAGCGCCCGACGCGCCGCTCGTGCTCTACGTCCGCGGCTCAACCCCATGCCCCGCCGAGACCTACCCCGTCGCCATCGTCGGTTCACGCCACTGCACCGCCTACGGCGTCGAGCAGGCCGAACGATTCAGCGCCGCCCTCGCACAGCAGGGACTCGTCATCGTCTCGGGCGGCGCGCGAGGAGTCGATTCCGCCGCGCACCGCGCCGCGATCAGAGTCCAGGGAAAAACCGTCGTCATCATGGGTTGCGGCCTCGCCAACTGCTACCCGCCGGAAAACAACGAACTCTTCGCCGATATCACCGCGCGAGGCGGCTCCGTCATCAGCGAACTCCCACTCGCCACCACGCCAAGCACAGACACCTTCCCCGCGCGAAACCGGATCATCGCCGCCATGTCCCTCGGCGTGATCGTCATCGAAGCGCCCAAAGGCTCCGGCGCACTCATCACCGCGCGCGTCGCCATCGACGATTACAACCGCGAAGTCATGGCCGTCCCGGGAAGAATTGACTCTCGCGCCAGCGAAGGATCGAACGAACTCATCAGGTCCGGCTCCGCGGCCATGGTCACCACGCCCGCCGACGCGATCGAGATCCTCGAATCCGCCGCGCGACACCACCACGATGGAACCCACGCCGACCGCTATCGACCCCCGCTTCCACCCGGAGCGGTCGCCGAACCAGCCCCCCGGGAAACGAATCCGCCACCCAAAGCCCTGGCGGAACTCACCGCCACGGACACCCAGCGCGCCATCCTCGCCGCCCTCCGAGAACCGGCCTCAATCAACGAAATCTGCCGAACAACCGGCCTCGAACCGGCGATCGTTCAGGCAGAAACCACGGTCCTCGAAATACGCCGAGTCATCCTCCGCGAAGGCTCAAAGTTCAGAACCAGGAACTCCTGACCGCGATGAGCCTCATCTGACGCGAGAACTCGCAACCGCGCCCCACGACGTTGGCGGCATCGCCTCGTCACCAAAACAAGCCATAATTCCATATCACACAACGCTTTATGCTCATGCCCGCCGGCCGGTCCCGGCCTGATCCGGCATCACTCGTTCGCAGTGAACCCGAATGACCCCCGAAAAAAAGTTGATTTTGTACTTGCCGTGCGGTCGATGTGTGGGTAATGTAAACCAAACAGCACCAATCGCTTGGCCGAACAAAAAACCACGCGCATCCAGGATCGATCAGCAAGCAGCAGGCGTCATCGAATACGAAGCCGGGAAATCAGCCGTCGTTCATCACTGGAAATCCACAGCGTTCGAAAACGACAACACCGCGGAACAAGCCGGGCAGATGCCAAACATGCCGCCGATCTCAGAAACAGAAAAAGCCCTTGTCGCGATCGGTCCGGGAGGCGATTTCGTTCGCCACCTCGACTGCGACACACTCTGTTGGCAATGGTCCGACCGGCAGGACGATTCGCCTCGTCCGCAGGCACACCGCATCCAAACCGACCGCCTCCGCGCGGTCCTGCTCTGCGCCCCCGTTCTTCTGGAAAAGCAGCAATCCACCCTCCGGCAATCCATCGCTTCGTGGGCCGCATTACGCGCCGGCCTGCAGGCATCGTTCCCACGCGCGCGCGTCCACGAACCCGAATCGGCCCACCGGGCCGGTCATCGCTTGCACACAGAGAGGCCTCAACATGAACCTCACACCCAAACAACTCAAGATCCTTCAACTCATCCGCGACTGCCGCGTGCGCCGTGGCTATTCCCCGACGATGCAGGAACTCGCGGACGAACTCAGCGTCAGCAAGGTCACGGTCTTCGAACACGTCGAAGCGCTCATCAAGAAGGGCGCCCTCGTCCGCGAGCCCAACAAGGCCCGCTCTTTGTCGATCGCTGACGGCATCTCGCTCCCCGACGAAGAACGCCCGCTCAAGTTCCCCCTCGTCGGCAAGATCGCCGCCGGAAATCCCATCGAAAAGTTCGCCGATACCGACGAACTCGACCTCGGCGCGCTCATGGCCCCGCGCGGCGGACAGCCCACCTTCGCCCTCCGAGTCGACGGGGATTCGATGAAGGATGAAGGAATCTTCTCCGGCGACTACGTGCTCGTCGAACGCCGCGACTCCGCTCGCAACGGCGAAAAAGTCGTCGCCCTCCTCCCGAACGGCGAAACAACTCTCAAGACCTACTTCAAGGAAGCGGACCACATCCGCCTCCAGCCCGCCAACTCCGCCTTCGATCCGATCAAGGTCAAGGACTGCAAGGTCCAGGGCATTGTCGTCGGCGTCCTCAGAAAGTATTGAGACGCCGGGCGCGTGATCGGCCCGCTACTTGCGCGTCTCTCCCTGTCCACACCCGTGATATGGCCGTGACGCCGAGGTCCGCCCGCGGGTAGCGCGATTGATCCCCGAGTTCGTTGGTTCCTGCTTGGCCCGCTCGAAGTCGCGGCATCTCCGCGCGAGCGCCTCTCAGGATTCCATGTGAAAACCCATCCGGGCCATCAATCCTTCGAAGTGTTCGAGTGAGTAGAAGTCGAGCACGATCCGACCTTTCTTGCCGCTCGCGCTCGTCTTCACTCGCACCCTCGTGCCCAGGTGGTCGCCCAGTTGCTTCTCAAGCGCCGCGACATGGATCGCCCGCGCTTGCGTCGCGCCAACAACCGCCGCCGGCTCCCCCTTCAGCGTCGCCGTCGCGACCCGCCGCGCCGCATCCCCCGCCCACTGCTCGAGCGCACGAACCGACCACCCAGCGCTCGCCGCCTTCCTTGCGGCGGCGATCCGCCCTTCGCCGGGAGGGGCCATCAGCAGCGCCTTCGCATGACCGCCCGACAACTCCCCCGCCGCGACCATCTCGGCGATCGCCGGCTCGAGATCCAGCAGCCGAAGCGTGTTCGAAACCGCCACCCGGCTCAAGCCGACGCGCCCCGCAACCTCCGCCTGCGTCGCGCCGAACTCCCGGATCAACCGCTCAAACGCCAGCGCCCGATCGATCGGATTCAGGTCCTCGCGCTGCACATTCTCGACGATCGCCCACTCCGCCGCCCCCCGATCATCCAGCGCGACAACGAGAGCCGGAACATGGGTCAGACCGGCCAGGCGCGCCGCGCGCCACCGGCGCTCACCCGCAACAATCTCGTACTCCGCATTCCCGCTTCCGTCCGCCGCTCTTCGAACCGCGATCGGCTGCATCACCCCCGATTGACGTATCGAATCAGAAAGCTCCTTGAGCCCCGCCTCCTCCATCGACGCCCGCGGCTGATACCTGTTTGGAACGACCGAGTCCACGGCAATCGAGCGCAGCACCCCCGGACGATCCGCCGGCTCCGCGGCCGCTTCTTTATTTGTTTCAACAATAAATGTTGACTCGACTGTCGCGGCGACCTCGACAGGCTTCGACAGCAGCCCGCTCAGCCCGCGCCCGAGGCGTGGTTTGCTTGTGCTCATTCTCGCTAATCTATCCGACCGGAACATGAAGACAAAGCCCACGCAAATCGAGGTCATTTCGCGAGGACTGCTCCGCAGCGGCCAATTCATCCTCGCATGCCGAAGCGTCAAAGGAAACTATTACTATCTTCCAGGCGGGCACATCGACCCGGACGAGACCGCTTCCAACGCACTGAAGAGGGAGTTTCTGGAGGAATCCGGCGAGAACATCGACGTAGGGCCCCTGCTGCTCGCCTGCGAAGTTCGATTCTCTACCGGCTCCGAAAGACATCACGAGTACAACTTTGTGTTTCACGTGGAACGGAACGAACCTTCTGGATTCCCGCCACCCCGCATCCGATCGCGCGAAAGATCCATCGCCTTCGAGTGGATCGACCAGGCCGCGATCGCGGACGTGGATTTCCGGCCTCGGGTGATTCGTGCCTGGCTGGCCGCGGGCTGCTGGATTGAATCCCCTCATGCCGGGTGGATATCGGTGGCGGAATAATCGGCACCGCTCGCCCATATTCTCGTCTCCGCACAACCGTTCGCAGACTTGCGCTTTGAATCACTCTGCGCCGAATCCCAGCCGATACATGGGCGTATCTCCCGCAATTCAGGCTGATTTGCCAAGATCCCGATGCAGAGCCGCCCGCACGCCACCTTCGATGAAGAGCGACTTCTCATCCGTATCGATGAGTTGCTCTCCCACATTCAGCGACTTGAATCCGAGGTTGAGCGGACCCATCGGCTTGCGACTTTGGGCTTACTTTCTGGTTCCATCGCCCACGAGTTCAACAATATCCTGACGCCGGTGCTTAGCTACGCGCAGTTGGCGCTCGCCTCACCGGAGGACGCCGACTTGTGCCAGAAGGCGCTTCGAAAATCGGTGGACGGGACTCAGAAGGCAGCGCAGATCGCGTCGGCGATGCTTGGGTTTGTTCGGGATGATGAGCCGGAGGCCGTGGCGGATGTCCGGTCCGTGGTGTTCGAGTCGCTCCAATGCCTGGGGAGGGACCTCCAGCGCGAAGGAATCGCCCTCACGGTTGAAGTTCCGGAAAAAACACGGGTCAAGATGAGGCCGGTGGCGCTAGAACAAGTGCTGATTAACCTCATTCTCAACGCATTGGATGCAATTCGTCCCGCAGCGGGGAGCCTGAGAATCTCCGCGCGACTATCCGAACGTTCCACGGGAAACACTCCCGAGGTTCTCCTGGAGGTCGAGGACTCGGGAAAGGGAATGTCCGCTGACCTTGCATCCCGTGTCTTCGAGCCGTTTGTCTCGAGCGGCACCAAGGATGGGCGGCGGACCGGGACAGGCCTGGGGCTGACGATCTGCAAGCGGCTGGTCGAAGAAGCGGGGGGGTCGATCGGCGTGCGGAGCGAGGAAGGGCGGGGGACGACGTTCACCGTCCGGCTGCCGGGCGCGGGATAGTTCCTTAGATGTTGAACCATCTAATGTTTCGGCGGCGCCCGGGACCGGAAACCGGACATCGAGGGCCGGGACGGAATAGTTGTTGACACAATCATTTGTGTGGGGTAGGGTTGAACCGTATATGCCGGGCGTTGGGCCGGGCGTGGCGGATCGGCGGGGTACAAGGAGAACCGTGTCATGCGAAAACTGATGAGCGTGGTGATGGTGGCGGGGGTGATGGCGGCGGGGGCGGTTGCGTTCGGGCGCGACGATGCGAAGTCTTCCGCCGCGGCCGGCTCGTTCAAGGTTGATCCGGTGCATTCGATGGTGGTGTTCGGGATCGGACACCTTGGTGTGTCGCGGGTGTACGGGACGTTCAGCATGCCGACGGGTACGTTCCTGATTGACGCGGCGGAGCCTTCGAAGTCGTTTATCGACATCTCCGTCGAGACGGAGAAGGTGAACACCGGGGCGGGGAAGCGCGACGATCACCTGCGTTCACCGGACTTTTTCAATGCGAAGGAGTTCCCGAAGATGACGTTCAAGTCGTCATCATTCGAGAAAGGGAGCGGGTCGTCGATGATGGTGAAGGGCGACCTGACGATGATCGGCGAGACCCGGCCGGTGACGGTGTCGCTGGAGTGGCTGGGCGAGGGCAACACGGCCCAGGGGCACAAGGCGGGCTTCGAGGCGACGTTCACGATCAAGCGGAGCGAGTTCGGGATGACCAAGTATCTCGAGGGCGATGCGATCGGCGACGAGGTGAAGTTGACGGTGGCGATCGAGGGGAAGCGGGAGTAACGCGAGGCGCTCGCGGAGGCGCGATCTGGATACGTTTGCGTCCGAATCCCGTGTGCCCGTGGGGCGCGCGGGTTTTTTTTGAGGTTGGTTGGGCGGAGACCGCGGGTCCGGGCCGTAGAATACGGGCATGAATGAGAATGAACTATTGGACTTGGTGAGGTCATTGCGTGAAGTGATCGGGCCGGCGATGGGGAGGTCGCTGGCGTTGAGAAGAGCGGCGGCGCTGATAGGCAGGCTCTTGATAGAGGAAGCGGAGGCAAATGGCGGGTTGATAGTCAAAGATGAGTTGAATCGTATAGAACATCAGTATGATCGCAAGGGGGAGCCGACGGAGTGGGACGGGGGCGTCGCAAACGAAGCCACGCCCGCGGCGCCGGCGCTGGCTGAGGCGCCGCGTGCGGCGGCCGGCGGCGCGGGGGGGACGCGGGGGATCGTGCCGCTGAAGATCGGCGACGCGGTGGTGCCCTTGTCGGTGGCGGGGACGACGGAGGAGATCGGTCGTGCCCGGGCGGCGGCTTCTTCGGCGGACGAGGCGGAGCGTGAAAGCCCGTGGACGGCGCCGGACCTCGAGCTGATCGAGACGCGGTGCCGGTTGAAGGCCCGCTCGTGCGAGTTGTTCGTGGCGCGGAACGCGGCGGCGGGGGATCCGGAGCGGATGCGCGCGGTACACGAGTCGATCAGCAGCGTGCTGCGCGAGGCGAAGGCGACGCGCGATTGCTTCCTGTGGGTGCTGTGGCGGGAGCGCGAGCAGCCGACGGACCGGGCGGTGAGCCGGATCGGGCGATGCTACCTGGCGCTGGCGGAGGCGGCGGCGTTGATGCGGCGCGTCGATGCGGCGGGGGAGCGCGCGGGCGACGAGGCGGTGGCGTCGGCGATGCAGCTGCTGGCGGAGGCGGATTCCGCGCTCCGCGTAGCGCTGAGCGAGACGTGGCTGACGGTGCCGGATCGGGACCAGGACGAGACGCACCTGTGGCTCAAGCACGAGACGGCGTGGCGGCGGGTCTTTCTCGAACGCTACATGACGATCTCCGATCCGGGTGATCCGGCCCGTGCGGACGACGTGATCCGCGAAGCGTCGGCGATCTCGGAGCGTGTCGCGAAGCGGATCGCTTCGTCAAAGAGCGTGGACTCGGCGCTGACGAAGTTGCGGTACCACGTGAACAAGGCGGAGGCGGACGCGGAGGAGTATCACTTCGAGCGGATCATCGCGTCGCTGGAAGCGCTCGCGGCGCTGGGGGTGTCGGCGCGCGATCGTCGCGTGGTGGAGGCGTTGCCGCCGGCGGTGATCGACGCGATGCCGGAGCGGCTGCGCGAGCACGCGGCGGTGCAGGGGGTGTTGTCGGCGCGCCGGAAGCCGACGCCCGGCGAGGAGACGGTGAAGGAGCGCGCCTGGAGCGCGCGTGTGCAGGAAGCGCGCGGCCTGGTCGAGGGGCGGTCGCTGGTGATGGTCGGCGGCGAGCCTCGGAATGAGGCGATCGAGCGCTTGAAGCGCGCGTTCGGACTCTCGCGCGTGGAGTGGGTTCACCTGAGCGAGCACGGGAGCAGCGAAGGGCTGCGCGGCCCCATCTCCCGGCCCGAGACCGCGGCGGTCCTGGTGCTGATCAAGTTGACGGGGCACCTGCACGCGGAAGAAGCGCAGCGGTACGCGCGTTCGGCCGGGAAGCCCTGGATCTATCTGACGGCGGGATACAACCCGGAGCAGGTCGCGGAGGCGCTGTTGCAACAGGCGGGCGAGCGGCTGCGAGAAGTCGCGAACGAGCGGGTGGTCAGTTGATCTCCGCGCGCGACATTGTGTTTGTGCTCGTTCTCCCCGCGTTGTGGTCGCTTCTGATGTTGTGCGTCTCGTTGTTCGCGCGGCGCGGGGCGGCGGCGTGGGCCGCGGCCGCGGTGCTCGGGGCCTATGCGACGGCGCACGTCGGATTGTTCGGCTGGCCGACGTGGCCCCCTTCGCCCGGACGGCACGGGGTCGTGTTCGCCGGCGTGGTCGGGCTGGTCGGCGGTGCGGCGATCGGCGTGATGCGCGGCGGCTGGCCGGTCTGGCTTGTGCGCGTCGGGTGCGCGGCGGTCGGCCTTGGGCTGGTCGGGTGGAAGCGATTCGCGGTCGAGCGCGAATGGACCCTCTCGGAAGCGGCGTCCTGGCCCGCGATGGCGCTGAGCGTGGCGATGATGTGGTGGCTTCTCGACGGCCTTTCGCGGCGTCGCGCGGGGGGTGATCGGCCGGATCTCGCAGCGAACGACGCGCCAGCGCGGCCGGAGCGTGTGGGCGCGTGGGGCGTCGCGTCGGCGGTGATCGGGATGAGCGCCGCGTTCGTGGTGATCGTGGGCGCGGCGATGGGGGAGGGTCAGTCGCTCGGCGCGCTCGCCGTCGCGCTCCTGGCGGGAGCGGGCGTCGCGGTGTTCGGCGTCCGGGCCGAACTCGGCGCGATGGGGACGGGTGCGGCGGTGATGATCGCCTCGGCGATGTGGTGGAGTGTGGTGATGTGGGCGGAGTTGCCTTGGTGGATGGCGGCTGGATTCGGCGTTGCGCCGCTGGCGGCGTGCGTGGGGGAGGCGCCGATCGTCCGGGGATGGGCGCCCTGGGCACGGGCCTTGATGAGGGTCGCGGCGGTGAGCGCGGTGATGGCGGCGGTGGGTGGGCCGAGCGCGGTGCGCGAGTTGATGACGCACTCGTCGGAGTACGGGATGTAGTTCAAGCCCCGGCGGGGTGCCAGATCGTCTTGATCTCGACGAATCGCTCGATCCACCAGGGCGAGGCGCACAGGTCGTTGTTCAGCCAGTCAGCGGGAGCGAGGGCGCGGACGGTGACGCGCTTCACGTTTTCCGCCGCCCCCTCGCGGAGCGCGCGGGCCTGATCGTCCGGGAGATTCGCGGCGTGGACGGCGTCGATGTCGCGGTGGCCGGCGATGTGGGGGATGAGTTCGGCGTGGAGGCCGGTGAGGAGATTGATGACGCCCGGCGGCACGTCGCTTGTCGCGGCGACCTCGCCCAGGATGCACGCGGGGATCGGGTTGGATTCGCACGCGAGCGCGACGATGGTGTTGCCGGCGCAGAGCGGCGGGGCGATGAGCGAGATCAGCGCGAGCAGCGGGAGTTCGCGGGGTGGCGCGACGACGGCGACGACGCCGGTCGGTTCGGGAGAGGAGTAGTTGTAGTACGGGCCGGAGACGGGATTGTTCGAGCCGAGGACCTGCTGGAACTTGTCCGCCCAACCCGCGAAGGCGACGAGGCGGTCGATGGACGCGGCGACCTCGTCGGAAGAAGTGGGGCGCGCGGGCCGCGGCGAGCGGCGCGCGGGGGGCGACTTGGATTTCTTTGAATGCTTCGGAGCGGTCGATGCGCCGCCCGCGGCGTCGATGGCCTCGGCGAACTCCTGCTTCTTTCCTTCGAGCATCTCCGCGAGGCGGTAGAGGATCTGGCCGCGGTTGTAGGCGGCGCGTCTCTGCCATGCGTCCTGGGCGGCGCGCGCGGCGACGACGGCGTCGCGGAGGTCCTTGCGTGAGGCGTGGCAGGTGTGAGCGAAGACACCGTCGGACGTGGAGGGGATGGAGATGGACCGGCCGGATTCCGTGCGTGGAAACTGGCCGTTGATGAAGAGTTTGTAGGTCTTGGTGACTTCGAGGCGGGTGGTCATGGTGGCACCTTGGTGGAGCGGGCGAGCATAAGGATAGACGAGAGCGCTCGAGTCGGGTGCGGGTAGCATGCCCGCATGACGGCTTCGAGAATCGGTCCATTCAAGGTTGAGCGCGAACTTGGCCGCGGTGGAATGGGCGTGGTGTTCCTGGCGGAGGACACGCGCCTGGGCCGACGGGTGGCGATCAAGGCGCTGCCGGACCATCTGGCGGCGGACCCGGATCGGCTTGGACGTTTCAGCCGCGAAGCGCGGACGCTGGCGAGTCTGAATCATCCGAACGTTGCGCAGATCTTCGGCGTCGAAGAGCAGGACGGGCGGAAGTACCTCGTGCTGGAGTATGTGGAGGGGCCGACGCTCGCGGACCGTCTGGAGCGTGGTCCGATCTCGCTGGACGAGACGCTGGACCTGGCCACGGGCATCGCGGCCGGACTCGAAGCGGCGCACGAGGCGGGGATCGTGCATCGTGACCTGAAGCCGGCGAACATCAAGATCACCCCCGATGGCAAGGTGAAGGTGCTGGACTTCGGGCTGGCGCGCACGTTGGACGAGGGGGCGTCGTCGACCGGTACGGGCGCGTCGCCCGACTCTCCCACCATCACGGCGTCCACCCTGCCGGCGCGGCATAGTCCGACGATCCCCGGCGCGATCCTCGGGACGGCGGCGTACATGAGCCCGGAGCAGGCGCGGGGTCGGCGCGTCGATCGTCGGAGCGATGTGTGGGCGTTCGGCGTGATCGTGTACGAGTGCCTGACGGGGGTCTCTCCGTTCGCGGGCGAAACGGCGACCGATTCGATCGGCGCGGTGCTGCACAAGGGTGTTGATCTTTCGCTCTTGCCGCCGAGCACGCCGCCGCGGCTGCGCGACCTGCTCGTGCGCGCGCTGGAGCGCGATCGTGAGAAACGCCTGCGCGACCTTGGCGATGCGATGCTGGAGATCGAACGGGCGAGGCTGGAGGGGCCGGGGGTGCAAGAGGCCGCCACGCGGCGCGGCCCGGGCTGGGGAGTCGTCGCGGCGTCTGGGGTGATCGCCGCAGCGGCGCTGGGTGCGGCCGCGTGGGCGCTCACGCGGCCGGCACGGGTTGCGGCGCCGGTGACCGCGCCTGCGGCGCCGCTCCCGCCGCGGGTCACGCTCGCGCAGGTGACCGATGCCGCGGGATTCGAGGTTTACCCGGCGATCTCGCCCGACGGCACGACCATCGTCTACAGCGCCGCCACGGGCGGGGGGCTTGATCTTTTCTCGCTGCGCATCGGCGGGGTCAACTCCGTGAACCTAAGCGCCGACGCCGGGCCGGATGATTACGAGCCGGCCTATTCTCCCGACGGACAATCGATCGCGTTCCGCTCCGAGCGCGACGGCGGCGGCCTCTTCGTGATGGGCGCGACCGGCGAATCGCCCCGGCGCATCACGGCGGAAGGCTTCGACCCCTCGTGGTCGCCCGACGGGAAGATGATCGCTTTCGCGTCGGAGGGTGTCATCGACCCGCTGTCACGGAACACGTTGAGCCGGCTGTCCACGGTTGACCCGGCGACGGGAACGATCGCCGCGATCTGTCCCGGCGACGCGGTGCAGCCGTCGTGGTCGCCTTCGGGCGCGCGGATCGCCTATTGGGGCATGCGCACGGGCGGGCAGCGCGACCTGTACACCATCCCCGCGGCGGGTGGGGAGCCTGTCGCGGTCATGAACGACGCGCCTCTTGACTGGTCGCCCAAGTGGTCGCTGGACGGGAAACACCTCTATTTCATCAGCGATCGAGGCGGTTCGAACGACATCTGGCGCATCCCGATCGACGAGGCGACGGGCCGGACGCTGGGGCCGCCCGAGGCGATCACCCGCGCGCCCGGGGCGACGATCTCGTATCTTTCCGTCGCGCGGCAGCGCCCGCGACTCGCGTTCATGACGGGCGTGTGGACGACGCGGATCATGCGGCTGGACATCGACCTCGCGGCGGGGACGGCCAAGGGCTTGCCCCGCCCGCTCGTGACGACGACCACCGCCAGCAGTTTCTGCAGCGTGTCGCCCGACGGAAAGAGCATCGCCTATTCCGGCGGCCGCGGGAACAACGAGGACATCTTCATTGCGAGCACCGACGGGACCGGCCGACGCCGCCTCACCAGCGACTCGGCCAAGGACCGGGGGCCGACATGGACACCCGACGGGCGGTCGCTGCTCTTCTATTCCGACCGCGATGGCGGCTATCAAGTCTGGTCGATCCGCGCGGACGGCAGCGGCCTGACCCGCATCACGAACGACCCGGACGGCGCCACGAACGTTACGCTCTCGCGCGATGGGAAGTGGCTCGCGTTCGGCTCACGGGTGCGGAAGATGTCGATCCTGCGTCTGGATGAGTCGCCGCCCGAGCCGCGGATCATGCCCATGCCCGAGGGGCGCTCCGCCATCCCCCTTGACTGGTCTCCCAAGGCCGATCGGCTGCTCGTGGGGCTGTTCGGCGAACGCGCGGAGTTCTCGCTGGCCACGTTCGACCCCGAGACGAAGGCCTACGAGGTGATTCCCGCACCGCCGCTTGACGGAGATGCGAAATACCTGCCCGACGGGGAGCGGGTGCTGATCTCCACGCGGGGCGGGATCGAGATCCTGACACTGGCCGACGGCGCCCGAAAGTTGCTGTGGACTCCGGAGCGGCGGCTGGATGCGGTGATCGAACTGACCCTCGCTCCCGATGCTTCGTGGGTGACGTTCACGACGCCGGTGGTGGACGGCGACGTGTGGATCGCGGACGTGGAGGAGGCGAGCGTCGCGCCGCGATGATCAATCTGAGGATTCATCCGCGCCCCGTAGCGCTCGGCGCATGGTGCGCGGGCGCGGGATGCCCAGTTTGTCCATTCGTGAGAGCAGGGTCTGCGGATTGATGCCGAGTTTTTCGGCGGCGCCGTCCTTGCCGAAGACGCGGTACGAGCGTGTTTCGAGCGCGTGCATGATCTGGAGGCGGGAGAGCTGGTCGAGCGAGAGATCGAGGAGAACGTCGCGCGGGATCTGCGACGTGTCGCCTCGCGCGGCGGATTGCGGGTCGGAGCCGGGCACGTTGGGAGCGTCCGGGATCTCGATCTCGAGCTCGACATCCTGATCGCCCAGGACGGTGGCGCGCTCGATGGCGTTCTCGAGTTCGCGGACGTTTCCGGGCCAACGATAGGTGAGAAGGCGGCGCATGCTGCGCTCGGAGATGGGCAGAACGGGGCGCGCCATGCGTCGCGCGTGGAGTTCGTGGAAGAACTCGGCGAGCGCGCGGATGTCTTCCTTTCGGTCGCGGAGGCTGGGAACCTCGATGCGGAAGACGTTGAGGCGGTAGAAGAGGTCTTCGCGGAATCGGCCGCGCTCGACCTGCTGGGCGAGGTCGCGGTGCGTGGCGGCGATGAGCCGGACATCGACCTGGACGGTCTCGGTGCCGCCGACACGCTCGAAGGTTCCCTCCTGGAGGACTCGGAGGAGCTTGGCCTGGGCCTGCATGGAGAGTTCGGCGATCTCGTCGAGGAAGAGTGAGCCGTCGTCGGCGAGTTCGAACTTTCCGAGTCGCTGGCGGTCGGCGCCGGTGAACGCGCCGCGCTCGTGCCCGAAGAGTTCGCTCTCGATGAGCGACTCGGGGAGGCTGGCGCAGTTGACGGCGATGAGCGGCCGTCGGGCGCGCGGCGATCCGGCGTGAATCGCCTTGGCGACAAGTTCCTTGCCCGACCCGGACTCGCCGTGGATGAGGACGGTGGCGGGGCTTGCGGCGACGCGCTCGATCTGGTCGAGCATGCGGAGCATCGGCGCGGAGGAGCCGATGATTCGCGGCGGTTCCGAGGCGGCGGTGAGTTCCGTGGTGATCTCGCGCATCCGGGTGCGGGCGCGCTCGGACTCGGCGAGGGCGCGCTGGAGCCGCGCGAGTTCCTCTTCCTGTGCAGCGCGGGCGTCGGCGTCGATCATCGTGACGAGCAGCGTGTTCGCGGGGGTGCGCTCGACGATGAGGTCAACGTCGATGCGGCGATCGGTGCGCGCGAGGCGGACGGCGCGAGCGGTGGCGCGCGGCGATTCCTTCAGGGCGGCGGCGAGCCGTTCAACGATGGAGTCGCCGACATCCAGGAACTGGCTGAAGCGCGAGCCGGGGAGTTGATCCGACTTGAGGGCGAATCGTTCGGACGCGGCGCGGTTCGCCCGGAGCACCCGCCAATCCTCGCCCAGTTCGAGCAGCCCGACCGGCAAGAGATCGATTTCGACGAGGCTCCCCTGGTGGTGAGGAAATTGGTTCGGTGTTTCCACGTTGTGATTATTGAATGTCGCAATACATGAGTCAACTGCTATATGTCACAGTTTTTATTGTGATTAGTCGTTGTTCTAGGCTTTTGGAGGTCCTTTTCTTTGATTTTTGAGTTGGCACGGGTGTTGCAACAGTTCTTTTCCCGTCAGACCTTCTGGCGGGGAGAAAGTTGGGCGCGACTGGCCGAGAGACCGTCGCGACCCATTGATGGGAAAGGCCCGAGTCTGCCCTCGGGACCGCCCGGTTGGAGAAAGGCTAGGAGGGCTGGGAAAACGGCGAAAGCCGTGCTCCCCGGCATGAAGGAAAGGGCGGGCCTGTTTCGGCGGCCCGAAGTCGAGGAAGTGTGTGACCAAGTGGGCAGGTCACGGCGTCCTCGACTTCGGCCCGCCGCGGGAGGCCCGCGGTAGGAGGTTCACGTCCCCCCGTCCGAATGAGTTCACTGGGACGGTTTCCCGGGCGACTGCGGAAGCACAGGGCCGCAGTCGTCCGTCCATCGCGGCTCGCTGTCTCGACACCAGCGGCGAGCCGCTTCATCTGTACCGAGCGCCCCACTCCACCACTATGCCGGCGGACTGGGGCGTTTGGATTTTTGGGGTGATTGGCGTGTGAATCTCGACGATTGGCGGGAGATCGGGGCCGCGGCGAACCGTGTGTGCTAGACTCGGCGTTCCGCGGCTTGATCCGATTATCCGGATGAATGGTTTGACCGTTGTTGCGTCCCTGTTTTTGTGGAGCGTCTCATGCCGAACTATCTGTTTACGTCTGAATCCGTCTCGATGGGTCATCCCGACAAGGTTGCGGACGCGATCAGCGACGCGGTGCTGGACGCGATGCTCGCGGGCGATCCCCGCAGCCGGGTGGCGTGCGAGACGCTCGTCTCGACGGGGATGGCGGTGGTCTCGGGCGAGGTGACGACGAACACGTATGTGGACATTGACCAGACGGTTCGGGACACGATCGAGAAGATCGGGTACACGGACGCGGACATGCGCTTTGACTTCAAGTCGTGCGCGGTGCTGATCACGCTGAAGAAGCAGTCCGCGGACATCGCGATGGGCGTTGACAAGGACGGGGCGGGCGACCAGGGGATGATGTTCGGCTATGCGTGCCGGGAGACGGAGCAGCTCGAGCACGGGACGTACATGCCTCTGCCGATTTTCCTGGCGCACCGGCTGGTGGAGCGCCAGGCGGAGTGCCGGCAGAAGAGCGTGTTCCCCGGTCTGCGTCCCGACGCGAAGAGCCAGGTGACGGTGGAGTACAACGAGAAGAACGAGCCGGTGAAGGTGGAGACGGTGGTGCTGAGCACGCAGCATCATCCGATGTACAACGGCGGGAAGCAGGAGGATCTTCGTCACCTGGTGCGGGAGCACATCATCAAGCCGACGCTGGGGGCGAAGTGGTGGCACGACGGGATCAAGTGCCACATCAATCCGACGGGTCAGTTCGAGATCGGCGGGCCGCACGGGGACTGCGGGCTGACGGGCCGGAAGATCATCGTGGACACGTACGGCGGGATGGGTCGTCACGGCGGCGGCGCGTTCAGCGGGAAGGACCCGACGAAGGTCGATCGCTCGGCGGCGTACATGGCGCGATACATCGCGAAGAACGTGGTGAGCGCGGGGCTGGCGGATCGGGTTGAGATCCAGTTGAGTTATGCGATCGGCGTGGCGGACCCCACGAGCGTTCACATCAACTCGTTCGGGACGCACAAGGTTGATCCGCTGAAGATCGAGAAGGCGATCCGCGAGGTGTTCCGGCTGACGCCCAAGGGGATCATCGAGAGCCTGTCGCTGCGTAAGCCGATCTACTCGGCGACGGCGAGCCATGGGCACTTCGGGAGGCGCCCGGAGGGCGACCTGTTCACGTGGGAGAAGACGGACAAGGCCGAGGCATTGAAGAAGATGTGCGGGTGAAGTTTCCACCCTGAGAGTCGCATTCCGGGTGGGGGCGCTGGGGCGGTCGCCGCCGCCTAACCGGCCGCGCGGGGGTGTTTCCGAGCGATTTTTTGCCGCGATGTCTCCGTTTTTGTTGCCGATGCCCGGCTCACGTTCTATTTTCGAGAGGTGAGCGCCTGCGCGGGCGGGGGTGATCGGTCTCCCGCCGCGCGGTCTCGGCGATGAATTGAGGCTTCCATGATGACGGCATGCGTTCGCGATTGGCGGTTCCCCGCGGGTTCTCTTTGCGCGGGCGCGTTGCTTCTTGTTACGGGGGCCGCGCGTGGACAGGCGATCACCGCGCTCGGGTCGTTCAACAACACGAACGGGGCGTATCCCTGGGCCGGCGTTGTGCGCGACGGCGCGGGGCATCTGTATGGCGTAACGCAGCTTGGCGGGGCGTCGGGTGTCGGGACGATCTTCACGGTTCCCGAGGCGGGCGGGGCCATTACCGCGCTCGCTTCATTTAGTCAGTTGAACGGCGAGACGCCGCGGGGCGGACTCGTGCGCAACGCGGCGGGGGACCTGTTCGGCACCACGATTCTCGGCGGGCCGCAGAACCGCGGCGTTGTGTTCGGGCTTGCGTCCGGCGCGACGGTTCCCACCACGCTGGCGTACTGCCGGTTCGACACGGGCAACAGTCCCTACGGATCGTTGTTCATGGATTCGCTCGGCGCTCTGTGGGGGACGGCGAACACCGGCGGCGGGTTCGGCACCATCTTTCGGGTCGATCCTGGAAGCGATGTTCCGGCGACGATCGCCTCGTTCACGTTCGCGAACGGGGCCAGCCCGTCCAGCGGGCTTGTGGCCGACGGGTCGGGCGCGCTCTATGGCACCACGCAGAGCGGCGGCGCGAACGGGCGCGGGGTCGTGTTCAAACTTTCCCCTGGCGCGTCGGACATCACGGTGCTCGCCTCCTTTGATGCGAACTCCGGCGATGAGCCTTGGGGTTCGGTGGTTCTCGACGAGCAGGGCAACATCTACGGGACGACGAATCGCGGCGGCGCCACGAACAACGGCACGCTGTTCAAGGTTCCCGCCGGGTCCGGGATGGTCGTGACGCTTCAATCCTTCATTGTGACGAACGGCGCCGCGCCGATCGGCGGGCTGCTGCGCGATGCGGCGGGCCATTTGTTCGGCGTGACGCAGGCCGGGGGCCTGGGCGACCACGGAGTTCTCTTTCGGTACGACCCGGCTTCGGGTGTGATGACGACCTTTGCGTTCAGCGGGGGGAACGGTTCCGCGCCGCGGGGCGTCACGCTTGTTGCGGATGGCGCCGGGAATCTGTACGGCACCACGGCCCTTGGGGGGAGTTCGAATGTCGGCGTGGTGTTCAAGGCGACCGGCTTCGGCGTTGTTGTCTCTCCGCCGCCTTGTCCGGGCGATGCGGACGGGAACCGCACGGTGAACTTCGCGGACATCAACGCGGTGCTGTCGAACTGGGGGGCGGTGTATCCGGGCGGCTCCGGCCCCGGCGATGCCAACCTGGACGGCGTGGTGAACTTCGGCGACGTGTCGGCGGTGCTCACCAACTGGGGCGTGGTGTGTCCGTAGAGACCCTCGGCGTTGCTGCGGCAAGCGGGTGCGGCCGTATGATGTGTGACCGGGCGGGGGAGACGTTCCATGGCGACGCTTGAAGTGGTCGAAGGTTCTGAAAAGGGTCGGCGATTCGCGTTGACGGAGAGCCTGATGTCCTT
>JAEUIV010000080.1 GCA_016795005.1 Phycisphaerae bacterium
CTTCTTCGCGCGGACAGCCGGCAACTGGAAGCAACTCGAAAGACTCTTGAAGCCGAAGCGCGCCGCTTGCAGGTCGCGCGCCGCCTTGCGCTCGAAAAGGACCCGGCCGAGGCCCAACGCCTGGACGACCAGATCGCCGCGGTCAATGACCAACTCCGTTGGACGAACGATCAACTCACCGCGCTCTCCGTCCGTCCCACGCTCGGGGGGACGTGGATTTCCACCGATTCGGTCGAACGGGCGGGCACGTGGATGCGACGGGGCGATTCCCTCGGAATCGTCGCGGACCTTTCCGCGCTCGACGTGCGTGCCTCGGCCACGCAGCACCTCGCCGCGGCCATCATCGCGGAGGCAAGCCCGAGAGTGGAAGTCCGCGCCAAGGGACGCCCCACTCAGTTCACCACCGGCCGAATCCAGATGGTGGTCCCCGCCGGTTCGGACCGCATGCCGTCGCCTTCGCTCGGATTTGCGGCCGGGGGCGGCATCGAAACCCGGCCCTCCCAGGGTGAGGCCCCGCGCTCCGCCGAACTCACCTTCGAGGTCCGTATCAATCTGGACGAGCCGATCGGCCTCCTTCCCGGGCAGCGCGTCGTCGCACGGCTCGACCTGCCCCGACGATCGCTCGCGTCCCAGGCATGGCGCGCCGTCACCCAGGCTCTTCAGGAGCGATTCCGCATCTGATGTCCGCGTTACCGATCCAACGCTGGCGCGCGCTTGCTCGCACCGAACTCAGGCCCGAAACGCCAAAGGGCCTCGATGCTCTCTGGCACCGCGGCATGGGGCTTGTACGCCGGACGCTGATGACGCCGTCGATGTTTGCTTCCCGCGCCGAGCGAGTCCTTCAACTCGAGAGCGAGATGGCTTCGCTGCCATCGCGGCAGTTCGCCGAAGAGACCGTGTCGCTCCGCGTCCGATTCCGCGCGTCCCGGGAGGAGCCGCACGACGTAGTGCGCGCGCTGGCGGTCATCCGGGAGGCCGCGTGGCGCGAGACGGGGATGCGGCCTTTCCCGGTCCAGATCGCGGGCGCGCTCGCGCTGAACGCCGGATGCATCGCGGAGATGGCGACCGGAGAAGGAAAGACTCTCACCGCCACGCTCCCGGCCATCATCGCCGGCTGGCGCGGTCGGGGATGCCACATCGTGACCGTCAACGATTACCTCGCCCGGCGCGACGCGGAATGGATGAACCCCGTGTACCGCGCGTGCGGCGTGACCGTCGCGTGGATCACCGGCGATTCCACGCCGGCCCAGCGGCGCGCGGCGTATTCGGCCGACGTCACGTACGCCACGAACAAGGAAGTGGCCGCGGATTTTCTCCGCGATCGGCTGCTGCTCGGCGGGGTGCGTTCGCTCGCCGGGGCGCTGGCGTCCGAGGCCTCGCGCGGCTCGCGGTTCGATCACCTGGTGCAGCGGGGGCTTGAATGCGCCGTCGTGGACGAGGCGGATTCCGTTCTTCTTGATGAAGCCGTGACGCCGCTCATCATCTCGGGCGATTCGCCGAATCCCATCCAGAAGCGCGCGATGATCGAGGCGATGCAGATCGCTTCAGAACTGGCCGCCGCGTCCGACTACACGGTGGACGTTCGAAGAAATGAGATCTCGCTCACCCCCAGCGGGCTGGAGAGAGCCTGCGCTCTCTCGAAACACCTGGGCGGGGTCTGGTCAGGAAGGCGACGCACCGAAGAACTGGTCGTCCAGGCGCTCACCGCGAGACTCCTTTTCCACGAAGGGAAGCACTACCTCGTGCGCGACAAGTCCGTGGTCATCATTGATGAGCAAACGGGACGGGCCATGCCCGATCGGACCTGGCGCGACGGCCTGCACCAGGCGATCGAGGCCAAGGAGTCGCTCGACATCAACGCGCCGAAGGAGACCCTCGCAAGAATCTCGTTCCAGCGATTCTTCAGGCTATATCGTTCGCTCTCGGGGATGACCGGCACCGCGAGCGAGGAAGCGGGTGAACTCTGGCGGACGTATCGTCTCCCGGTCGTCGTCATCCCGCCCAACAGGCCCTCACGCCGCGAGCAGCGCCCCGATCGCGTCTTCGCGTCCGCCGCTGACAAATGGGCCGCCCTCACCGATGAGATCGAGCGGCTCCACGCCGTCGGCCGTCCGGTGCTCATCGGTGCGCGCACCGTGGAGCAGAGCGAACGACTCAGCCAGCTCCTCTCGCAGCGTCGTCTCCCGCACGAGGTCCTCAGTGCGCTGCGCCACGAACGCGAGGCCGCGATCATCGAGCACGCCGGCGAAACGGGACGCATCACCATCGCTACCAACATGGCCGGCCGTGGGACCGACATACGTCTGGGAGCCGGGGTCGCGGAGAAGGGCGGACTGCACGTGATCGCCGCCGAGAGGCACGAATCGCCGCGCATCGACCGACAACTCTTCGGCCGCGCGGGACGCCAGGGGGACCCAGGCTCCGCTCAAGCGTTCATCTCGATGGAAGATGAGCTGTTCCAGAGGCACGCGCCGCACGCCGCCCGCTGGCTCAGGCAGCGGCTCGTAACCAACCCGGTGAACCCGGCGATCGCACGCGCGATCACGCGCCGGGCGCAGGCCGATGCGCAACGCCTGGCCAGGAACAGTCGGCGGGCCGTCCTGCGCTCGGATGACTGGCTCGACGACGCGCTCGGCTATGCCGCCGCGCCGCTCTGATCACGATTATCGGGCAGGGCTGTCTTGGTCCGTGGGGCGCTCAAACGACACCATCACGTGCGCTCCCGCCGGCTCACCGACCGGATTCGGCGCGTCGATCACCACGAGCCGCGTCTCGCTGCCGGGGTCGGCGACATTTCCGATGCTGACCACGCGCCCCTCCAGCACATTGCCGCTGGCGCGGAAGCGCACCCAAGCCGCCTGGCCCCGGCTGACGCCCCGCGCGAGACTCATCGGCGTCGGGGCCTCGATTCGCAGCGGGTCCGTCACCACAAGCCGGAGCACGGGCCGGACTTCCTCGACCATCTCGCCCGGCTCAACGATGACCCGCTCGATCGTCCCGGCCATCGGCGCACGCATCTCGAACTTCTCATGCAGGAGCCGCGATTGCGACAACTGGATCTGGGTCTCCGTCTGCCTCTGCTTGAAGAGTTCGTACGCCAGGAAACTTCGCCTCGCTTCGAGCCGCGCCCGTTCGACCTCGAAAGGAGCCGCTCCCGCGCTCGCCATCGCTTCCTCCAGCCGTTTCGCTTCGTTCTCCGCCAGCCGCCACTGCGCCTCGGCCGCATCGATCTCCAGGTGGCTCGCCGCACGCAACTCGAACAACCTGATCTGCTCGGCCCCTTCTCGATCGTCCAGCCGCACGAGCAGTTGCCCGGCTTCCACGGCCGATCCCGGCTCGACGAGGACCTCTGAGACGCGCCCCTTCAGGGTGAACCCAAGGTCCAGGTCATGGCGCGCCTGCGCGATCGCTTCGATGGGGGGCTCCGCCCGGCCGACGGCGAGGCACCCCACCGCACAGAATGCCGCGAAGAGTAATGATGAGTTCAAGCAAACCTCCAGCCTTCCGCGCACGTATGCGCGGAGAAGCCGCTACTATACGCCGCATGCGCGGCTCCGCGCCCGCGTGCAAGGCGTTCCCAGGATTCATGAGCGAACAACGCCGACCAACCGACTTCGCGCCAACTCGCGCGGAACCTTCATGCGAGCAACGCTCGATCGCCGACATCCTCGCGCTCCAGTGTGAGACCGCGCCCGCCGAAACGGGGGCCATTGTCCGCGTCGGTCCAGGCGGGCCGACGGAACTGCTGGCGCTCTTTCCCGCCGCGAGGCCCGGACAGTCTCAGCCCGCATGGCTCGACCCGGCGGTCGACGCGTTCCGGGATTCGGGCGACGACGGGCCGCGCGTGATCCCGGTCGAGTTCGCCGAATCGTTCGCCACCGCGCCGGTCGCCTCGATCGCGGTGGTACCCCTCGCCGTCAATGGAGCATCGCGCGTGGTCGGACTCTACCTGGTCCGCGGGCCGACGCATGCGCTCGGCGCGATTCTGCAGAGGCTCTGCGCCACGGCGGGACTCTTCGAAACGCTGACCCTCCGACGTGAGAAAGCGGAGCACCACGCGCACAACCGGGCACGAACCCTTGTGCTCGAGTCTCTGGCGGCCGGCGCCGAGCACGAACGATTCGCTCCCGCCACCATCGGGATGTGCAACGGCCTCGCCTCACTCTGGCGATGCAACCGTGCGTCGATCGGCATCGTGCGCCGGCGAGCCGTCAATGTGGTGGCCATGAGCCAGACGGAGAAAATCGTCCGCAAGACCGGGCTTGTCCAGGACATCGAATCCGCGATGGAGGAGTGCGCCGACCAGGACATCGAGATACGCCTCCCGCTCGACCCGGCGGATATCGTGATCGCCCGCGCCCACGCCGAACTCGCCGATCGTCACGGCAGCGGCGCGATCCTCAGCCTGCCCCTCCGACATGCGGAGAACGTCTTCGGCGTCATCACTCTCGAACGCGATGCGACGCATCCCTTCACCGCCGAAGAAGTCGAAGCCGCGCGGCTGTATGCGGAACTCGTGACCAATCGCCTGGTCACCCTCGAACGGTACGGACGGCATCTCCCGCTCCGACTTCTCGAAGACGCGATCGGCGCAATCGTCGGCCCGCGTCAGACATGGCTCAAACTCGCCGCCGCGCTCGTCCTGCTCGGCATCCTTTTTCTTACCTTTGTTCCCGGTGTCTACCGCGTCGAGAGCACCTTCCGAATCGAGGCCGCGTCGCGTCGCGTCATCCCCGCGCCGTTCGACGGCTACATCCGAGAAGTCTTCGTCGAGGTGGGCGACGAACTCCCGAACGCGGGAACGCCGCTTGCCCGCCTCGACGACTCCGAACTCCGGCTCCAACTGGCCTCGGCACGCGCGGAACTCTCCGCGCTCCAGCGTGAGATCGCGATCGCCCAGCGCGACCGCAAGGAGGCCGAATCACAGATGGCGCGCGCCAAGGCCGAACAGGCCGCCGCCCGCGCCGAACTCATCGAGCATCAGATCGGGCAATCGCTGCTCGTCGCGCCGGAACCCGGGCTTGTGCTCAGCGGCGATCTGAAGCGACTCCTGGGCGCGCCCGTCCGCACCGGCGACCACCTCTTCGAGGTCGCCCAACTCGACTCGCTCCGCGCCGACGCCTACGTCCCGGAAGATCGCATCGCGGACATCCAACCGGGACAATCGGGGGAACTCGCCACGGCCGCATTCCCCGCCAACCACTTGAAGTTCACCGTCGAACGTATCGAACCCGCCGCCGAACTCCGGCACGAGCGGAATGTCTTCCGCGTGCGGCTCCGTCTTGAATCGCGGCCAGCGTGGCTCCGACCCGGAATGGAGGGGCTGGCTCGCGTGGACGTCGGCCGCCGACCGTACGGCTCGATCTGGTTCCGACGCGCCGCCGATTGGATTCGAATGAAACTCTGGATCTGAAATGGCAACCCGGTTGACCGTGCCCGACGACCGCGGAAACCCCCCTCACGCACGCCCGCTTTTCTATATCATCACGGGTTCGCGCGCCGTTAGAGGGCACGCGACGGACGGAGCCAACCATGCCCGATCTCTCCATCACTGTCGACGGCCTCAAACTCCCGAACCCCTTCGTCATCGGTTCCGGGCCGCCGGGAACCAACGCCAACGTCATCTCCAAGGCGTTCGACGAGGGATGGGGCGCCGTCATCGCCAAGACGATCAGCCTCGATTCGTCAAAGGTTGTCAACGTCGCTCCACGCTACGCGCGGCTGCGCGACCCCAAGTCCAACGACGTCTTCGGATGGCAGAACATCGAACTCATCAGCGACCGACCCTTTCAAGTCTGGGTCGATGAGTTCAGGAAAACAAAGGACAAGTACCCCAAGGGCATCCTGATCGCCTCCATCATGGAGGAGTACCGAAAAGACGCATGGATCGAGATCACCGAGCGATGCCAGGAAGCCGGAGTCGATGCCTTTGAACTCAACTTCTCCTGCCCCCACGGCCTGCCCGAGCGGCGCATGGGCGCCGCCATGGGCCAGGACCCGTGCATCCTCGAAGAAGTCTGCGGCTGGGTCAACAGCGTTGCAAAGGTGCCGGTCTGGGCAAAGATGACCCCGAATATCACGCACATCGAAGAGCCGGCTCGGGCCGCGCTCCGAGCGGGATGCGAAGGCGTGAGCGCCATCAACACAATCCTCTCCGTCACCAGCGTCAACCTCGACACGCTCCGACCCGAGCCGACAGTCGAGGGCTACTCCGTCCCCGGCGGATACTCCTGCATCGCCGTCAGGCCCATCGCGCTCCGGATGGTGATGGAACTCGGCACCATGATGTTCGGCGGGGGCAGCGGCAAGCCGATTTCCGCGGACGGATCGCTCCCCATCAAGGGTGAATACCTCGACCGTTCGCTCTCCGCGATCGGCGGTGTTGAAACGGGTGACGATGCGGCACAGTTCATCCTCCTCGGCGCGCACACCGTGCAGGTCTGCACCGGAGTGATGAAGCACGGCTACCCGCTCGCCAAGACGCTCTGCGCCGGCCTCGGCGCCTTCATGGAGAAGCACAAGTTCGACTCGATCGAGCAGTTCCGAGGCCGCAGCCTTCGATACTTCACCACTCACGCCGAACTCGTCCGACTCCAGGCCCAGGCCAAGGCGGCCGAAGCCGCGCAACGCGCGGGAATGGTCACCAAGGACACCCAATGGACGGGCGACAAGTTCGTCGAGCAGAGCGAGAAACTCGTCGCGAACAAATAGTTGATCCGCCGCTCAGGCACTTTCCCGATCACACACCATGCCGCTGCTCATCAAGAACGCCCGCATCATCACGTCAACCGAGGATTACGCCGCCGATGTGTATTGCAGCGGCGAAGCGATCGACCGCATCGAGAAGAACATCGACCCAAGGTCGGTGGGATCGGCGGAGGTCATCGACGCGACGGGCAAGTACCTCTTCCCAGGGTTCATCGACCCGCACGTCCACGTCTACCTGCCCTTCATGGGCACCTACGCCAAGGACACCTGGGACTCCGCCTCCCGAGCGGCGCTCGTCGGCGGCACGACTACCCTCATCGAGATGATCTGCCCGGGCAAGAACGACGAGCCGCGCGACGCGTTCAACACCTGGCTTGCAAAGGCGCAGGGGGCCGCCTCGTGCGACTACACCTTCCACATGGGCGTCACCCGGTTCGATCCCTCCGCCGAGAAGCAGTTCCGCGAGATCGTCCAGCGCGGCATCACGTCCTTCAAGGTCTTTCTTGCCTACAAGGGGGCGCTCGGCGTCGACGATCGGGAACTCTTCCATACGCTCCGACTCGCAAGGGAACTCGGAGTCGTCGTGACCGCGCACTGCGAGAATGAAACGCTTGTCGCCGAACTCCAATCACAACTCCTCGCGCAGGGGAAGACCGGCCCCGAGTGGCACGAGCCTTCGCGCCCGCCGCGCGTGGAGGCGGAGGGCGTTCACCACCTGATGACCTTCGCGGAACTGACGGGCGCGGAGGTCTACGTCGTCCACACCTCCTGCGATGAAGCCGTGAACGAGGCGCTCCGCGCCGTCTCTCGCGGCGTTCGCGCCCACATCGAGGTGGTCCTTCCTCACCTCATCCTCGACAAGTCCTTCGCGGAGAAGCCGGGATTCGAGGGAGCAAAGTACGTCATGTCCCCGCCGCTCCGCGACAGGCACCAGGCCGACCGCCTGTGGAATCACCTCCGCTCCCGCGCCGTCGCCACCGTCGGCACCGATCATGCGCCATTCGACTTTGAATCGCAGAAGATCATGGGCAAGCCGCCCGCGAGCGACTTCACCCGGATCCCGAACGGCATCCCGTCCGTTGAGAACCGGGTCGATCTCCTCTACACCCACGGCGTATGCACCGGGCGTATCGACCTGCACACATTCGTCGATTGCGCAAGCACCCGCGCCGCTCGAATCTTCGGCTTGAAGGGCAAGGGCGCCATCGCCGTCGGGGCCGACGCAGACCTCGTCGTCTACGACCCGCACCACCGCGGCCGGATCAGCGCCAAGACCCATCAGATGGCGACCGACTACTCCGCGTTCGAAGGGTGGGAAATCAAGGGGCGTGCCAGCGTTGTCACCGTGCGGGGACAAGTCATGGCGCGCGACGGCAAGTTTGTGGGAAAGCCGGGCGCCGGCCGACTCGTCACCCGATCGTGATTGGCCGCCCGATCATTCATTCAGAGTCGGCACTCCCCGTCGGCCGTACGGAACGAAAAAAAACACCGACCCACGAGGGCCGGTGTCGAGCGTGAATGAGTCCGATTTTCCGCTACCGGCGCGCCGCGAGAAGGTCTCGAATCTCCATCAGCAGAGCCTGGTCCTTGGTCGGGCCGGGAGGCGGCGCGGCCGCCGCGGCTTCCTTCCGCTTCATGCGCTCCATCGCGGTGTTCATCGCCTTGATCAGCATGAAGAGCGCGAA
>JAEUIV010000098.1 GCA_016795005.1 Phycisphaerae bacterium
TCGGGGTCTTGTCGCGGTTGGTCGGGGTGACGATGGAGAGGGCGGAGTCCTTCTCGATGAGTGTCGAGAGGTCGCGGAGTTCGCCGTCGATCTTGCAGCCGAGGGCGGCCTTGGCGAGGCCGGCGCCGATCGACCTGGCGACGTCGAGGGCGGAGACGGGGTTGGGAAACTCTTTGATGGCGCCGTCGGGGAGTGTGATCTTCGGCATTGTGGGGCCTGTTGGGTGGGGACGTCGGGTGCGAGAGTGCTCAAGCGAAAACGCCCGGTGTTGGCCGGGCGTGCGGTCGATCATGGATACGGGGGCCGGCTCACCCGCTCCGGGAGTTTGTCGTGGTCGTGCGCGTGAAACGGGCGGCGGCGGACATCGCAGGAGAATAGGGGGGCGGTGTTCGGGTCGCAAGTTTTGAGGGCGATTGACGGAAGGCCGGTGCCCGCGCAAGATACCGGCCCAAGCCGGGCGGACCCCCTACGGATCGTGGTCCGATTCCGCTCCTCCACGGATAGTGTTGATCATGGTCTGCCCATTTTGCACGCTCGACAATGACAAAGTCATCGACAGCCGGTCGAGCGAAGCCGGGCGGGTGATCCGTCGTCGGCGTCAGTGCCTCGGGTGCCACAAACGGTTCACGACGTACGAGCGCATCGAAGAGACGGTCCGGCTGACGGTCATCAAGCGGGACGGGCGGCGTGAGCCGTTCAGCCGGGAGAAGATCCAGCACGGTGTCCAGGCGGCGTGCGGCAAGCGCCCGCTCCCGGAGGAAGCCAAGGCGCGCATCGTGGACGAGGTGGAGGATGAACTCCACAAGAAGCACGACCGTGAGGTGGACAGCCGGGAGATCGGCGAACTGGTCGCGCGGAAACTAAAAGACCTGGACGAGATCGCGTACGTGCGCTTTGCGAGCGAGTACTACCAGTTCAAGAACGTCGGCGACATTCTCAGTCAGCTGGAAGAACTCAGCAACCGCGTGAAGGACGTGAAGGACCAGCAGAAACTGTTCACGCCCTGATGCGCGCATTTCACCCGGCGGTTGCGTCGGGAGACGGTCGCCGGGTAACGGAGTTTCCTACTCTTTCGCGGCTGCGGCCTTTTTGGCCGATTGCCTGGCCTTCTTCTCGTTGCCGGCGTCGATGTCCGCCTTGAGTTCCTGCGCCATGTAGAGGATGGCCTGGCACGTCGTACACCTGGTCAGGTCGCCTCGCTTGAGAAGGATGCTGACCTGCTCGATGGGCAGGTGGGTGTAGCAGGCGCCGCAGGTGTATTCGAGGTTGCGACGGTCCTGTTCTTCGACCTGGGCCATGACGTCCTCGTGCCCCATGGAGACGCGGGCCTCGTAAACCTTCAGCGCCGACGAGGGAACATCCTGCTTGGCGACTTCGCGTTCCTTTTCGAGTTCGGCGACACGGTCCTTGATCTCCGCGGCCCTGGCGTCGCGGTCCTTCACGGCGTCCTGTTGCAGCGTCTTGCGTTCGGCTCGCCTGGCTTCGAGTTCCGCCAGTTCCTTGCGGAGCGTCTCGACCTTGGTCATGGATTCGAGTTCGCGGTCCTCGATGGCCTTCTTCGAATCCTTCGCGGCTCCCATCTCCGTGAGCAGGGCCGCGTGCTCCTTGCTGGTCTTGGCGTTGTTCATGCGGTCGCGAAGCGTTTCGACGCGGGCGTCGATCGCGGCGGCCTCGATTTCATCGTTCTTGCTGGTCGCTTCGAGGAGCCGCAACTGCGAAGTGAGGCTGGTGTGCCTCGTTTCGAGGTCTTTCAGCAGGCGGTCCTGATCGGCGAGGTATTTTTCCGCTGCATGCAGGCGCGAGGTGAGTCCGCGCAGTTGTCGATCGACGAGATACAAACGCAAGAGTTTCGCGGTGACCGTCATTCAGCACTCCGGCGGGCGTGCTGGAGTCTAGCACTATTAGCGCTGGAATGTAAAGAATTACGGTCCATCCGGGGTGACAGAAAAAAAGAGCAGGACCCAGTACGCCACCGGCGCGACCAGCAAGGGGGAGTCCGCGACATCCATGATCCCGCCGAAACCCGGGAGCGCCCGCGAGTAGTCCTTCAGTCCGGCGTCACGCTTCAAGAGGCTGGCCACCAAGTCGCCCGCCTGTCCGATCAAACCGAAAATCGCTCCGACGGCGGCTCCGTGCCACCACTCGATCGGGAGAAGTTTGGTGTCGGTATGGGAGGCGAGCGCGGCCGCCGCGACGCCGGCGAGCGCCGATGTGGCGACACCCCCGACGAGTCCCTCCCATGTTTTGCCCGGGCT
This sequence comes from Phycisphaerae bacterium, assembly GCA_016795005.1. Taxonomy (GTDB): domain Bacteria; phylum Planctomycetota; class Phycisphaerae; order Phycisphaerales; family UBA1924; genus JAEUIV01. Next base: position 2,256 of record JAEUIV010000098.1, read on the forward strand.
GAGCCACGGGATGAGTTTGTGCCGGCCGAAATACCGTCCGGTGAAGTACGCGCCGATGTCGTAGCACTTGGTGATGAGGACCACCGCGAGCATGACCCAGCCGGAGTATTCCTTGACGAGGACGACAAGGAATCCGCCCAGCATTCCCACGTAGACGAAAGCGAGGAGGGTCGCCGCCGTCGCCGCCACGACTCCCTCGGTGGTGTGGTTGCGCGAGTAGAAGAGCATGGCGAGGATCATGACCGCGGCGCCCGCGGTGCAGACGATCGCGGTGCCCGAGAGTTGGCCGAGTTCTTCCGTGGTGAATGACGATGCGATCAGCCCGGTGCAGACGGCGAGGGCGTTGACTCGGACGCTTGTGGTGATGGCCCGGGCGCGGAAGATCTTGGCGAGTTCACGCCCCGCTTCGATGCCCACGATGAGGAGAAGAACGGTGAAGGCGATCCCGGGGTGGTACCCGCGCGCTCGGAGAGATTCGTCGAGCCAGATCACGCCGATGAAGAGCGCGATGAGCACGGGGCCGAGGGTGAGCCGGTACTTCAGCACACGGGAAAGGTAACGGCTGCCGGGATCGGGCGGAAGGCGGCCGAGCGACGCGGGTACGATCCGCCCATGTTCGCGACCACTCGGGACTTTGTCGGGGCGCTCGACCGCGCGGGTGAACTGCGTCGCGTCGGGGCGCGGGTGTCCCCGATCCTTGAAGTTGCCGAGATCGCGGACCGGGTGAGCAAGTCCCGGTGCGCGAACCTCCCCTCTCCCGCCGCCCGTCTCGCCGATCCACGGTTCCACGCGCTGGGGGGGCACGCGCTGTTGTTTGAGAACGTCGAGGGCGCCGAGTTCCCGCTGCTCATCAACGGCTGGGGTTCGTACCGCCGGATGGAGATGGCGCTGGGGTGCCCGGAGGGGTTCGAGTCGATCGCCGGTCGCATCGCCGACCTGGTCAAGCCGCAGCCGCCGCGATCCCTGGGCGAGGCGCTGTCGAAACTGCGCCAGGTTCTTCCCCTTCTGCGCGTGCCGCCCAAGCGTCTGAAGCGCGCCGGCCCCTGCCAGGAAGTGGTCATCACGGGTGATTCGGTCGATATCCGCCGGCTGCCCATCATCAGGTGCTGGCCTCGCGACGGCGACTTCGCGTCACTCGGGTATCCCGCGGAGGTCAACGACCACATCCCCGGCGTTGATTCGCGCGACGAGAATATCCGCGGGCGATACATCACCCTGGGCGGGATTCACACCATCCACGCGCGGGACATCGACGATCCGAAGCCGTCGTCGCACAACATCGGCATGTACCGCGTGCAGGTGCTCGGCCGGAACACGATGGCGATGCACTGGCACATGCACCACGACGGCGCGGCCCACTGGCGCTCGTGGAAAGCCAAGGGCGAGCCGATGCCGGTCGCGATTGCGCTCGGGGGCGAGTCGGTCATGCCCTACGCGGCGACGTGCCCGTTGCCTCCGGGCCTCTCGGAGTTGCTCATGGCGGGATTCCTCAACGGCGGCGGCATCCCGCTCTGCCGCGCGAAGTCGGTGCCGCTGTGGGTTCCGGCGCATGCCGAGATTGTGATCGAGGGGTACGTTTCGCATCGTGCGGGAGGGATCGGATGGGGTCCGCATGACGGAGCGCTGGGGGAAGGGGCGGTGTTCGAGGGGCCGTTCGGCGACCACACCGGCTTTTATTCCCTGCCAGATCGTTACCCGATCCTCACGGTGACCGCCCTGACGCACCGGCGTGATCCGATCTACCCGACGACGATCGTGGGGCTGCCTCCCCAGGAGGACTACTACCTCGGCAAGGCGACGGAGCGCATCATGCTGCCTCTCCTCAAGACGATCCTCCCCGATATCGAGGACTATGACCTCCCGATGTTCGGCGCGTTCCACAACGCGGCGTTCGTCCGCGTGAAGAAGCACTATCCGCTGCACGCCCGCCGGGTGATGCACGGTGTGTGGGGGGCCGGGCAGATGTCGTGGACGAAGTCGATCGTGGTGGTGGATGACGATGTGGATGTCCACGACACGGCGGCGGTCCTCCGGGCGGTGGGGGAGCGCTGTGTTCCAGCGCGGGACATCGAGACGGTCCGTGGTCCGCTCGACATCCTCGACCACTCCGCGCCGTTTCTTGGAGCGGGGTCCAAGGCCGGGTTCGACGCGACGCGCAAGTCGAGCGAGGCGGAGGTCCATCGTCATGTGGAGGGACCGGCGGCCGAACTCTGTGCCGCGGGGCCGATCGAACCGGCGCTCGGCGATCGGGCACGCGCGGCGGAGGAACGCATCCGTTCATTGCCGGGAGTGCTCGATGCGCGAGTTCCAGAGGCGCTCGGCGGGTGGTGGCTCTTCATCCGCGCGGAGCACACTCAGGCGGGGGCGGGGGCGTGCCTCATCAAGTTGCTGGGCGGGCTTGCGGATGAGATCGCGCTGCCCAGGTGGACGGTGGTCGTCGGCCCCGACGCCGACGTGTCCAACCTCGACGATGCGCTCTTCCACTGGGCCGCGAATCACTCGCACGGGCGGGATGCGTACCTCAGCGTGTGCGGGCGGCGGATCGCGTTTGATGCGATGCCGAAGTTGCCCGGCGATGAACGGCACGGCGAGCCGGTTCGAGCGTGGCCGCCGCTGATCCGCATGGACGAGGCGACCCGGGCGCTTGTTTCGAAACGATGGGCGGAGTACGGACTGAGCCGGCCGACGTAGCGCGTCATTCCTTCGCGGGCGATTCGGATGGATCGTGATCCGGGGGCTGGGGAGCGGGTTCCGTGGCGGCCTTGCCCTCGACGGGTTCGCCTTTCACCCATTGGCTGATCGCGCGGTCGAACTCCGCCGGGGCATCGTCCATGATGAAATGTCGGCACTCTTCGAAGTAGACGAGGTGAAGCGTGGCGGCTCCATCGACGAAGGGGGCCCAGATGCGCTTGACGGTTTCGGGAGTCATCCCCGGCACGTCGGGGGGGGCGACGGCGGCGAAGAACACGATCGGGGTTTGCGAGGCCTTGGTCTCCGCGATCACGTCCGAGCCGAGCAACTCCGCCATGTACCGGCTGGCGACGCGCTTGGGAGTTTTCAGGCACATGGCGGTCAGTTGTTCACCGCGCGCGGGGTCGGTGACCATCTGGGTGAAGAAGGTCCGCTGCTGTTCCGGCCAGGCCTCGTCGGGCGTTGCGGTCATGTTGCGGTAGATGGCCGCGGCGACGTTCTCTCGCTGCTCGGTGGTCATCGGAACGCCTGGGCCGGCGAGCGGGAACGCCGGCATGCCGTCGACCGCGACGGCGGATTGCAGCAGCCCCGGGTTCTTTGCAGCGATGCGGCAGGCGAGGTGCCCGCCGAGCGAGTGACCGACGAGGACCGGTCGATCAAGGCGCTTGGTTTGGATGAGTTCGACGATCGCCCGCTCCGCCAGGTTGATCCAGGGTGATTCGGAGAACTTTGACCCCTCAGGGGGCGTCGGTGGCGGCTCGGTTCCTCCGAATCCGGGGAGCGTCAGCGCGTGCATCGTGTACGCGGATTCGTTGCGCTTCATGAAGGCTTCCCAGACGGTCCAGTCACAGGACAGCCCCGGGACCAGCACCATCTGGACCGGCCCAGTTCCACGGGTTTCGACATGAAGCGTGATGCTCTGCGCCGGGGCGGCGGGGGCCTCTTCGCCGCGTGCGACCGCGCCGGGGTACAGGCCGACCAACGCCGTCGCGACCGCGATCCAGATCGATCTCATGACTCTCGCTCCGTTGTGACCATGTGAGGACTGATTGGGTTACCGAGAGCATACCCGTCGTTCATGGATGATTGGCGCCGCTGGAGGCGACGAGCCGGGCGGCTCGCTCCAGGCTCTCGGGCGTGCCGACGTCCGCCCACCAACCTTCGAGCATCTCCCATTCCAGGTCGCCCCGTCGGGCGTAGGCGTTGTTGACGTCGGAAATCTCGAGTTCGCCTCGGATGCCCGGAGTCAGTTTCCGGCAGATTTCGAAGACGCTTTCGTCGTAGAAATAGATTCCCGTCACCGCCAGGCGGCTCGATGGCCGCGGGGGCTTCTCGACGACTTCGACCACTCGCCCCCCCTCGATGCGTGCCACGCCGAAGCGCTCCGGCTCGTCCGTTTCCTTCAAGAGGATCCTTGCGCCCGATTTCTGAGCGTTGAATCGCTGCGCGGGGTCGCGGATGTTCTTCTCGATGATGTTGTCGCCCAGGATGACGCAGACGCGCTGCGCCGCGGCGTAGGACTCTGCCTGGAGCAGCGCGTGGGCCACGCCGTGTTCTCCCTCCTGGCTTGCGAAATCGAGGGTCGAGAGTCCGAGATCGCGTCCATCGCCCAGCGCGCGGCGAAAATCCGGGATGTGCTTCGGGCTGGTGACGATGAGTGACTCCCGGATGCCCGCGTTGACCAGACAGGCGATGGGGAAATGGATCATCGGCCGATCATGCACGCGGAGGAGGTGCTTGTTCGTTGTCAGCGTCATCGGCCGCAGGCGCGTCCCGAGGCCGCCCGCCAGGATGATGCCTTTCATCCCCGAAGTGTATAGAAGAGGATGATCTTTCTCGCCGGACGGGTTTGATGAATCCGAGATTGTCGTCCTGACGAATACCCGGGACTCGCTTGGAGCACCGATCGTATGACTCTGAAGATGCTCGTCATTGCCGCTGCCGCTGCCGCCGGTTCCGATCCCGCGGCTCCGCCCGCTGAGTCCGTCTCGTCCACGAATCAGCGCGTGGGGGGCGACCTGCAGCGAGAGATCGAGAAGCGTGGGGAGCAGATCATCTGCGGCACGGCGGCGATCACCACTCCGCTCCCCGAGGGGTATCCGAACCCGACCCCCCCGGGGGCGATCGAGATCAAGCACTATCCGACGGTCCGCCGGGCGCAGGTGGAACGCGACGGGAACACGTGGTGGGGGATGAACGGCGCGTTCTGGCCTCTGTTTCGGCACATCCAGCGGCGAGACATCGCCATGACCTCGCCCGTCGAGATGGATTACCGGGGATTGCGAACCGATGCCAAGGGGAATCCCGACTCCTGGACCATGTCCTTTCTTTATCGAAGCCCCGAGATGGGGCCGACGGGCAAGGACCGGAGTGTTGAAGTCGTGGATGCGCCGGCCGTGACGGTTGTGTCGCTCGGTTATCAGGGTTCCTACGGCGTTGAGAATGTCCGGTCGAATCTTCGCACGCTGGAGCTCTGGCTCGCGTCGCAGTCAACGTGGGAGCGCGACGGCGAGCCGCGTGCCCTCTTCTACAACGGGCCGGAAAAGCGGGACCGCGAGAAGTGGGCCGAGGTGCAGGTGCCGGTCAGGCTTGTGCCGAAGGCGTCCGCCGTCGATCCTGTCTCGGCGCCGGGTGAGGGGTCGAGCGAGCCTTGAGCCAGTGCCGGAGGTTCCCGCATTGCGACCGCTTGTCTGGTTCCGCCGCGATCTCCGTACAAAGGACAACACCGCGTTGTTCGAGGCATCGCGCGCCGCCACACGCGGGATGGTCGCGGCGTTCGTCGTCTGCGCCGAGGATTGGCGTCGTCATGATGACGCGCCCGTGAAAGTGGACCTGTGGCTGCGGACCTTGCGCGAACTCTCGTGCGCGCTCGCCGCGCTCAATATCCCGCTCATCATCCTGGAATCGCGGACACCGGGGCGGATCGGGACGGTGCTCCTTGAACTGGCCGATCGGGCCGAATGCGACGCCCTCTTCTTCAACGAGGAGTACGAGGTGGACGAGCGCGCCCGTGACGAGTCGGTGACGCGAAAGTTCGAGAGTTCCTCGCGGTGTGTGCGTTCGTTTCATGATCATGTCGTGTTCGATCCCGCCAGCATCCGCACCGGCGAGGGGCGCTTTTACAGCGTGTTCACCCCGTTCAAGCGGGCGTTTTTGGCGCGGGCGGAGACGGAGGGAATCCGTCTGCTTCCGCCGCCGAAGAGGCAGCCGGAGATGGTGCTCGCCCCGACTCCTGTTCCCGAGCGCATCGAGGGCTTTCAGACCCGGATCGATCCGACCCCCTGGCCCGCGGGGGAGCGTCATGCGATACGGAGGCTCGAACAATTCTGCGAGCGCGGCATCGCGGGCTACAAGGATGGCCGAGACTTTCCGGCGCTCGACACGACCAGCCGACTGTCCCCCTATCTCAACTCGGGCACGCTCTCTCCGCGCCAGTGCATCGTCGCGGCGCGTGGGGCGAATCAGGCTCGTCTCGACGACTCCCATCCCGGAGCGCCCGGGCCGGCAACGTGGATCAGCGAGGTCATCTGGCGCGAGTTCTACCAGCACGTGCTTGTCGGTTTTCCGCGCGTCTCGATGGGACGCGCGTTCAGGCCCGCGACCGATCGGATCGGGTGGAGCGATCGGCTCGATCACTTCGAGAGTTGGTGCGGCGGTCGCACGGGGGTGCCCGTGGTCGACGCGGCGATGCGCCAGTTGAACACGACGGGGTGGATGCACAATCGGCTGCGGATGATCGCCGCGATGTACCTGACCAAGGACCTCTTCATCGACTGGCGGCTCGGGGAGCGGTACTTCATGCAGCGCCTCATCGACGGCGACCTCGGATCGAACAACGGGGGTTGGCAATGGTCGGCATCGACGGGCACTGACGCCGCGCCGTACTTCCGAATCTTCAACCCGATCACGCAATCCCGCCGTTTCGATCCGAACGGCGATTTCATCCGTGCGTGGCTCCCCGAGCTCCGAGGCGTCGAGGGCGACGCCGTCCACGATCCCTCGGTGCTGCCGCCCCTCCGGCGAGCCGCGCTCGATTATCCGCAGCCGCTCGTCGATCGGGACGCCGTGAAGGAGCGTGTCATCGCGGCGTTCAAGGCGATCGGTTGAACCACCGGCTCACTTCCGCGCCGCCGACTCGATGAGCCACTCCACCGCCAACCACGACTCCTCGGTCCAGGGCGACTCGCGCGTCATGCGCTGCAACAACTCACGTGCCGATGCGTCCCCCGGCGGGGCGGACCCGTGCTCGGCCCGATACTGCCGCATCAACTCCCGCCCTCGCGCTTCCTCTTCATTTCGCACGGTCCTCCAAGGCTCATCCACCCACTCCAACGATGACCGCAGCGAGTCTCGCGGCGGCATCGAGTGGCCCATTCCGGCGATATCGAACAACTTGACCGGAACCCCGTCCTCCTCCATCTGTTTCGCGGACGCGAGGACTGGCCCGTGGTTGAAGTCCTGGTCGCCTGTCACAGGGGCGATGCGCCGCGAGCCGAGCAGCGCGCGCGCCTCCGCGTTCGGCACGCCGAACAGCCTCGGCCATTGCTTTCCCCCGGCGATGGGCGTATCGCGCCACCATCCCGTCCCGGCGATCGGCACGCATCCCGTGAAAACGTCCGGGCAACACGCGAGCAGGATGGTTGCGATCTTTCCCCCGCCCGAAAGTCCGCTGACATAGACCCGCCTCGCGTCGATGTGGTACGCCGCGATCATGTTCGCCGCCACGTCGAGCGCCAGTTGGAGCCGGTCGGCCGGCGGCCGATCGTTCCCGCCCGCATCGGCGCCCGCCACGAAGAGGTCCATCTCGTCCGCGATCTCGAAGAAAGTCTCGGGAGGCGTCCCGGACCCCGTCGGGCTGATCCACACCACCAGACCCGCCGGCGTTCGCGGGTCGTAGCCGCGAGGCATCCGCGATCGAAATCGCTCCGAGTCTCGCTTGACCTTTGCCGGCGACGGGGCCTCGAATCCGCCGGAGAAAAACCGGTTGCGCAACGCCGCACGATCGACGGTGATCTCGCCCGCGCGATCGAAGCGCCGCTCGATCACTCGTTCTTCGAGTTCTCTGTTCTTCTCCCCCGGCCCCCGCAGACCGCCGAGATAAAAGGTTCGCGGCGCGCCGATCAACTTCGTGAACTTCTGATCGTCGATCAGGTGCCAGTGCTCATCACCCGTGAACTGAAGGGCCGACCGTCCGTCGTCGCGGGATGAAAGCACGCCGATCCTTTTCTTCTCCTCAGACTCCACGACGATCCTTGCCCACGGGTGATCGGGCAACGCTGATCCTCGTCGAGGACCTCCGACCAGGCACGCGGTGAGCCGCCTGAACTCTTCGGCGGTCAGTTTCGCGAGCACTCCCCCGGCCCGCCGGCCCATCCACGAGTCCGCGATCGGCTCATCGGCTTCGATGCGCTCGGTATCAAGCGAGAGAACCCGAACGCACTCGGCTGGTCGGCCTTCAACTTCGAGCAGGGTGTCCGAAGCCAGCGCTGAAGACACGGCGGCCAGCCATGGGAATCCGTACCTGAATAGTTCGGCTGTTCTTTTTCTCACCGCGTTCACCGTACCCGTTCGCCCCGCTCCCACGTATGATGCCCGTGTCCCCAGGGTGTAGCTCAGCTTGGTAGAGCGCGGGGTTTGGGTCCTCGAGGCCGCAGGTTCGAATCCTGTCACCCTGATTTTCGGTTTGGAAGGGTTCCCGGATGCCCGGTCTGAGTCCCGAAGGGGTGTGGTTTGGCGGGGCTTCCGCCGATTTCGTGGGCGCGGCGGGCCGGGCGGCCGCGGAGATGATCGAAAGCGGGCGGTTTCGGGGAGCAAGTCTCCGGGGGCGACAGCGCGATTGTCTCAATGCCGCCGGAGCGCGGCCTCCTGGCGTTGCCAGTCGAGTTGGCGAGCAACCGTTCGGAGCCGCTTCACCGTCATGCGCGGCGGCAGCGTGCCCTACGAGGCTCTCCATGGCCACAAAGCCAACGGGTGAGATCCATCAAGTGAGGTCATGCGGCGTTCCAGCCGTGAAATTCGATCCCGTATCATCCGCGCGTGGCGCGACCTCCCGTGATCCCGGATCGGCTTAACGTCCTGCTCGTCGGCGGGGGCGGGCGCGAGCACGCGCTGGCGTGGAAGATCAGGCAATCCAAGCGTCTGGGGCGCTTGTTCACCACCCACCCGGAGAACCCGGGACTTGCCGCGCTGGCGCGGCCCATCGACGCTCACTTCAGCGTGAGGGAGGCGTATCGCACTCGGCAGTTCTGCATCCGCGAAAAGATCAATCTCGTTGTGGTCGGGCCGGAGGAGCCGTTGGCGCAGGGAATCACCGATGCGCTCGCCGATCCCGATGTGCTGGTCTTCGGCCCCTCCAAGGCCGCGGCGATGCTCGAAGCCGACAAGGCATGGGCCAAGCGACTGATGCGTTCCTCGTTGATCCCCACGGCCGAAGCGCGCTTTTTCAAGGATGCGCGTGAGGCGGCTGAGTATGTTCGCTCCCGCGAGGAGGCCGAGTCCCACGTGGTCAAGGCGGCCGGCCTCGCCAAGGGCAAGGGGGTCATCGTCTGCAAGAACGGGCCGGAAGCCCTCGACGCGATCGAACGCATGCTCATCAAGCGCGAGTTTGGTGAGGCGGCGGACGAGGTCATCATCGAGGAGCGCTTGCAGGGGCCGGAGGTTTCGGTCTTCGCGCTCACCGACGGGCGAGACCTCGTCATCCTTGACGCCTGCCAGGACCACAAGCGTCTCCGGGAACACGACGAGGGACCGAACACGGGAGGCATGGGCGCGTTCTCACCCACGCCGCTCTTGAACGCGAGGCTGATGGGCGAGATCCAGGCCAAGATCCTTGTTCCCACCCTCGACGCGCTCCGGCGCGAGGGGATCGAGTATCGCGGCCTGCTCTACGCCGGCATCATGCTGACGCCCGGCGGCCCGAAGGTGCTCGAGTTCAATGTCCGCTTCGGCGACCCGGAATGCCAGGCGATCGTGCCGCGGATGCAGGGCGACCTGCTCCCGCTGCTCTGGGGCTGCGCGGCCGGTCCCGGCGCGCTCGCGAGCGCCGACGATGTGGAGTGGGACGCACGCCACTCGTGCTGCATCGTGCTGGCCTCGCCCGGGTATCCCGAGAATCCGCGTCTCGGCCTGCCGATCACGGGGATCGCCGAAGCGGAGAAGATGCCCGATGTGCAGGTGTTCCATGCGGGAACTCGTGCAGCCGACTCCCGGAAGGAGGCAGAGCCGGGGGCGCTCGTGACTTCAGGTGGCCGCGTGCTCAGCGTCGTCGCGCTCGGGGACACGCTGAGGCAGGCGCGCGAAAAGGCACTCGCCGCCGCGGACCTGATCCATTTTGAAGGCAAGCAACTCCGCCGGGACATCGGCGGCCGTTCGTGACGCGCTCATACCCGATCCAGCCGCGCATACTGCAGGATCAACGTCTTCACTCCCGTCTGCAGAAACGCGATGGTTGCGCGCCGGTTCACGCCCAGCCCGGTGACGCTCTGCACCGTCCCGACGCCGAACTGCGGATGGCGCACCTTTGATCCCACCGGGTACTGCGGATCATCCTTCGGCGCACTTGTGGAACCCCGACCTTGAGGGAGAGGCCCCGAGGAAGCCCGCGCGCCGGCGTTGGAGTTGCTCGGCGCATCGGAGGCACCCCGTGCGCCTCTTCCCGGCCCACGCCCAGGCGCTGGAGGAGCCATGTCGAAGTCTTCCCACGCCTCGCTCTCATCGCGCAGGGTCACGCCGTCCTTCGGCAGTTCGCTGAGGAACCGCGACGGGATCGTCCGTTCCCGAAGCCCGCGGATCGCGCGGTATTTGGCGCAGGTGATGAGCAACCGCTTCATCGCGCGCGTGATGCCGACGAAGCACAGCCGCCGTTCTTCTTCGGGGTCGCCGCTCGGGTCCTGCAGCGCGTGCATGCTGGGCAGCAGCCCCTCTTCGAGGCCGATCATCGCGACGGCCGGGAATTCCAGCCCCTTCGCCGCGTGCAGAGTCATCAGCGTGACGGCCCCGCTCGCCGGGTCGATCGCGTCCGCATCCGCCACGAGTGATACCCGCTCCAGATAGGCGCGCAGCATCGAGAGCAATGGGGGAGTCTCTGCGTCGGCGTCCGTGCCGACGCGGGGCGCATCCATCGCCGCATCGCTCGCCGAGTCGTACTCCTCCTCGAAATCACGCGCCGACGAGACGATCTCCTCCAGGTTCGCAAACTTCTGCGCGTCCTCATCTCCGCCCTTGGTCTTCGCGGCCCGGTAGTGAGCCTCCAGCCCGCTCTCGCTGATGACGCGCGACACCAGGTCGGCGAGCGACGTGGGCACTTCGCCCCCGAGGAATGTTCCGCCGCCCGTCCACCCGTCGATCATCTCGACGAACTTCCGCACCGCTCCCGCCGCGGCCGGCGACAGGTCGCCCACTTCTCCCACGTTTCGCATCGCTTCAAGGAGCGTGAGGTTTGTCCGTTCCGCGTACGCCTCGACCTTTTCGAACGAGGCCGAGCCGATCTTCCGCGCCGGCTTGTTCACGATCCGGCGCAGGCTGACTGAGTCCGCCGGGTTCGCCACGACGCGCAGATACGCGACCGCGTCCTTGACTTCCTCACGCTGATAGAACGCCGTCCCGCGCACGATGATGTACGGCACGCCGGCCTGCCGGAGCGCATCCTCCATCACGCGCGAAAGGGCGTTGTTGCGATAGAAGACCGCAAAGTCCTTCCACGAAAGGGACGCGCCCTTGATCCCCTTCATCCATTCGAGCACCCGCTGCGCCTCGTGGTGCTCATCGCGGCAGAGCACCACCTCCGGCGGATCGCCCCCCTTCTCGACCGTGAAGAGGGGCTTGTCCTTCCGTTTCCTGTTGTGCTTGATGAGGGTGTCCGCTGCGTTCAGGATCGGCGCGGTTGACCGGAAGTTCTGTCCCAGCTTGATGACCCGGGCGCCGGGATACTGCTCCTCGAAATCAAGGATGTTCGAGATGTCCGCGCCGCGCCAGCCGTAGATGGACTGGTCCGGGTCGCCCACGACGCAGATGTTCCGGGTTACGTGCGGCGCACGTCCTGCGACGGGAATTTCCGCCGGTTCGATGCCGGGCAGTCCCTCCACCGAAATCGGGTCGATGCCGACGGCGCTCTCTCCGATCAGCATGGCCGACAACTCGAACTGCGCGTGGTTGGTGTCCTGGTACTCGTCGATCATGAGGTACTTCCATCGGGCCTGCACCTCGTTTCGCGCCTCGTCGCACTCGCGGAGCATGCGCACCGTGAGCATGAGCAGGTCGTCG
>JAEUIV010000159.1 GCA_016795005.1 Phycisphaerae bacterium
AGTTCGACTCGCACTTCTCGCTCAGCGGCTTCGGCCCCGCGGCCCGCAACCGCTCGCTCGCCGCCTCGCTCGGCGACAACAGCACCATGACCACGTCGTTCTACGGCGATTACGGCGCCCCCGGCACTGCCGCCGCGAACTGGGACGAACTCGAGAGCACCGCTCAGAACGGCTTCGGCCCCTTCGTCGGCGCTGGCGCTTCGTTCATCGTCGGCCCCGGCTCGCACGTCGGTGATCCCGCCGGCACCGGCGCCAACCCCGAGAACCAGGCCCGCGCCGGCATCGCCGTCGCGCCCCCGCCGGTCTCATCGCACTTCGCGCCGAACGTCACCGGCGGCCGCTCGGCCTTCGATGGCGTCTTCGTCGCCCGTTTCACCGTTCACTCGGGCGCCACCCTCTCGGGCGGCATGTTCTTCAACACCCTGGTTGCCCCGGGCCAGTCCTTCGGCGCCAACCTCGTGCTCGGCGGCCCCGCCGTCCTCTTCTCCACCCACAACGGCCCGCAGCTCTTCGCGCTCCGAGCCTACAAGGTCGGCTCGACCTTCATCGACAATCCGTCCGATGCGACCTCGGCCGGCCTCAACGACGGCATCGAGTTCGGACAGGCTGACGTCTGGGACCTCTGGGTCCAGGTCGTCCCCGCCCCCGGCTCCGTCGCGCTCATGGGCCTCGCCGGTCTCGCCGGCATCCGCCGTCGTCGGGCGTAATGACCTCTCTCGCCGACTGACCGACCGCTTCATCGCGAATCGGTCCGTGACATGACTCAGACTCCGGCGGGCTTCGGCCCGCCGGAGTTTTCATTTTTGAACTCCCGCTTCTGTCGTTGTTCGGTCGTCGCCGCGCGACGCGGCATCACCGGACATCATCACGCCACCACACGACCCGCGTAGACGGATCGGTCTCAGAACAGCAACTGCCACTGCAGGCGGACGGTCACTTCGCCTGAGTCATCGTCGCCCAACTGCCCGTGCCCCGTTCGTCGCGTCACCAGCGGATCGGTCTCGTCGAGGTACCACACCACGTCGCCCGTGAACTTCGACGCGTGCCCGTACAGGTAGTAGTTCACTCCGAAGGTCAGCGAACTGAACGTGTCCGCGCCGTCCGCCGTCCGATCCGGGTCGGTGAAAAGCCCCGCATAGCGGACGAACGGCTCGATCTGCGTCTCCGGGATCATGAACCCGCCCTGCGCGAGAAGTCCGTAGTCGTCGTTCACCACGTCGCCCGCCGCCGTGCCGTGGAAATCCGTGTACCCGCCGACGCCGGCGATGAAGGCGTTCCAGCCGTCGCCCTCGACGGTGAGGTCCGCCGTCCACGAGGCGTACTCGTACGTGCCGCTCGTGAAGGCGCTCGACGACCCGTCGCCACCTTCGTAATGGCCCGCCGCCCCGAGCATGAGCGAGTAGTCAGAGCCGACGGGGCTGGTGAAGTCCTTGAACGCATCCCACGTGCCGAAGAGTTTCCACTCCGCGCGGCCCGTCAACGCATAGTCCGATTCGCCCAGGCCCGAACGATTGATCAAACCCGTCGAGGTCGCGTTCCGAGGAGCGCTGAAGTCCGAGTTCTCGGCGCCGGCGCCGTCTGAAAACGCGAGCGCCAGCCGGATCGAATCGTTCTCGTACGACGCCTGCACCCCCTGGCTCCGCACGAGGGAGAACGAATCGCTCACGATCGAGCGCTCCACCGCCAACTGCATCGAACTGGATGTGGTCTCCTCGCGGAGGAACGGGAGCTTGAACTGCCCCAACTGCACCGAGACGCCGTTGCCCCACTTGTAGGCGGCGAACGCCTCTTCGAGACGGAAATCACCGGTCGAACGGCTGTACGCGCCGAGCACGCGGTAGGTGAGGGCCTTTTCCCACACGTGCCCTTCGAAGTAAAGCTTCGTGCGGCGTGTCTGGAAGCCGCTCTCGAAATCGTCCTCGCTCGCGCCGTCTCCGTTGCCGTCGCCGTCGTCGCGGAAATCAAGCATGTAGCGGAACTGCACCTGCCCGCGGAATAGAAGCCGGAACGACCCGTCGGCGGATTGAAGAAAAAAGTTCTTCCCGTTGTGCCCGCCGACCGCCGAGTCCGCGAGCAGGCTGCTGCGCGTCTCGGCGTCGGCGATCATCTGATCGACGACCGCGCGCACCTCGTCGGGATCGCCGACGGGGTCCGACGCCGCGCACGCGGCGGATGCGGTCAGCAGGGCGCCGGAGAACATCAGCGATCGAGATCGAGCGACGTGTGTGTTCATAGTGGGTGATGATTGTGCAAAGATTCTCCCACAAAGTCATGCCCGCACGGTAAAGATCGTGCAAAGAGTGTCCGCCTGGGTCATGAAAAAACCGGCCGACCCTTGCGGGCCGGCCGGTTGTGACTCAACAAGAAATCCGTCGAGTGGCTGGGCTCAGAAGAGCAGCTGCCACTGGAGTCGGAACGCGAGTTCGTTCTCGTCGTCGTCGGTGAGGTAGCCGCTGCCGGTGTTGGGCACGCCGCCGAGGGCGTTGTCACCGACCGCGTCGATGTACCACACGACGTCAGCCGTGAACTTCGAGGCATGGCCGTACATGTAGTAGTTCACGCCGAAGGTGAGGGTGTTGAAGTACTCGGCGTCGGAGTTGAGGTTGCGCTCGTCGGTGTCGGGAGCGGTGAGGTCGTAGCGGAGGAAAGGCTCCCAATCGGTGTCCGGGATGAAGATGCCGAACTGAGCGACGAGGCCGTAGTCGCCGAAGTTGACGTCGCCTTCCGAGACGCCGTCGCCGTTGAGGTCCGCATCGGCGTAGTCGGAGTATTCACCGACGCCCGCGATGAAGAAGTTCCACCCGTCGCCTTCGACGGAGATGTCGGCGGTCCAGCCGTAGAAGTTGTAGTCGCCGCCGGTGAAGGCGGACGAGGACGAGTCGCCGCCCTCGAGGTGGCCGGCGATGCCGAGCATGACGGCATAGTCAGAGCCGGGCATGCTGGTGAAGTCCTGGAACTGGTCCCAGTTGCCGGCGAACTTGATCTCGCCGCGAGCGGTGAAGGCGTAGTCGGCCTCGCCGCTGTTCGGGAACCCGGTCACGGTGATCCCGCGCGGCGAAGAGAACTCGGAGTTCTCCGAGTTGAAGCCGTCGGAGAACGCCACCGCGAGGCGGAAGTCCTCGGACTCGTAGCCGAGCTGGATGCCCTGGCTGCGGCCCTGGGAGTAGATGTCGTTCGTGCCGGAGCGCTCCGCGGCGAGCTGATAGGCGCTGCTGACGAGCTCTTCACGCATGAAGGGCAGCTTGAACTGGCCCCACATGAACGAGAAGCCGTTGTCCCAGCGATACCCGGCGAACGCGTCCTCGAGCTTGAGGTCGCCGTCGCCGCCGCCGGCGCCCGAGGTGTCGTCGTAGAAGTTGCCGCTCAGACGGTAGAAGAGGTTCGGATCGAAGGCGTGGCCCTCGAAGAACAGCTTCGTGCGGCGGGTCTGGAAGCCCGACTCGAAGTCGTCTTCCGAAAGACCGTCACCGTTGTTGTCGTTGTCGTCGCGGAAGTTCAGGTAATAACGGAACTGGATCTGGCCCGAGACCTCCAGGCGGAAGTTTCCGTCGGCGGAACCGAGGAAGAAGTGGCGGCCGTCGTGGCCCGAAGTCCCGCCGCTCTGCAGCAGGCTGGAACGGGTCTCGGCGTCGGCCGACATCTCGGACACGAGGGCGCGGACTTCGTCCGCATTGCTCCAGGCCTGACCGGACTCGGCCAGGGCGCTGCCGCTGATGCCGACCACGGCACCGGCCAACAGACTCAGGCGACTCGTCTGACGCATGATGAGGCTCTCCTTGTTCTGGGACTTGTTGGTCACGAACATGACTTGATCTGCAAACCTTCTGTGAAACGGACGGCTACACGACCGCCGTTGGTTTTCTCGCGTTCCGATGACGCCGGAGGGCCCAGTCCCGTTGGCGGCATCGGTGCCAAGTGAGTGAGGACTATCCTAGCCAACTCGGATAGTCAACGCAAACCAACAACACGGTGTTTCGGCCGAAGGTCGTACGGATATCCACAAATGACCCGTAGTTTCGTAGGCGATTCCACCTCGCCGCCACCCGCCCAAAAATCAAACCGTCCACCCACATGCACGCGGAGTTGGGGTGAATGCATCAAAAAACAGGGATTTTTTCGGACCCACCGCCAATCCCGCCGAGCCGAGGACCGAGCCAAAAACTCGATCTGGATTGGCTGGAGTGACCTATAGATAGGGCTTTGTTTGGTATATCAGACCGCGACCTGGAGAAGCTTCATGCACCGCGCCACGATGTCGTTGTGCGTCAGGCCGACCATCTTCAGCACCTCGTCGGGGGTCTTGGCCGACTTGGGGATCTGGGTGACGGTCATCTGCTCGAGCGTGAACGCATCGCCCGAGTTGCTGAGCGCCTCGGCGACCGCCGATCCGATCCCGCCGATGTAGTTGTCCTCGACCGTGACGACATAGCCATTGTTCTGAGCCGCGAGATCGAGGATCGCGTCGGTATCGAACGGCAGCGAGTACAGGTCGACGAGCGTCGCGGAGATCCCGGCCTTGTCCAGCCCTTCGATCGCCTTGTTCGCTTCGTGCACCATGTACCCCGCGGCGCAGATCAGCACGTCTCGGCCCTCGTTCAGCACCTCAAATCCGCCGAGATTGAACACGGTTTCGTCGTTGTAGATGAACTCGGTATCGCCGCGGAGCGTCCGCATGTAGCACGCCCCCTCGTACTCCGCCATCACTTCCGTGAGTTTGTACGCGGCGTACGCGTCCGCCGGCTGCAGCACGTAGCACGCGGGATTCCCGAGATGATTCCGCACGCCGCTGAACGCGCGGAACCACGCCAGGTCCGGGAGCGACATCTGCGAAGGGCCGTCCGCCGCGAGCGTCACGCCGCAGTGCGAGCCGACGATCTTGAGATTCGCGCCGCTGTTGATCGCCATCTCGATCTGGTCGTACGCTCGGGTCACGAACTTCGCAAACGTCGAGCAGAACGGGATTTTCCCGGCGGCGGACAGCCCCGCCGCGACGGAGATCATGTTCTGCTCGGCGATCTTGCACTCGAAGAACCGCTCACGCAGCTTGGCGTCGCGCGCGAAATACTCGGCAAAGGTCGAGTTGCTCACGTCGCAGTCGAGCGACACCACGCGGTCGTTCGCGTGCCCCAGCGCCTGCAGCGCCAGCCCGTAGGCCCGACGGCCCGCCATGCGCCCCGTGTGCAGCACCGAGTCCATGTCCTTCGACTTCATCCACTTCGAGACAGGGGGCAGTTCGCTCGAACCGACG
>JAEUIV010000039.1 GCA_016795005.1 Phycisphaerae bacterium
CGGCGCGGTCTCCGCCGGCGCCGGCTCGGCGTTCGGCGCGGGCTGCGCCGGGGCGTTCCCGCCCGAAGACTTCGCCTTCTTCGTCTCCTGCAGCATCGCGTAATCCTGCGCCTTGCTCATGATCCCGATGTAATCAAGACCATTCACGATCTGGTTCTCCGTCGACGCCGCCATCACCCGCAGGTACGTCAACTCGCGCAGCGCGTACCGGGGCATCTTCCCCGTCAACTGCATCATCACGCCGCCCTTGATATCCAGCGCGTGGCACAACGCCTTCGCCAGCGTGCCGCGATCGATCGTCTCATCACCCGCCTGCGCGAACGACTCGCTCACCCACCCCCGCTCCTTCAGCAGCGCCAGCCGCTCCTCCCACGAGGTCGTGGGATCGCTCCCGTCCGCCAGGAGCAGCACCCCGTGCAGCCCCTCGCTGTTCGTCACCGCCGAACGTCCCGGCAGTTGATGCCAGAAATCAAGGTCCGACGATTCGGTCTTCGTGTTGATCGTCGTGTCGAGCGTCTGCGCGATCTTCGAGCGCTGACATCCGGCCATGCCCGCCAGCACCGCCGCCCCAACGATCACCGCCGTCCGCATTCGTGGAAACATCGCGTGTCCTCGATCAGAATGAGAGCGTCATGCCCAGGAAAATGAACTGCCGCGTGTCCTTCTCCGTCTCCACCGCCGCGCTCGGGAAGAACACGCCGTACCGCAGGCTGAACGCCAGGTCGCTCGTCACCCGGTAGTTCACGTAGAAATCAGTCTCGACACCCAGGAAGTAATCCCGCGACGTCGGCTCGTCGATCGGCGCCTTGGGGTCCAGCTTGTTCAGGAAGAACAGGTCCGCCCCGACCTGCAGCCGTTCAACGTTCGCCGCCTCGGGAAACGGGTACGTCGAGGCGCCGAAACGGAACGTCATGATGTTCGACAGCGACGGAGCGAACGCAAGACCCGTGTTCACGAACCCCATGCTGTTGAACGCATGGTCCGACGTGCCCGCCAGGTTCCCGCCGACCGTATCGCTCGTCACCAGCCGATCCCGGTCGCCCGACGCGAAGATCGTCTCAAACTCGGCCCGGCTGTTGTTCCGGTCCGCAAAGAGGTACGTCAGGTCGCCGCGCGCCGCCCACGCCTGGATGTCCTCCTCCTGCTGGGGGCCGCGCAGCGGATCCGACTGGCTGTCGCCGATCTCGTACACGAACTCTCCGGTGTACAGCAGCCGCGCGAACAGGCTCCCCGTCGAACCGATCCCGAAATACTGCGAGTTGTACTCGTGGTCCACCTGGAATCCCAGGTTCGGCCGGCTCGGCCCGTCCTCGTTGTAGTCCACCTGCGCCAAAACGAACGCGTAGAACTCCTCGTTCCCCTTCGTCCGATACGCAAACCGTCCGCCGAAGAACCCGCGCCACGTCTCCTCGTTGAACTCCCCCCGGCTCGCATCAAAGTCCGTCACGCTCTGGTCGCCCGGAGTGATCCCCGCAAGCCCGTCCACCGTGAAGCGCCCCGCCTCGATCGTCGGCCGGAACGCGTACAGGTTCTCCGACAGCGTCAGCCCGGAACCCCAGTCCACGAACTGCCGCCCCACGCGGATGTTCAGGTTCCCGTCGATCGTCTTCCCGTCGTACGCCGCCTTCGCCGCCTTCAGGTCGAACTCGTACCACCAACGATCAACAAAAGGCTCGCCCCAGCGATCGCCCCGGTCATCAAACGAGTCACCCTGGCTGAACTCCCGGTACTGGAACCGCGCGCGACCGAAAAACGTGTGGGCGCCGTCGATCACCGCTCGACCGTAGATCGAAATCTCCGGGCTGAAGTATCGCCGCGAGTTGTCGTTCGAGTCGTTCAGGTTTACGAACGTCGTGCTCAGGAACCCGCCAACCTCAAGGTACGAACGCTCCGCGAACGACAGGCTCGAGTCGATCCGCTCCCGCATCGCCGGGTCGGCCGTCCGAACCGCACGCTCAATACGACGCTGCTCGTCCTGGCCGAACGCCAAACCCGCGATCACCAGGACACCCAGCGGCCCGATCCACGATTCCTTTCGTCGGCTCAATCCAGCCTTCCTTCCCCACCACGACGGTGGACAGGCACACGGTCAACGCGACGGCCAGGATTTCAACCCGCCCCTACCTCAGAACAACGCTCACCCACCTATATCACCCGCTCTCCCGGAGAGTGTCAAGCCGGAACCTTGTCGGCAATCCGGCCGTCAAGGGCACACAAACCCGAAGTTCGTCAGCACCGCCGTCAGATCCGCAAAGTTGGTCAGGCAGTCGCACGTCGCGTCCCCGCCGTTCACGAGCCCGACCGATCCGACGCCCCCGAAAAACGTCAGACACTCCGTGATGTCCGCGAAGTTCACGTCCCCCCCTCCGTCCGAATCCCCCTCGCAACACCCCGGCCGCGACGCGCATCCGCCCATCGACAGCACCCACACCGCCCCGCGATCGGTCCCCCCGTCATCATCGAGGTGCGCGCCCACCGCCACCTCCTGGACCCCGTCGCCGTCCGCGTCTCCCATCGCAACCATCGCCACGCCAAACCCGTCGCCATCCGCCAGCACGCCATCCATCCCCCCCGCTGCTCCCGAAATCTTCTGTTGCCCTCGGAGCGTCCCATCCGCGCCCAGGAAAACGCTCCAGAGCGCCCCCCGATTCGCGCCGCCGTCATCGTCGCCGATCGCCCCGACCGCCAGGTGGACAAACCCGTTTCGTTCCAGGTCACGCAGCCGGGCAACGCTGCTCCCGAACTGATCGCCGTCACGCAGGAGCGCCCCGAGAGAGTCCACCGCGCCCGAGACCTTCCGATGCGACTTCACCGTCCCGTTCGCGTTCATAAACAGCAGCCACACCGCCCCCCGATCGGTCCCGCCCGCGTCATCGAACGCCGCCCCGACCGCCAGGTCGCGCACCCCGTCTCCATCCACGTCTCCCAGCGCCGCGACGCTTGTCCCGAACTGATCGCCGTTCGCCAAAGGCCCGCCGAACCCGCCGTCGGTGCTCGAAATCTTCTGCTCCGCGCGCACCGTCCCGTCGGCGTTCAAAAAGAGCACCCACACCGCGCCGCGATCCAGCCCCCCGTCGTCATACAGGATCACGCCCACCGCCAGTTCGCTCCGGCCGTCGCCGTCCAGGTCGCCCATCGCCGCGAGGGACGAGCCGAATCCGTCGCCGGTCCGCAGCACCCCGGTAAACCCGCCGAAGAGACTCGAAATCTTCTGGTGCCCCCGCACCGTCCCGTCCGAGTTCAGAAACAGCACCCACACCGCCCCGCGATTCGTCCCGCCGTCATCATCCCCCCTCGCCCCGACCGCAAGGTCCACCACCCCGTCTCCGTCCAGATCGCCCAGCCCCGCCACGCTCATCGCAAAGCGATCCCCGTTATCAAGCGCGCCGCTGAACCCGCCGTCCGTGCTCGAAATCTTCTGCTCCGCCCGAACCGACCCGTCCGAGTTCATGAACAGCACCCACACCGCGCCGCGGTCCGCGCCGCCGTCGTCGTCCAGCACCGCCCCAACCGCCAGGTCATCCACGCCGTCGCCATCCACATCGCCCAGGCTCGCCACCGCGCGTCCGAACTGGTCGTTGTTGTCCAGAACCCCCTCGAACCCCCCCGCCGCATCGGAAATCACCGACCGCATCAGCACCGTCCCCGCCTGCGGGCAACACGGAGCGCCGCCGCGCACCAACGGCGGCAATCCAACGCTGAACACCGTCACGATCAGTCCGACCGCAACCCTGCCTCCGATCAGGTTCATGCGACCTCCTCACACCCTCCAGTCTCGAAGTCGATCGTCACACTACACCGACTCCGCACCCCCCGCCAGCCGCGCCTCACCGCCGACTTCGTGCGCGAATCTGTGCCTCGAATCCGCCTCCGTGCGCGCATGCGCCGTCATGCGGCGTCCCGACGTTGACCCCTCTCGGGCGCGCGGCACTAATCATGCATGATCGAAGACAATCAGACCAAATCAGCCGACCCCGTGCCCTCCAGCCCCGACGAGTTCATCGCCGCGGCCCTCCTGACGCTTCATCAACTGCACACAGCAGGCTGGAACGAGCACGAAACCCGCCGCCGCGCCGCCGAGGCCGTCCTCAAGCACCTCATGCCGAAACCCCCGCGCGCCGCGCCCGCCCCGCCCACAACCCAGATTGACACGCAAATCCGCACAAGTTCGAGCGAACATTCATTGTCTCAACCGGACAACCTGATGTACTCTGAACCCCAGAAGGCGCGCGACGCCTCGCCGCCCAGGAGGACCCCATGTCGAACCTCAACGTCATTGTCCGCGCCGCAGCCGTCGTCGCCGCGTCCGCCGTCCCAGCCCTCGCCCAGTGGTCTACAAACCCCGCGGTCAACAACCGAGTTTCCTTCGGCCCGGGACACGAGTACGACCAGCGACTCGCCCCCGCGCCGGGCGGCGGCGTCTGGGTCGGCTGGTTCGAATCGGTCGCCGCCCCGATCAACTTCGAACTCCGAGTCCAGCGCTACGACGACAAGGGCTACGAGCAGTTCCCCACCGGCGGCATCGTCGTCAGCGACCTGAACAACGACACCGCGCTCTTCAACTGGTCCATGACCAGTGATACGCAGGGCAACTGCTACCTCGCCTTCTCCGACCGCCGCAACGGCAACGGCACCCTCGACGTGAGCGTGCAGAAAGTCACCCCCGCCGGCGGAACCCCGTGGGGAACCGACGGGATCAATCTCTGCGACACGCCGGACTTCGAGGCCGCGCCGGCCGTCACGATCGCATCCAACGGCGACTGCATCGTCTCCTGGGCGCGCGATCCGAGCAGCGGATTCAACGACCTCCGCCTCCAGCGCCTCACACCCGAGGGCGCATCGCTCTACGCGTTCGGCGGACTCGTGGTCCCCAACACGGGCGCCAGCAACAGCCCGGGCTTCGTCCGGGCCATTCCTTCCGCGGGCGGCGATGTCATCCTCGTCTGGCTCCGAAACATCCAGACCTTCAGTTCGCCTCGACACATCTGGGCGCAACGCTTCGATGTCGCGGGCAACGCGCTCTGGAACGCCACTGTTCCCACGATCGTCCTCGCCCAGGCCGTTCCCATCGGCTATTTCCCCGAAGTTCTCGAAGACGGATCGGGCGGCGCGGTCATCGGCTGGCACCGCGCCGCCGGCGTGCCCAACGTCGTCGGCGTGCAACGGCTCCTCGCGGACGGAACCCTGGGGTTCCCCGCCGCGGTCAACGGCATCAGCCCATCCACGGACGCCACACGCTACCGCTACTCCCCCTCGATCTCGTACAACCCCGCCACGGCAGAGATCACCGTCCTCTTCGATGAGCGGAACTCATCGCAATCCGACCGCGGCGTCTACGGCAACCGCATCGACGCCGCCGGCAACCTCATCTGGGGCAACGAGGGCAAGGTCATCGTCCCGCTCTCACAGGCCAACAGCACCAGCCGCATCCGACACCGCAACACCTCCGACAACGGCGTTGTCTGCGCTTACTTCCAGACCGACTCCTTCGGCTCACCGAATAACTGGATCCGCGCTCAACGTCTGGATTCCAACGGCAACGCCGTCTGGACCCCCGCCGCGCGCTATGTCTGCTCCGTCCTCAGCGCGAAGGACGACCCGGAAATCCTCTCCGCGCCGGATGTGACCGTCCCCCTGAAAGGCCCCACCTTCGACGCCACCATCATCGCCTGGACCGACGCCCGCAACGGCACCAACGACGCATACGCCCAGCGCATCAATAACGACGGCTCCCTCGGCGGCCCGGTCCCTCCGGTGCCGTGCTACGGCGATGCGGACGGTTCGGGCGTCGTCGACTTCAGCGACATCACGACCGTCCTCGGCAACTGGTATGACACCGGCGCGCCTTACATTCCCGGCGACGCCGACGGCAGCGGCAGGGTTGATTTCGGCGACATCACGGCCGTCCTCGCGCAGTTCGGTTTCGTCTGCCCGTAACCCAGCCTTTCGCCCGCTTTCTCCGGCGAATCCAGACAATCGGCGATGACCGCCGATGTGCTATTCTCCACCCGCTCATCGGCACGCAGATCAAGTAGGAGAAACCCTGTGACGCAGTCATCGTTGCCCCTGCCGCAGATCCGGGCGCTCGGCGAAACCCGGCGTCAGGATGCATGGTGGGTTCAGCCGCTCTTGGTGTTCCTCGGTTTCTCGGCCTTCATCGTCTATTCAACATGGGCGGCGTTCCAGGCGAACCACTACTGGTTCGCCGGCGGCGGCGCGAACTATCTCTCTCCCTTCTATTCCCCGGAGATCTTCGGCACCTCGCCGCACGCGCTCTTCGGCCCCAAGCCCGACTGGCTCCCGTGGCCGTCGTTCATCCCGTTCTCTCCCGCGTTCCTCATCCTCTGGGCCCCCGGCGGATTCCGGTTCACCTGCTACTACTACCGGGGCGCGTACTACAAGGCGTTCTGGGGCGACCCGTTCAACTGCGCCGTCGGCGAGCCGGGCTTCCGCGGCAAGAACTACCGCGGCGAGCACAAGTTCCCGCTCATCCTCCAGAACGTCCACCGTTACTTCTTCTACATCGCCGCGCTCTTCATCGTCCTTCTCTCCTACGACGCCGTGATCTCCTACATCTGGACCACACCCGACGGCGGCAAGACATTCGGCATCGGCGTGGGCACGCTGGTCCTGACCGTGAACCCCATCCTCCTCGGCGCCTACACCTTCGGCTGCCACTCGCTCCGCCACCTCATCGGCGGGAAGCACGACTGCATCTCCTCCTGCTCCGCCGCGAGGCAGTCGGCCTACGGGTGCGTCTCGGCCCTCAACCGCCGGCACATGCTCTGGGCATGGCTCAGCCTCTTCTGGGTCGGGTTCACGGATGTGTACGTGCGGCTGTGCTCGATGGGCGTCATCACCGATCTCCGCATCATCTGAACTCTCATGCAATATCAAACGTACGAACATGATGTCATCGTCATCGGCGCGGGCGGGGCCGGCCTCCGGGCCGCGATCGAGGCTTCCGCCGCCGGATGCTCGGTCGCCCTCATCTGCAAGTCGCTGCTCGGCAAGGCCCACACGGTCATGGCCGAAGGCGGCATGGCCGCCGCGATGGCGAACGTGGACGACCGCGACGGTTGGAAAGTCCACTTCGCCGACACGATGCGCGGCGGGCAATACCTGAACAACTGGCGCATGGCGGAACTTCACGCCCAGCAGGCCCCCGATCGCGTGAAGGAACTTGAAGCGTGGGGGGCCGTCTTCGACCGCACCAAAGACGGGCGGATTCTCCAGAGAAACTTCGGCGGCCATCGCTACCCGCGTCTGGCGCACGTCGGCGACCGCACGGGCCTCGAGATGATCCGTACGCTCCAGGACCACGGCATCCACCAGGGGATCGAGGTCTTCATGGAGATGACCGCGCACACCCTTCTCCAGGAGAGCGGGCCTGGGTCGCGCGTCACGGGGGTGTTCGGCTACGACCGCGAGTTGGGGCGGTTCCGTGTGTGGAAGGGGAAGGCGATCGTGCTGGCCACCGGCGGCATCGGCCGCGCGTTCGCGGTGACGAGCAACTCGTGGGAATACACGGGCGACGGGCAGGCGCTCGCGTATCGCGCCGGCGCCGACCTGCTCGACATGGAGTTCGTGCAGTTCCACCCGACCGGAATGGTCTGGCCGCCGAGCGTGAAGGGGATCCTCGTGACCGAGGGGGTGCGCGGCGAGGGGGGCGTCCTTCGGAACAAGGACGGCCATCGTTTCATGTTCGACGACATCCCGGACAACTACAAGAACCAGACCGCAAAGGACGAGGAAGAGGGCTGGCGCTACGTGACCGGCGACAAGAACGCCAACCGACCCCCGGAGCTCCTGACGCGCGACCACGTGGCGCGGTGCATCAACCGCGAAGTGAAGGCCGGCCGCGGCTCGCCGCACGGCGGCGTGTTCCTCGACATCGCGTGGATCAAGGAGAAGATCCCGAACGCCGAGGCGCACATCAAGAAGAAACTCCCGAGCATGTACCACCAGTTCATGCAACTGGCGAACGTTGACATCACGAAGGTGCCGATGGAGGTCGGCCCGACGACGCACTACGCGATGGGCGGCGTGCGCGTGGACGGCGAGACGCAGATGAGCACCGTGCCGGGGCTGTTCGCCGCGGGCGAAGTTGCGGCGGGGTTGCACGGCGCGAACCGTCTCGGCGGGAACTCGCTCTCGGACCTCGTGGTGTTCGGCAAGATCGCCGGCGAGCACGCCGCGAAATATGCGAAGGCGAATCCGGCGTCGCGCGTGAGCGACGAGCAGGTGGACGAGGCGGCCCGCCGAGCGCTTGCTCCTTTCGAGAAGGGCGCGCGGGGGGAGAACCCGTACCTGATCCAGCACGATCTGCAGGAAACGATGCAGGCCAACGTCGGCATCGTGCGAACCGAGAACGAGATGGCTCGCGCGCTGGAGGACATCCAGAAACTCAAGGCCCGCGCCGCGAATGTCGGCGTCCCCGGCAACCGCGAGTACAACCCCGGCTGGCACACCGCGATCGACCTGGCGAATCTTCTCTGCGTCGCGGAAGCGGTCACGCGCTCGGCGCTCGACCGGCCGGAGAGCCGCGGCGCGCAGTTCCGCGAGGACTATCCGAACAAGAGCGAGGAGTGCTCGAAGTTCAACATCATCACCCGGCCGGTGAACGGAGGCGCCGAGATGCGCGTGGTGCGCCAGCCTCTGACACCGATCCGGGATGACCTGAAGAAGATCATCGAGGAGCAGGCGAAGTGACCATCGCTTCCCTCACCAACCTGCGCCCGATGCTCGCCGTCACGGACCTGCCCCGGACGATCCGGTTCTACGTCGAGAAACTCGGCTTCAACTGCTGCGGGCTGTTCGGGAATCCGCCGGTGTGGGCCGAGCTTGAGCGGAACGGTGTGGCGATCATGTTCAACGCCCCGCCCCGCTCCGAGGTCGAACGGGACGTTCCGGCCAAGAGCAAGGACTACCAGATTTTCTATTTCAACTCCGATGACCTGGTCGCGTTGCGCGACGAGTTCAAGTCGCGCGGCGTCGCCGTGTCGGACCTGCGGGTCACGATCTACCAGATGAAAGAGTTCGAGGTACGCGATCCCGACGGGTACTGGCTCTGGTTCGGACAGGAAACCGACGAACCGCCGACCGTCAAGGAGTAAGCCCCAGATGCCCCCAGTCACTTTCCGTATTTCGCGCGGCGACAAGACCTCGACCGAGTTCCGGGAGTACACCACGGAAGCCGGTGAGGGGATGGTCGTGCTCGACTGCGTTCACCAGATCCAGTCGGAGTCGGCGCCGGACCTGGCGTGCCGATGGAACTGCAAGGCGGGCAAGTGCGGGTCGTGCTCGGCGGAGATCAACGGCCAGCCGCGGCTGATGTGCATGACGCGGATGGACATGATCGACACGAGCCAGCCCGTGACGATCGAGCCGCTGAAGTCGTTCCCCCTGATCCGCGACCTCGTGACGGATGTTTCGTGGAACTACCGCGTGAAGAAGTCGATCAAGCCCTTCAAGCCCCGGAAGCCCGATGCGCCCGACGGCACGTGGCGGATGCAGCAGAAGGACGTTGATCGTGTGCAGGAGTTCCGCAAGTGCATCGAGTGCTTCCTGTGCCAGGATGTGTGCCACGTTCTGCGTGACCACCACAAGCACCCGGAGTTCGCGGGGCCGAGACATTTCGTGTACACGGCGGCGCTGGAGATGCACCCGCTCGACACCGAGGACCGACTGGGCCAGATGAAGCACGAGGGGGGCATCGGGTACTGCAACATCACCAAGTGCTGCACCAAGGTGTGCCCCGAGCACATCACGATCACCGACAACGCGATCATCCCGCTGAAGGAGCGCGTGGTTGATGAGTTCTACGACCCGTTGACGAGGCTGTTCCGCATGTTCAAGCCCAAGAAGTAAGGGTCACTCGCGGCCGAGTTCGGCGAGGGCGGCGGTGAGATCGGCGAAGTCGAGCACGCCGTCCTGGGTGTAGTCACGCGCGTCCCCCGGCGGCGCGCAACGGCCGAAATCGCGGAGGATGTCCACGATGTCCGACCAGACCTCCGCGCGGGCGAGTCCCGGCGAGAGCGGCGGGCGGATGATCGGGGCTTCGATTTGCGCCATGAGGATCGGCGCGCCGCGGCCCGTGCTGGTCCAGAGGCCGTGCAACGTCTGTCCCCAGTGGTCGGTGTGGTTGTTGTCGCGGAGCATCTCGATGTAATGGCGCGGGGTGTTCTGGTAGTAGAGACGGATTTCCGCGCGGACGGCGGAGGCGGGGATCGGGTAGTCGATGTCGGCCCAGTACTGGCCGTCCGGGTAGTTGGCTCCGACGGCGGGGGCGCCTCCCAGTTCGTAGAGGACATTGCTCCATCCGCGCGGCGGGATGCGGTTGTCCTTGACGATGGTGTCGGCGAGGGCCATGCGTCCGGTCGGGCCGGGCGGGAGTCCCGTGGCGGCGGCGGCGGCTTCGCTGAGTCCGACGTGCATCTCGAAGATGGTTGTGGAGGTTTCATCGAGTTCGGCCTCGTCGTGGTCGTAGTGCCCGTGTTCGTGGATGAGTCCGCCGCGCTTGTTGAAGTAGCGGACGTTGACCCAGACGCGGCGTCCTTCGATGTGTCCGGTGGGAAGTTTGTGTCCCGATTCGTTGATGACGCGGACGCGGAGGCTGGTGCCGTGGGTTGTCGCCTGAAGCGTCGCGGCGCGTTCGAGCATCGAGACGGCCTTGGCCTTTCCGGCGGCGATGGCGGCCTGATCCACGTTTGGATCGTCTCTTGTGAACTCGGCGATGATGTCGAGCACCTGGGCCGAGGCTCCGGCGAAATCGTGTCGCTTCATGTCGTGGCGTTCCGGGCCGAAGAAGCAGGCTCTGCCGGTCACGACCGGCATGTGGCAATCCTGGCAGGTGCTGACGACGGTCGGGCCGTCGCCGCCGAATCTTCCGCCCATGTCCACGCCGCCGTTGGCGAAGTCGCTGAGCTTCCATTCGGTGTAGGTTCGTTCGAGTGGGAACATGTGGGCGAGGTCGTCGGAGGGCGGCGGCTGGTCGAGGGCGTTGTAGCGGTAGGTTCCGTCGGGCTGGCGCGTGGTGGCGACGTTTCCGACGTCGTGGCATGTGCCGCACATGTCCCCGGATCTGAAGAAGGGGGACGGGATGACGGGGTGGACGGCTTCATGGTCCGCTCGCGGACCCCGGCGTGTGCCGGTGGGGTCGAGGACGAACATCGAGTTGCCGTAGTGCATCGGGACTTCGCTCATGGCGGCGAGGATGTCGAGGTCTTCGGGGGGGCTGGTGGCGTCGGAGTAGACGGGATCGACCATGCTGTGGCAGAAGTGGCAGTTGACGCCGTCGAGATCGAGGCTGTCCAGGGTTGAGCCGTCGGGCTGGTAGGCGTGCCCGGTGACGAAGGAGTTCGGGACGTGGCATCGGAGGCAGAAGTACCCCGCGTTCGCGACGTCCTGGTTCGCGGTGGTCATCTGGGCGTAGAAGAGCGGGTCACGGCCCGCCTGTGCCATGAGGCTGCCTTTCCAGGCGAAGCCCGGTTCGCTGTCGGGGTCGTAGTTTGCGTGGCAGACGGCGCAGTTGGTGGAGGGCTGGATGGTTCCCGGGGTGATGTCGCCGACCTGTGTTCCCGGGAGGTGAAAGTCCCGGAGGGTCATGTTGAAGATGGCGGCGGCGGCGACGCCGACGATGAGGATCGGGGCGGCGATCGCGATGCGTCGGGCGGCGGTCGTCGGGGGGGTGAGCGGCATGGGCGTGCTCCGGGTCCCGGGAGTATTGGAGTTCTGTATCAACAACTCCTATATTGCCACGGATCGAAGCCTTGTCAAGGCGGACGTTCCTCCCCCGGCGGGCTATACTGGATATCTTCCTCCGGTACTCCCCTATGTTCGAGAAAGGACACCCCCGATGAGCCGTCGTTCCTGGGCCGAGCCGTACAAGATCAAGATGGTTGAGCCGCTGCGGATGATGTCGCGTGCCGAGCGTGAGGAGGCGATCGAGGCGGCGGGCTTCAACACGTTCCTGGTGCCGAGCCGGGCGGTGTACATCGACCTGCTGACCGATTCCGGGACGAGCGCGATGAGCGACCGGCAATGGGCGTCGATGATGATGGGAGACGAGGCGTACGCCGGCTCCGAGAACTATTTTCACCTTGAGGAGGCGGTGCGTCGTCACTACGGGTATCGGAACGTGATCCCGACTCACCAGGGACGGGGCGCGGAGCACATCCTGAGCCGTCTGCTCATCAAGCCGGGCGACACGGTTCCGGGGAACATGTACTTCACGACGACGAAGGCGCACCAGGAGCTCGCGGGGGGGCGGTTCGTGGACGTGATCGGCGACCGGGCGCATGACCCGGACGACGAGTCGCCCTTCAAGGGGAACATCGACCTTTTCAAGTTGGAGCGCGTGGTGAAGGAGGCGGGAGCGGCGCGGATTCCGTATGTGTGCGTGCAATGCAACGTGAACATGGCCGGCGGTCAGCCGATCAGCCTGGAGAACCTGCGCGCGGTGCGTGCATTCTGCGATCGGCACGGCATTCGGATCATGCTTGACGCGACGCGCGCGGTGGAGAATGCGTACTTCATCCAGCAGCGCGAGGCGGGGCAGTCCGAGCGCTCGATCGGCGACATCCTGCTGGAGGTGTGCTCGCTCAGCGACGGTTGCACGAACTCGGGGAAAAAGGACTGCCTGGTCAACATCGGCGGGTTCCTGTGCCTGAACGATGACGCGCTGGCGGAGGAGGCTCGGAACCTGGTGGTGGTTTTCGAGGGGCTTCATACGTACGGCGGCCTTGCGGGGCGCGACATGGAGGCGATGGCGATCGGGATCGAGGAATCGGTCCAGCAGGATCACATCCGTGCGCGGATCGGGCAGGTGGAGTACCTCGGCCGTCTGCTCATCAAGGCGGGGGTGCCGATCGTGCGGCCGATCGGCGGTCACGGGGTGTTCCTGAACGCGGCGAAGATGCTGCCGCACGTTCCTCGGGAGCAGTTTCCGGCGCAGGCGCTGGCGGCGGCGCTGTATGTCGAATCGGGGGTGCGCGCGATGGAGCGGGGAGCGGTTTCAGCGGGGCGTGACCATGCAACGGGGGCGAACCTGTATCCGCGGCTGGAACTGGTCCGGCTGACGATCCCCCGGCGGGTCTACACGCAGGCGCACATGGACGTGACGGCGGAATCGGTCATTGAACTGGCGCGGCACGCCGACCACGTCGTCGGGCTGAAGTTCACGCACGAGCCGAAGCACCTGCGGTTTTTCCAGGCGCGGTTCGCGCCGGTTGTCGGGTCGAAGGTGCTGAGGGGTCATGGAGAGGGCGCCGGGTGCGCGAGCGGTCGGTGCTGCGGCGCGTGCCGTGGTTCGAGCCGGGTCGTCTCGGCAGCGTCCACGTTGAATCCTGGCGCATGAAAAGGGCGCTCCGAGAGACCGGAGCGCCCTTCCGAGTTGCTTGATCCACCCGGATTCGGATCAGGTGGGGCAGGGGATGCCGAAGTTCGCGAGTACGGCGGTGATATCGGCGAAGTTGACGAGTCCGTTGTGGTCGGCATCGCCCGGGCCGGTGCTCATGCCGTAGTTTGCGCCGAAGTTTGCGAGGACATTGGTGATATCGGCGAAGTTGACGGAGCCGTTGCCGTCGGCGTCGCCGGGGCAGGGCGGCGGGGCGGAGTTGCACTGGCCCGGGCAGGGGCCGGTGATGGCTTCGAGGAGGGCCTCGTCGGCGGCGTTGATTGTTCCGTCGCGGTTCATGTCGGCGTAGGCGTTGAAGTTGGCGTCGGCCTCGGTCTGGCCGCAGAGGGCAACCAGGATGGCGGCGTCGTCGCAGTTGCGGACGCCGTCGTGGTTCGCGTCGCCCAGGTCGGTCGCTTCGAGCGCGCGGATGGTGAAGGTTGCGGTGATGACGGTGCCGGCGTTGATGGTGGCGGGCGCGCCGGTCCATTCGAGCCAGGCGGTGAGCGAGTCGTCGTTCGGATTGGTTGATGAATCGAGGAAGGCGTTGACTCCCAGTGTTCCGGGGGCTCCGGTGAGGGAGGTGAGCCTGACTTCGATGGTCGGGCTTCCTTGATTGAAGGTTGCGCCGTTGTCCTGGTAGAGCCAGAAGGAGCGGCCGACGGCGGTCGGTTGCGGCGTGCTGAAGAGGTGGACGCCTCGAGGCGACTCGTCGATGGCGAGGGTCTTCACGACGCCCGTGGGGCTTTCGACGGCGATGTAGCGGGAGTCGTACTGCCCGAGGCCGAGGTTTGCGAGCATCGAGGAGATGGTGATGAGTCGGAAGGCATCGAATCCCCGGCCGGTGGCGGTGGAATCAAGGGTGATGTTTGAGGTGGCGGTCCAGGTGTAGGTGAGCGTGCAGGCGGTGTTGCCGATGGCGGGATCGGCTCCGTAGTCACGTGTGCTGATGAGGGTTGCGGGGCCGTAGTTCCCGGTGCCCTTGACCTTGAAGTTGTTGGTGCGCGTGGGTGTTCCGGGGACGGGCGGCATCTGTGTGAGGTCTCGGCCGATGCCGGTGACTCCCGCGGTGATGTCGGCGCGCGAGTAGGCGGGGATGAGTTTGAGCGGCTGTCCCGTTGCCTTGTAGGAGGGGCCGGTGATGACGGAGGCGCCGATGCCGCTGGTTCCGTCGTCGAACTGGACGAGCGGTCGGAGGTAGCCGTTGGAGACGATGTCGGACCAGGTGAGGGGGAAGAATCCGGTGGTTCCCGCTTCGTCAAAGAACTCGACAACCTTGAAGTTGTCGTTGCCCGCGAGGCAGGGGTAGCCTCGCTGGACGCCGTTCATGAAGACGGGGATGGCCGGCTCGGCGATGCCGGTGCCGAGGGAGAGGTTGGCCTTTGTGAAGAGGTCGTCCCAGACTTCGATGGTGTCGCCCAGGGCGTCGAGGTGCTGGCTGTAAACGACATCGTCGAAGAACACTCGTCCGGTTTCGACCATTCCGTTCGGGACCGTGCCGAAGACGGTGTGTACGAGGTTGGCCATGATCGGCGGGTCGGGCCATGGTTCGCCGACGCCGTCGTAGGGGAGCGTGTCGTTGTAGAAGTTGTACCGCCACTCGAAATCGGCCTGGGTGATGGTGGTGGTCTGCTGGACGAACTGGCCGTTGGTGTGTCCGGTTCCGCCGTTGTATTCGGGGCCGAAGGGGAGGGTTTCCATCGACTCGAAGACGGAGAGGTTGGACCGCTTGAACTCCCACTTCTGTCCGATGCGCTTGTAGAGGAAGGGGGAATCAGCGGGGACGGCGAACCACATGCTCCATGTCACCGGGCCGCAGTTGTAGGAGTAGATGGGCATGTCGAACATGAGCGTGCCGGAGTTGAAGTTGTCGGTATCGATTCCGGCGAAGGCGAACATCGGTCCGCCTTCGATGACCTCGACCGAGGCGACGCCCGTGCGGATGAGCGGCGTGGTGCCGAAGGTGTCGCCCATGAATCGTCGGCGGACGAAGGCCGGGGAAAGTTCTCGCCAGTTTCGAGCGGTCTGCATTCCAATGGATGAAGTTGACAGCGGTATCTCGAAGCCCGGGTTCGGGAGCGCGGCGACCTGAGCGCTTGCGCTTCCAGCGGCGGAGAGGATGAGCAGCGATGTTGCGAAGGCGAGGCGGTTCGGATGCATGGTGTTTTCCTGCCCTGGCCCCTGTGAGGGATGGGTCGTCGAATTCATCGGTCGAAACCGTTTACATCGTGCGCCCGGAATGTGGTCGGGTCAAGACTCGGCCGCGTCATTGTGATGACTTTTGTTTGATTGTGGTGTCGCGGGGTGGCGCCGACGCGATGGGGCGGCAATGTTTGGGGGTCGGTAGGTGTACGCGCATCGGGGAAGCACCACGGGATTCGCGGCGCTCATCGGAGGCGTGGTTCACTCTTTCAACCCTTCGCCCGCGGCTCCCTGGACGAAGGTGCGCTGAGTGAGGAAGAAGAGGAGGAGGACGGGGGCGATGACCATGGTGCTGGCGGCCATGAGGAGGTTCCATGGCGTGTTGCCGGCCTTGGATTGGTACAGCTGGAGTCCGAGGGCGAGGGTGAAGTGTTCGCGGTCGGTGAGGAAGATGAGCGGCGCGAGGAAATCGTTCCAGATGTAGGTGAAGTAGAAGAGCGCGACGACGGCGAGGGCGGGCTTCGAGAGGGGGAGGATGATGAAGAGGAAGGTGCGGAGGTGTCCGCAGCCGTCGATCCTGGCGGCCTCGTCGAGTTCGCGCGGGAGCGAGAGGAAGAACTGGCGCAAGAGGAAGATGTTGAAGCCGCCGTGGAATGCGCCGCCGAACCATGCGGGGAGCCAGAGCGGGACGAGGGTTCCGATGAGTCCCGCCTTGGCGAACATGACGTAGAGGGGCGACATGAGGACGGGGAAGGGGATCATCATCGTCCCGATGACGAGGGCGAAGAAGAAGGCGCGGCCTCGCCATCGGATTCGAGAGAAGCCGTAGGCGACGACCGCGGTGGACAGGGTCATTCCCGTGACGGCGAGGATGGCGACGATCAGGCTGTTGCGGAGGTAGAGGGGGAAGTCGATCGACGGATCGGTCCAGACGGCGGTGTAGTTTTCTGCGGCGTGCGTGAGCGTTGACGAGGCGGGATCGGGGAGGAGCGTGAGTTCGCGGCTGATGGCCTGGGACTCGGGCTTGATGGATGTGCTGAACATCCAGATGAGCGGGGCCGCGTAGATGAGGGTCGCGGCGGCGAGGAAGAGGTACATCGCGACGCGGAGTGCCCGGGCGCGCGGCTTCGAAGGTGCGGCGTCATGTCTTCCGCGCTCGCTGGGGGCGTGCGGGGAGGCGTTGCCGGGGTTCGGAGCGTTCGTGTTCATGCAACGCGGTAGTGAACGAGTTTCCTGCTTGCGGCGAACATCACGCCGGTGAGCGCGAGGATGACGACGAACTGGACCCACGCGATGGCGCAGGCGTACCCCATTTTTCGGAAGACAAATGCGTTGTCGTAGAGGTAGTGGGTGAAGAGGTAGGTGGCGCGGTCCGGTCCTCCCTCGGTCATGATGTATGGGACGGCGAAGACCTGGAGCGTGTTGATCGTCATGATGATGACGTTGAAGAGGATGACGGGTGAGATCATGGGCATGGTGACGTGGATGAGTCGTCGGATCGGGCCCATGCCGTCGATGGATGCGGCTTCGTAGAGGGAGTTGGGGACGTCCTGGAGGGCGGCGAGGTAGATGACGACGGGCTGGCCGATGTTCCAGAGGCTCATGAGGACGAGTGCGGGGAGCGCCCAGTTCCGGTCGCCGAGCCAGTTTGGTCCTTCGATGCCGACGGCGCGGAGCGCGATGTTGATGAGACCCTGGTCGGCGTTGAAGAGCCAGAGCCAGATCATGGCGGCGGCGACGATGGGGACGAGCGACGGGATGAAGACGGCGGTGCGGTAGACCCAGAGGCCCTTGAGTTTCTGATTGAGCGCGGCGGCGATGAGGAGCGAGAGGACGGAGGCGGCGGGGATGAAGAGGATGCAGAAGACGGCGGTGTTGAGGAGCGCCTTGTGAAAGACCGAGTCGCGGAGGAGGCCGGCGTAGTTTTCGAGTCCGATGTAGAGGGGCGGTTCGAGGAGCGGGAAATCCGTGAGGCTGTAGTAGAGGCTCATGGCGATGGGGAGAGCCATGAAGAGGATGAAGCCGAGGAGCCACGGGCTGATCCAGAGGAGTCCGGTGAGTAGGGATGCGCGGTCGGCGACGCGGCTGCTCATGCCAGCCCCCCTGCCGCTTCGCGGCGGCGGCGACGGTCGGCGGCCTCGTCGAGTTCCGCCTGCGCGGCGCGCTGGACGGAGGCGAGAGCGATGTCGGCCTTTTCGCGGAGGGTCCACATGCGTGCCATGGCGGCGTTGAACTCGGCGACGTAATGCTCCCAGGTCCGGGTGCGGGGGAAGAGGAAGGCTCGCGGACTGTCGGCGATGGCGGCGTGGACCGAGACGTAGCGGTTGGGATGGTTCTTGACAAAGCGGTCGGATGAGCGGGCGAGCGGCGAGTTCTTGCAGTGAACGGCGCTGAGGTATTCGACGATCTCGGGACGCTGGGTGTAGGCGATGAACTCCATGGACTCGCGCGGATGGCGCGCCCCGCGCGGGATCACGAGGACATCGCTGTCGAGGAGGCCGATGGGGGCGTCGGGGTCTTCGATGGCTGAATCAACGGGGAAGGGCGCGACGGCGTAGTCCATGTCGGGGCGGTACTGCCTGATCATGTTGGCGAGCCATGGTCCCTGGTTGGTCATGGCGACCTTTCCGGCAAGGAATGGGTTTTCGGGTGTGCCGTAGTAGCCGAATCCCGACTGGAAGCGGAGCATCCGGTCGACGCCGAGGCGTTCGGGATAAGACTGCGCCCAGCGGTACGCGCGGATGGTCTGTTCGGAATCAGCGAGGGCGCGGTCGGCGGTTTCGTCGTAGAGCGAGCCTCCGAAGTAGTAGCCCCAGTGCCAGGTCCACCAGTCCGGCTCCATGTGGAGGAAGCCGACCTGCGCGAGGTCGCGTCCGTTCTCCCTGGTGAGCCGCGCGGAGTATTCGTCGAGTTCGTCGATGGTGCGCGGCGGGCGTTCGGGGTCGATGCCCGCCTGCTGGAAGAGCGTCTTGTTGTAGAAGAGGGCGAGCGAGCCGCAGGTGTTGACGATTCCCCAGAGTTTTCCGCGGTGGGTGAGCATGGGCCAGACGGCGCGGGCGTAGTCATCTTTCCTGATGCCCGCCTCCGAGGCGAGTTCATCGAGTGGGAGGAGCGCGTTGCACTCGGCGTAGGCGGGGATGCTGAAGTTTCCCATGCCGATGATGTCGGGCGGGTTGCCGCCGGCGATGGCGATCATTGCTTTCTGGTCGATGCCGCCCATGGCGAAGTAACGGACCCAGAGTCGATCCTGCGACTTGTTGAAGTCGTTGACGACGCGGAGCATGGCTTCGCCTTCGTGCCCGGTCCACTTTTCCCAGTAGTCGAGGACGATGCGGCCGTCGGATCGCTGGCGTTGCGGTCGCGGGCCGAGGAATGCGTAGCCGACGGCGGCGGCGCTAAGCGTGGTGAGGGCGGCGCGGCGGGTGATGGCGGGGGTGAGTGGCACGCGGCTACACCGTACCCGACGGGATGGTTGAGTGGCGATCGGAAGCGGGCGTTCACGATCCGTCGGCGCCGGACGAAATACGGCCGGGGATCGCGTGCGGCGGGCTATTTCTTTTTCAGTTCGGCGGCGGTGCGCTTCAGGTCTTCGATTGCGGCGTTCCAGAGTTCCCTGTCCTTGGGGAATCCGGTGGGCTTTCCCGTCTTCGGGTTGGTGAGTCCGATGGAGGCGTCGATCGGGGCGGACTGGTGCAGGCGTGCGAGGAGCGCGCGTTCAAAGATGCCGCGATTCATCTGTGTTTCGTCGCCCGTGTCTTCGTAGCGTATGGTGACGGATGCGGCGAGGTCCTGGATTTCGCTCTTTGCACCGCCGGTCATCGCCCTGACGGCGAGCACGGCCGCGACGAGCGCGAGCACGGCGAAGATGATCCAACTGATTGTTTTCTTGTCCATCTCCATGACGATTCAATCCGTGCGTGATCGGCGGCGGATCAGTTGGTGGGGATGTTGTCGGGGTCGGTGCCGGGGAGTCGGCCGCCGTAGTCGTTGCCCCAGTTGCCGAATCCCGGCTCGGAGAAGAAGCGGTCACGTCCTTCGAGTTGGACCGAGGTGAAATCGCGCACGCTGAGGTCTCCGAGGACGCCGTTGCATCGGCCGCTGCGCTCGAAGGCGCTGATGAGTCGTTCGGTGTTGTTCTTGTTGCCGCTGTGTCGCGGGATCCAGTCGATGGCGTCGAGCGCCATGAGCACTTCGGAGGGCTTGAGGACGTTTCGAAGTTTTCGGCCGGAGACTCCGACGGTTCCCAGCGAGGTCCCGTTGCCGGTGGGGCTGTTGATGCCGGCCTCTTCCTCATCGTTGAACCAGTATTCGTTCACGTAGTCCTGTTCTCGCGTGAAGATGAGGTCATCATTCAGGTCCTTGCAGGGGAAGATTCGCTGCGGGGAGCCGTTGAAGATCAGCGCCCCGTTTTCGTCCACGTTTTCGAGGACGCTGGTGGCTCCGGCGGCGGAGGGGCACTGGAAGACTTCCTTGTTGTCGTCGAGTTGCGGTCCGAGGAGTTTCATGGCGCGCCAGCGCTCGGAGATGCCGATCGGTCCGACCTTTCGGACGATGGGGAGGAACGTCGGGTCCTTCTGGTCGTTCCAGTAGGACTGGATGGCGATGCCGATCTGTCGGAGGTTGCTCTTGCACTTGATGTCGTAGGAGGACTCGCGCGCGCGTCCGAGCGCGGGGAGGAGGATGCCGATGAGGATGGCGATGATGGCGACGACGACGAGGAGTTCGATGAGCGTGAAGGCGGCGGATCGCGGCTGGGGTGTGCGGTTCATCGTGAGATCTCCTGTGCGGCCTTGGCGACGATCGGGGCCGCCGCGGTGATGCGCGGGGCGGCCCAGTTCAGTTCGGCGTTGATGATTCCGCCGGGTGGGGCGTCATCGGTGGTGATCGTCGAGTTGGCCCGCGTCTGTCCGTTGACGGTGAGGGTGGGCAGGCCGCCTCCGCACCTGGAATGTTCTACGGCGTCGAATCGTAGGCGGATGCGTCGGCCTCTCCATGTCCGGGTGACATCGACCCTGCCAAGTTCGGGGAACGGGCACGGGTCGATGAGCAAGCCTTCCCATGTCGGGCGGAGGCCGAGGATCCACTCGAGGCTGACGCGGTTGAGCCATGCGGCGGAGCCTGTGTACCAGGTCCATCCGGCTTTCCCCGGGGTATCGGAGAGTGGGCCGTCGATGTTTCCGGGAGTGACGTACGGCTCGGCGCGGTAGCGTTCGGCGTCGTGGGCGCGGAGGGGCGGCGAGATGGACTTCCAGATTTTTCCGACGCTCTGGGCGTCCTTGATTTTGCATGCGGCCATGAGCGCCCAGGTCGCGGCGTGCATGTACACGCCGCCGTTTTCGCGCGATCCGGGGCAGTAGCGCGTGATGTAGCCGATCTCGCCGTCCGGCTCGGTGTACGCGGGTTCGAGGAGGAGCGGTCCCATCTCCTGGAGGAGGTGCTGCTTGACGGAGTTCCACGCGGTGGCGGCGCGTGCGGGGTCTGTCGCGTCCGCGATGATTGGCCAGGTCTGGGCGTTGAGATAGATTCGGCCGCTGGTGTTCGAGGCGGCGCCGATCCACTGTCCGTTGTCCTTTGTCGCGCGGCGGAACCACTGGCCATCCCATGCGAGATCGTTGACGACCTTGATGAGCGCGGCGCGGCGCTCGTCAAAGTCGGCGGCCAGTCGGTCATCGCCCGTGAGGCGTAGAACACGGGCGAAGTCCGCGAGCAGGCTGATGAGGAAGAACGCGAGCCAGGTTGACTCGCCCTTTTCGTCGGTCCCCATGGCGGAGAGGCCGTCGTTCCAATCGCAGGAGCCGATGAGCGGGAGGCCTCGCGGGCTGGTGCGCTGGAAGGAACGGCGGAAGGAGCGGAGGCAATGATTGAGGAGCGTTGCGTCGGCCTTGTCGTCAACGAAGCGAGCGCGGTCCTGAAGAATCGTGAGGTCGCCGGTCTCCCGGATGTAGGAGCAGACAACGAAGGGGAGCCAGAGGTAGTCGTCGCTGCACGCGGTGCGCGGGCCGAACTCCGCGAGCGGGTGCCACCAGTGGTAGACGCTGCCGTCGGCGAACTGGTGGGCGGCGTGCAGGTTGATCTGCTTCCGGGTGCGGTCGGGGTCGATGGGGAGCCAGACCTGGCTGTCCTGGAGTTGGTCGCGGAAGCCGTAAGCGCCGGACTGCTGGTAGTAGCCGGTGCGTCCCCAGATGCGGGCGCTGATGGCCTGATAGGGAAGCCAGGTGTTGTTCATGGCGTCGAAATCGGCGGCGCCGGTGTCGATTGAAGTTGCAGCGAGCCGGCCGTTCCAGTCTTCGCGGGCGGCGTTGACGGCGGCGCGGACGTTTTCGATGGTGCGGTAACGATCAAGCGTCTTGAGGAGGGCGGGCTGCGTTTCGTCGATGGCGATCAGGAACCCCAGTTCGATGGAGGCGCCCGGGGCGAGGTCAAAGTCTCCGCCGAGCGAGGCGGCGGCATCGCCGAAGCGTCCGAAGCCGGCGGTGATCGGTTCGCCGGTCATGGCGGCGGGTGAGCGTTGTTCACCGTAGCGCCCGAGGAAGCGCGACTTGTCGCCGATGGCGAGGTCTCGTTTCAAGGCGGGTGCGATGAAGGCGTGCGCGGCGGCGTAGGGCCAGCCCTTGTTCCAGTTTTCCTTTTCGCTGCCGCGCGGGAGGTCCCACATGTTCTTGGTGGCGACGATGGCGCGGCGCTTCGGGTCGTGGCTCACGGTGATGAAGAGTCGGTGGAACTCTCGCTTGACGTCGGGGGCGACGCCGCAGCACCACTCGAAGAAGGATGCGATGCGGAGGCGACGCGGCTTGTCGGTGGTGTTGGTGAGGGTGACGTGCCAGACCTCGAGTGTTTCGCCGGGCGGTACGGCGAGTGTCCACTCGGCGCGGACGCCGTGGGCCTCGGTGGCGAAGGTGGTGGAGCCTGGGCGATGGTCGCAGCGGTAGCTGGAGTAACGGGTCCAGCAGGGCGCTGGGCTGAGCGACCAGACGAGATTCGAATCAAGATCCGCGAGGTAGAGGAACCGGCCGCGGTCGTCGCGCGCCATGTCCATGTCCCATCGCGTGAGGACGTTGAGCTGGCTGTTGTCGAGCCAGGAGAAGCCTCCGCCGTTCTGCGAGACGACAAAGCCGTAGCGGCCGTTGCAGACGACGTTGGTCCACGGCATGGGCGTGCGGTGGTCGGTAATTGAGAAGGTCGATCCTGAAGCGTCGAATCGGCCGAAGGGATTCGAGAGCATGCTGGCTCCCATGCGGGTGATGATCGGCGTTCGTGTGTGCCGTGGTGAGCGCCGGGTGAAAAGCGTGCCTGAAACCGCTTACATGAGTATGGACCGTCGGCGGGCGCAAGTCAACCGATCGACGGATTGATTTTCGATCCTGGTGGAGGGCCGGCGCGGGGTCAACGAAAAACCCCGGCATGGGAGCCGGGGTTTGTGGTGAGATCAGGGGATACCAATCCGGGGCGTCTTATCGACGACGGCGGATGCCGACGAGTCCGGCGAGGCCGACGAGGGCCACGGCTCCGGGGGCCGGAACCTTGTTGACGCGGATGTTCGTGAACATCGTGTCGGCGAAGGCGGCGGTCTCGGTGGCGCCGTTGTGCTGGACGCCGAAGCCGATGAAGAAGGGGAACGCGGAGGGGATTCCGCCTTCGAGTCCGGTCATCGGGATTTGCGGGCTGTACTGCCAGCCGCTGCCGAGGTTGTAGCCGTAGGTGATGTACGAGGGGGTGCCGCCGCCGGGGAGCGGGTTGACGCCGTCGCCGTCACCCGGATCGTGGATGATTCGGAGGTCGATGGACGAGCCGAAGGGCTGGACGCCGAAGGAGAAGAAGGGGAGGACGGAGCCGAAGGAGACGACTTCGCCGTTGGGAAGTTGTCCGAAGAATCCGAGGCCGAAGAGGTCGCTGTGGATTCCCGCTTCAACGGCGACGTTGGTGGAAAGGAGGTGGTTGACGGTGACGGAGATGTCGAAGGCATCGCCGTAGTCGAAGTCGGCGTTGTTGGCTCCGCCGTCCTCGGAGAGGTAGGCGGTGTGGCGATTGGCGAAACCGCCGGGTCCGAATCCGTCTTCCTGGAAGCGGATCGAGGCCGGGTAGTTGTTGGTGACGACGAGGTTGCTGTCCGGGCGATCGTTGAAGATTCGCTCATTGATCTTGACGCTGTCGTAGGTGGCGAATGCCGAACCGGCGGCGGCCATCACGAAGGTCGTGGCGAGAATAAAACTCTTCATGTCCATCATCTCCCTGTTATTCCCTTTGTCACGGGCATTGATTGCGGCATCGGACACGCGGTCAAACTTATCAACGCCCAAAACTCAGTTGGTGTAACCGCTTTCAAGATGCATCGAACCGGGGCCTCGGTCAAGGAAAATCAGCGGTTGTGGGCCAATATTCCTCCGGTCTAGCCGGGTAATCCCCTAACGGAGGCGGAGTCGTTCCTTTCCTGCCTTGACATTTTGTGAATTTGAGAACCACTTCCAGACTTTTCCCGTGCGGGCGTTTTCGATCAAGAGGATGAGCGGTCCCTGGTCGATGGCGACGCAATCCGGGGCGACCCACCTTGTGCCGGCGTTGAAGGCGTCCTGAAAACCGAAACCTCCCGAAGCCGGGTCGTTCCAGAGTGGAGGCAGGTCGATCGTTCGATAGTGATGGAGCGCGGCGAGCGATGCGTGCGGCTCGAAGATGATGGCGCTTCCCGCGGCGTAGGGCGCGATGGTGCCATCGCCGTAGTTGTCTTCCGGCTGGACGGCGCTGAAATCGAACTCCGGCGTGCATCCCGGCATTTCGATTCGTTTGGGCAAAAGTCCGGGGACGAGGTAGCCATCGCGATTGTCGCAGGCGGAGAGGCCCCAGGCGTTCTCGCCAAGGGTTGGGAGTCCCTTGGGATTCTGAACGGCCTTGCGGCGGTGCATGGCGACGATTCGGCGTGAGTTCTCCCACCAATCGACGGGCGGGCGACAGTGTTGGTTGAAGTCCGCCGGGTTGTCCTCGTGGAGGTGCGCGTAATCGATCCAGGCATGCGCGAAGAAGGCGGTGAAGAGTGCGCCGGACCAAGGGAACCAGACGAATGGCTCATTTCCCTCGTCGGACCCGAGCGCTCGTCGGAGTCGGTAGTACATCTCGGGCGGCAGGCGGTGTCGTTCCATCGGCGCGCAGACGGCGAGGAAGTTGACCAGTCGGTGCTCGTCCCCGCTATCCACCCAGTAGTACGGGAGGAGCGATCCCGGCCCCGTCGGGAGGTCGGGGTCCGCGGGTTTCCAGCCGAGACTGATGCAGCCGCGCTCGGACGGGTTCTTCACGTCGCGGTCGGGCGGGACCATGGCTTTCCAATCCGCTTGGGTGAACATGCGTTCGGCGAGATCGCGTGCGTCGCCTCCGAAGTACTCACCCGCGGTGATCGCGCCGGCCATGAGGATGGCGGAGTCGATGGTGCTGACGATGCGCTCGTATCCGGCGTGCGACGGCGCGGCGGTGCCGGGTTCGAGATAGTGATAGAAGTGTCCGAACTTCCGGTTGTCTGGCTGGTCGAGCAGGGCGCGGAGGATTCGTGTGGCGCGCTCGTTGCCCTGATCGCGCGTGATCCAGCCGCGCTCAACGCCGATGGGGATTGCGGAGAGTTGAAATCCGACTCCGGCGACGCTGATGACCGGTTTGCTTGTGCGGTCGTAGACCATTCCGGTGACGGGGTCGCAGGCGTTCCAGAAGAAGTTGAAGCAGCCGTGCTGGATGTCGTCGAGAAGCCGTTCGTCGTCCTGGGCGAAACGGAAGGGCGGGCGCTCGGCGGCCTGGTGGGAGGTGATGGCGGGGAGCGGCCGGGCGCATGCCCCGGCGACGGCAAGCGGGGCAAACAGGGCGAATCGTAAGCAGGAAATCGGTTTCATTGGCATAGAATGGGATGGTATCCATTGGCGTATCGGGCGTTCTGACTGCACAATCGGGGATATGTCCTCCAGACGGCTCCCATCTTCCCAGCCCCGCGCGGTCTCGATCGAGGATGTCGCGAGCGCGGCCTCGGTTTCAACGGCGACGGTGAGCCGGGTGCTGAACAACCCGGGGCTTGTGGCTTCCGCGACGGCGAAGCGGGTGCAGGCGGCGATCGACGAACTCGAGTATCGGCCGAACATCCTGGCGAAGGGTCTGTCGACGCGGAAGACGGGCGTGCTGGGGATCGCGCTGCCGGACATTTTCGGCGAGTTCTATTCCGAGTTGCTGCGCGGGGCGGACAGCGAGGCGCGGGCATCGGGGTATCACCTGCTGGTGAGTTCCGAGGCGCGGATCGGTGACGGCGGGCACGCGGAGAGCACGCTGGCGTTCGGATTGATCGACGGCCTGGCGGTGATGATTACGGAGCC
Source organism: Phycisphaerae bacterium (assembly GCA_016795005.1). Taxonomy (GTDB): domain Bacteria; phylum Planctomycetota; class Phycisphaerae; order Phycisphaerales; family UBA1924; genus JAEUIV01. The sequence continues at coordinate 25,876 of JAEUIV010000039.1, forward strand.
TGATGCGCGGATCCTGCCTGAAGCAGCGCGGAGCAAGGTTCCGGTGGTCGTGCTCGACGCGGAGACGCAGGGACAGCGTTTTGATTCTGTTGTTGTGGACAACGCGGTCGGGACGCGCGAGGCGGTGCATCACCTTCTTGAGAGCGTCGGTCCCGCGGAATGTTTGTTTGTCGGCGGTCCGCGCGAGAACTTTGACACGGCGAGCCGCGCGGCGGCGTTTACGGCGGCGTTGGCGGAGCGCGGGCATCGGGTGCGCGCGGAGCAGCTGTCGTTCGGTACGTACACGGCGGAGTGGGGGCTGAAGTGGGCGACGGAGCGGCTTGCGTCACGCGGGACGGGGCGTTCATGCTTCGGCGTGCTGGCGGGAAACGATGAGATCGCCTACGGCGTGATGCAGGCGTGCCAGGACGCGGGTGTGTCGATCCCCGGCGAGTTGCGGCTGATCGGGTGCGACGATTCGCGGCTTGCGTCGCTTGTTCGGCCGCGGCTTTCCTCGGTACGGGTTCCGGCGGCGGAGATCGGCGCCGCGGCGGTGCGGCTGCTTGTCAGGCGGGTGAAGGAACCGAACGCGGCGCCGACGCACCTGACGCTGCCGACGAAGTTGGTGATCCGCGAGAGCAGCGTGTGGAGAGGGTAGCGTTCGGGCGGCTCTTCCCCGTGGAATCGTTCGGCGGCTCGTTCATCCCGAGCGTTGGAATGGGTCGTCTTCGAGGGCCGCGCCGTTTGACTCGATGATGTGTGCGTACCACCAGGCGGAGTCCTTGGGCGTGCGTTTTTGCGTGGTGTAGTCGATGTGAACGAGGCCGAAGCGCTGCTTGTATCCGTCGAGCCACTCGAAGTTGTCCATGATGGACCATTGGAAGTAACCACGGATGTCGGCGCCGTCGGCGATGGCGCGGCGGAGTTCGCGCAGGTATCGGCGGAGGAAGTCGATGCGCTGCGGATCGTGGACCTTTCCGTCGAGCGAAACGGAGTCGGTGTTGGAGAGACCGTTCTCGGTGATGTAGATGGGCGTTTTGTATCGCTCGTGCATGAAGCGCGGGCCCCAGTAGAGCGATTCGGGATCGACGGGCCAGTTGAACGCGGTGCGCGGGTAGCCGGGGGGGCGCGGCGCTTCTTCCGGTTGTCCGGCGTGGTTCATGCGCGTGGGGAGGCCGTGGTAGATGTTGAGGCCGAGGAAGTCCTGCTTTTGCTGGATGATTTCCATGTCGCCCTGCTGGATGCGGGGCGCGTCGGCGCCGTAGACGCGGAGGCCGTCCTCCGGGTAGCGGCCGAGGAGGATGGGGTCGTTGAACCAGGTGTTGTTCCAGAGATTCGGGTGCGTGACGGAGGTTGCGGCGCGGCGCGCGGCCTCGATGGAAGCGGGCTGATTGTCGGCGGGGATGGGCGAGACGCCCACCGGCGCGTAGCCGATGGATGGTTTGAGTTTGGCGCGTTCCCGGATGACCTGGCACGCGCGGCCGTGGGCGATGGCGGCGTGGTGCCACATCTGAAGTTGCTCGGCGAGGGTGGCGCGGTGGCCCGGGGCGAGGGGAAGGTTGGATGGACCTCCTCCGATGAAGCACTGTGGTTCGTTCAGAGTCATCCAGTGTGCGACGCGGTCGCTCAGGCGATCGACGATGATGCGGGTGTAGTCCGCGAACCAGTCAGCGGATTCGCGGTTCAGCCATCCGCCGCGCGTGTGCAGCGCGAGCGGATAGTCCCAGTGGAAGAGGGTGAGCCATGGGGCGATGTCCGATTCGAGGAGGGCATCGACCAGGCGATCGTAGAAGGCGAGTCCCTTTTCATTGACCTCCCCCACTCCTCCTGGGAGCACTCGAGGCCAGGAGATTGAGAAGCGATAGGCGCGGAGGCCGATTCGTCGCATGATCTCGACGTCTTCCTTGAATCGGTGGTAGTGATCGCAGGCGGTCTCGCCGGTGTGGTTCTCGAAGATGGTGCCGGGGACTTGGCAGTAGGCGTCCCAGACGGAATCAGCGCGGCCGTCAACGTGCGCGGCGCCTTCGACCTGGTAGGCGGAGGAGGCGGCGCCCCAGACGAAGCGATCGGGGAACGGCGTTGTGGTATTGGCCATGACTGGAAGGAACTTCGGTTCTTGGAGAGGTGATCGGCGATTGCCTCGGGGATGAAAGCGATTACATTAGCCGCCTGGGACATGATCAACCACTGAGGGCATCCATGCTGCCACGCATCCTCGGCGTCGTTCTCTCGTTTTCGTTCGCTCTCTCGGCGAGGGGCGGGCCGCTGTTTGCGGACGAGTTTGAAGATGTGTCGGCGTGGGCCGCGGCGGGTTCGGACGGGGTTCGTTCGAGCGTGATGCATGAGTCGGATGAGGCGGAGAGATCGGGCGGATCGCTGCGCCTGGACTTTGATTTTCAGCGCGGGTCCGGGTTCGCGGTGTTTCGGCGGGATGTGGAGATCGACCTGCCCGCGAACTGGAGGATCACTTTCGAAGTGCGCGGGGAGTGCGCGTCGAACAACTTCGAGTTCAAGTTGATCGACGAGACGGGGGACAATGTCTGGTGGGTGAACAAGCGAGCGTTCGAGTTTCCGCGCGAGTGGCGAGCGCTGACGCTGAAGAAGAGGCAGTTTTCATTCGCATGGGGGCCGGGTGGAGCGGAGAAGGGGCTGAAGAAGATTCGGGCGATCGAGTTGGCGGTGACGGCGGGGTCGGGCGGGAGAGGGTCGGTGTGGATTGATTCCTTGAGAGTGGAAGAGATTGCGGCGGATTCGGAGGATGGGCCGGTGACGATCCGGGTTTCGTCGTCCGCGGAGGGGCATGAGCCGCCGGGGGTGCTGCCGCGGGATGGCGGGATATCGTGGAGCTCCAAGTCGGACGATGGCGAGCCTTGGATCGAGCTGGACTTCGGCGGCGCTCGTGATATTGGCGGGGTGTCGATCGACTGGGCCGGAGTCATCCCGCAACCTTTCCGCGTGAATCGGCGCGACGCCGACGGCTCGTGGCACACGGTGACGCAGAGGTTTCAGACGTTTCATGGCCCGGCTCACGTGCGCATGCCGGAGTGCGAGGCCACGGCGATCCGGGTCGGCGGCGAGAACGTGACGGCGGGCATGACAATCCGGTCAATCCGGGTACGCGACGTGTCGTTCTCGGAAAATCCGAATGCGTTTCTGCGCGCGGTGGCGGCGGATTCGCCTCGGGGCTGGTATCCGCGTTCGTTCCTGGGTGAGCAGAACTACTGGACGGTGATCGGCGTGCCGTGGGACGAGGCGGAGGCGTTGATCAGCGAGGACGGGGCGCTTGAACTTGGCAAGGGCGGGCCGACGATTGAGCCGTTCCTGTGGTTCGACGACCGCCTGTGGACGTGGGCGGATGCGGAGATCACCCACTCGCTCGCGGCTGGAGCGCTGCCGATTCCGAGCGTGACGTGGCGCGCCGGGGACATACGACTTGAGATCACGGCGTTTGCCGATGGGCCCGCGGGAGGGGCGGACGTGAGCGCGACCTATCGAGTGCACAACGATGGGAGCGGGCGCAAGCGGGTGGAGTTGTTCCTGGCGTTGCGTCCGTTGCAGGTGCTGCCACCGACGCACGAACTCAACATGGTGGGCGGTGTCTCGCCGATCGAGCAAGTCAAGACCGGACGGGGCTTTGCGACGCCTCGGTGGCGTGTTTTCTTTGGACGGACGCCGAGCGAGGTTGAAGAGGGGGCGGCGGCGTTCGACTCGGGCGACGTTGTCCGGATGTTGCGGAGCGGCTTGATCCCGTCGGGTTCGAGCGCAACGGACAGCGGCGGGCTGGCGTCCGCGGCGGCGCGCTTTACGTTCGATCTGGAGGCCGGTGCTTCGGCGGAGGTGACGTGGGTTGCCGGCCTGTCTGATCCGAGTCGTGGTGACGCTCCGCTTCATTCTCCTGCTCCAGTGTCCGAGCGGCTCGATGAGGCGGAAGCGCAGTGGCGCGGCGTTGTCGACCGCGTTTCCTTCGCGTTGCCGGACTCCGCGCGGCGTTACGCCGACACCTTCCGCTCGCAGGTCGCGTACATCCTGATCAACCGCGATGGTGCGGCGATCCAGCCCGGTTCCCGGTCGTATGACCGGACGTGGATCCGGGATGGGGCGTTGACTTCGACGGCGTTGCTGTATTCGGGGCACCCGGAGGAGGTTCGCGCGTTTATTGATTGGTTTGCTCCGTTTCAGTATGAAAACGGCAAGATTCCCTGCTGCGCGGATGAGCGTGGGCCGGACCCCGTGCCGGAGCATGACAGTCATGGCGAGTTCATCTACGCGGTAGCGGAGTACGACCGGTTCATGCGTGACGACGCGTTCGTGCGGTCGCATGCCGAGCGCGTGGCGCGGGCGGTGGACTACATCGAATCGCTGCGCGCTCAGCGTATGACGGACTCGTACACGCACGGCGAGGGGCTTGAGCGGGCGAAGTACGGGCTGATGCCCGAGTCGATCAGCCATGAGGGGTACTCGGCGAAGGCGATGCACTCCTATTGGGATGACTTCTGGGCGCTGCGCGGGCTTGAGGATGCGGCGTACATCGGCGAGCGCGTGGGCGATGACGCGCTGGGGGCGCGGGCCGCAGCGGCCGCCACGTCGATGAGAACGTGCCTCTACGACTCGATGCGACTGGCGATGGCGATCAAGGGGATCGATTACATCCCCGGATGCGTCGAGTTGGGTGATTTCGATGCGACCTCGACTTCGATCGGAGTGTTTCCGATCGGGGAGTGGGGAAGGATCCCCGAGCCGCAGTTGAAGAACACCTTTGAGCGATATGCGAAGTGGTTCGATGATCGTGCGGCAGGACGGCTGGAGTGGAAGGACTACACGCCTTATGAGATCCGGAACACGACGACGTTCCTGTTTCTGGGGCGGCGCGACGTGACGCACCGGATGATGGACTTTTTCTTCAGGGATCAACGCCCGGCGGGTTGGAATGCGTGGGCGGAGGTGGTGCGGAACGGGTATCGCACACCGGGTTTCATAGGGGACCTGCCGCACACATGGGTCGGGTCGGACTTTGTGAAGTTGCTGCGGACGATGTTTGTGCATGAGCGCGTAAGCGATGGGGCGCTGGTGGTGGGCATGGGGATCACCCGGGAGTGGATGGAGGCGGTGGGCGGCGCGGCCGCCGGGGGACTGCCGACTCACTTCGGCGTGGTGGGGATCTCATTCTTCATGCGTGACGGGGCGCGCGTTGTTTCGCTCGCGGGTGATCTGGATGCTCCCCCCGGCGGCGTGGAGGTCGCGCTGGAAGACTTGAGGGGTGCGGAGATTCTGGCGGACGGGAAGCGAGTGGGGCTGGATGCGGCGGGCCGGCTGGTGGTCGCGTGGCCGGTGCGCGAGGTTGTGATCCGGGGTGGCGAGTGAGAACACAACGGGAGGCTGGTTCAACGGGGCCAGCCTCGGGAACGGGCTTCCGGTGCGACGTTTGGATCGGGCGACTTTGCTTTTCATGAGCCGCGGCTCATGACGAGTGAGCCTGCACGCGCGGGACACCATCGTCTCTTCCGACATGCCGGCCGATCAGACTCCCGAGGGACCGAGCGTGAGGCGGTTTTTCCCCTGTTTTTTCGATTCGAGCAGGTGGCGATCGGCGATGTCGGTCAGTCCTTGCGCATCGCTCGCATCCCACGGGAACGTGGCAAGCCCGGCGGAGATGGTGAGGCCTCCGGCGGCCTCGTTGCCGAGTTTGGGGAAGCGGTGCGACTGGATCTGAGCCTGGAACCGTCGGGCGACTTCGACGATGAGGGCGGGGTGTCGGCTGGCGGGGTCGCGTGGGCCGTCGGGGGCGTCGAAGACGACTGCGAACTCGTCTCCGCCGATGCGGCAGACGCGGTCGGTGGGACGGATGACGCTGCCCAGGAGGCGGACGACTTCGCGAAGGATTTCGTCCCCCGCGGCGTGGCCGTAACGGTCGTTGTAGGACTTGAAGTCGTCGATGTCGAAGAGGAGGAGGGTGACATCGTTGCGCTTGCGCTTGGCGCGGGCAAGGATACTCTCCATGAAGCGGTCGAAGTAGCGGCGGTTCCAGGCGCCCGTCAGCGCATCGGTCAGCGCGGCGGTCTTGAGCGACGTGTGCTGCTCCTGCACCGCGAGCCAGAGCGCCAGCCACCGTGCGGCGGGCACGAGTTGCTCCCGGATCATCGCCGGCCCGATGAGCCATCCGAGCGTTCGCCCTCGGTGCTGGATGGGCACGCGCGCCTCGCTTGCCGATGATTCGGCATCCGACCCATCGGCCCCCCCGTTGGTGATCGGCTGCAGCCGGATCTCGTGAGGAGCGAACGCGCGCCGAACTCGCGCCAGGATCGAACCGAGAACGTCGCGCCCGGTCAGCAGGGCGTTCAGGGGGGCGCCATCCTGATCCCAACGTTCCGGCGAATCATCGGCCGTGCCCGCTGGCGGGGCGGTTTCAGCGGCGAGACGTGGACGCTCGGCGTCGGCGCCGAGCATCGCGCTGCGCCATTCCGCGGCGGTGCCGTTCGGATCGACCCAGGCATCCACTCCGTCGATGCGCAGCGGGCTTCCAACGCCGACGATCCGCACCGCGGGTTCGATGCGCTGCGCCGCAGCCGAGAGCGATTCGACCTCCTGGGGGAGCAAATCGGTCGTCTCCAGCATCAGGACGGGCGGGTGTTGCGCCGGCTCGGCGAACCCGAGTTCTCCAAGCGTGTCAAAGGCCGACTCGACGAGCACGACGCGGTGGCGGGCGTCGGCACGCAATCGCGCGGCGATCTCCGCCCGTCCGAAGACGATGATGGTGAACAGAGGATCGGTCGCACGAACCGCCATCGTTGATTCCGCACCCACTGATGTCGCGCGCTGAGCCGACGGATTCGTGCTCATGCACGCGCTCCCCCCGACCAACCCTCGTCATTGCCCTCGCCAAGGAGCATCGACAACTCTTCATCCGTCACCAGCGCCGCCCCCGGCGCGCCTGGCTCTTCCTCTTCGCGCGACCCGACCATCCGCAGGGGCAGCGCCTCGACTTCCGCCTCGTGCGTGAGGCGGAGCGGCTGCCGCTCCGAGGCCCGCGGCGTCGAAACGCCGCGCGCGACGATCGGCGTCGGCGGCGGAGCGATGCTCAGCGCCGGAGGCGGCGCGGCGGCGGGAGGCGGGCGATACGCGGTCAGTCGATGCGAAGGCCCGGACTGAAACTCCCAGAATGCCGTCGAGGGGCCGTAGCGCATCGTCGAATTGAACAAGTCGGCCGCGTTGGGCTGGTGCGATGGGTCCACAAGCACCATGACCAGCGGTTCGGGCTTTCTTCCGGCTCGGCGGAGCCGCTCGTGCTCGACGAGCGAAGCCATTGCGTCAAAGGCGTCGCCGCTGCGGACAACGGTCAATCCGCGTCGATCAAGCGACGCGACGAGTTGCTCGACGGACGCGGCGGCGGGAGCATCGAGCCGGGAGGTCGTGACCACGATGCACGTCGCATTCCATTGACCGGGGGGAGGCTCAGCCGTGGAAGATGCCATGCACAAAGTCTACATTCAGAATTCGCCCGCGCGTGGGGAATGACCGTTATTTTCCGCGTGATTGAGTGCTTTTCCCGAGCAGGATCCGGGCCACCTCGGACGCCCCGTCCGCGGGTCCGAGGCGTTGAAGGCTCGCATGCATCTCGGTTCGGGCGTTTACGTCCGAGAGCAAGCGGGAGAGATCCGCCTGCAGGTCGGATGCGGTTCGACGGGCGTCGACCCAATCCCTGAAGATCAGCGCACCTCCAGCATTGGCAAGCGGTTGCGCGTTCCGCCGTTGATGCTGATCTCGGTGGAATGGGTAAGGGAGGAAGATGGTTGGGACCGAGTTTGCCCAGACCTCGGCGACCGCCCCGGCACCGCACCGGGCGATGGCGAGGTCCGCGGCACCCCAAGCCAGGTTCATCGTTCGGCAGAAGGCGACCGCACGGGCAGGGATTCCCGCCTCGTCATACGAACGCTGCATCGCCTCGTCCGCATCCGGACCGGTCTGGTGGTACACCTGCCAACCCTGAAAAATCGGAGCGTGATCGCGGGCCAGCAACGCCATCAGGTCGTTGAGCGTGCGCGCCCCCTGGCTTCCGCCGGTGATGAAGAGCGTCGGCATCTCGGGGGCGAGGCCGAGCGCCACGCGACATTCTTCCTTCGACATGCTGGCGATCGCGGATCGGCGGACGATCGGGCGGATGGCAAGGGCCTTCGGCCAGGCGCCCGAGGACGCGGCATCCAGGACTCGCTCCGAACGGCGTGCGATCCAGCGATTGGCCTTGCCGGGGACGGCATCAAGATTGACGAGGATGACCGGGAGTCGTTCGGCGCGTGCGGCGTGAACCACAGGCCCCGCGACGAAACCTCCCATCGCGACCACCTGGACCACGCAACGCTTCGCTTCACGCGAAAGCACTTCACGAGCCGACCTGACGGCGCGGCGCCAGCCGATCGCAAATCGAAGAAGTCGCATTGGATGCATGCCCAGCGGCTGTGCCGGGATCACGACAAACTCCGCCGACTCCTCGGACAGAATCCTCGAATCAATGGGACGGGGAGAGCACAGGAACAGGCATCGGACGCTCGGCTCGGTCTCGCGGAGGTGCTCGGCGATCGCCAGGGCGGGATAGAGATGCCCGCCGGTTCCACCGCCGGCGAAGATGATGGTCCTCGAACGGCTCTCGGCTGGCTCGGTCTCGGTTGAGTTCATCCCGTTCGCGCGAGGGCCTGGTGAGACATGTCCCCGGCATCCGCGCCGGTTTCGATCGGGTCGCTCCTCTCAGCGGGTGCAGCCGGGTGGGCGAGCGACTGCGCCCGGTCCATGGCGACCAGGACGCCGAGCGACGCCGCGGTGAGGATCCATCCCGTTCCGCCGTAACTCAACAGGGGGAGCGCGATCCCTTTCGTGGGAGCCAGTCCCGTGACAACGGCGAGGTTGATGAGCGCCTGCAAACCAAGGGTCGCCCCGATGCCGAGACCGACCAGTTTGAGGAGAGGACTTGTTTCGCGGCGGACGATCGAGACGATCGACCACAAGAGGTACACGTACAGCGCGATGACGAGGGCCGCCCCCGCGAGGCCGAGTTCCTCGCAGATCACGGCGAAGAGGAAATCGGTGCGGTCTTCGGGCAAGTACCCGAACTTCTGCAAGCCGAACCCAAGCCCGCGCCCGAATCCCTTCCCGTTCGCCACCGCGACCAGGGATTGGATCATGTGGTAACCCGCGCCTTCGGGGTCGAGGTATGGATTGAGAAACGTATCAATCCGTCGCATGCGGTACGGCTCGGCGCGGACCGCGATGATGAACCCGATCAACCCGAGCGGAACGAACGCCAGCAGTTGGACCAGACGCCCCCCCGCCGCCACGAGAAGCAGGCACCCCGAGAGTCCGATCAGCACTCCCGTGCCGAGGTCCTGGTGGGAGACCAGCGCTGCGATGACGCCGATCATGGCGAGGCCGGGCAACAGGCCGGAATCGAATCGATGCATCACGCCCGCGCGGCGGACGCAATGCCACGCAAGCACCAGGATGATCCCCCACTTGGCGATCTCGCTCGGTTGCATCGTGAAGCCGTTGCCGGGAATCCCGGGGATTCGGATCCAGCGGCGGGCGCCGTTCACTTCGTGCCCGATTCCGGGGAGATACGAAAGCAGCAGGACGCCGATGAGCACCGGGAAGAGCCATGGGATCGTCGCGAAGAACCGCTCCGACGCGGCGATCCGAGCGATCGGCATGCGTCCGACCAATAGCATCGCCGCGACCGCCACCGCCATGTAGAGCGTGGCGCGAGACAGGGCGATCGACTGGAAGGTGACCGCCTGGCTCGGGTCGATGGTGAGATCGGCCGAGTTGACCATCACGACGCCGATCGCCAGCAGCCCGAAGACCGACAGAATGATTCCATCACCCGAGCGGAGCATGCGTGGGTTATCGGCCATCTCGCGCCGCCTGCTGCAAATCGGGCGGCCGGGGTGCGAAACCCAGGGAAGCGTCGCCGGACGATGGCCGATAGGCACCGCTGCGGCGTGGCTTTCCGGGTCCTCCGTGCAGGCCCCCCGATGCGGCAGTATCCCGCTGCGAGGCCGGGGGAATCCAAGACGACTGGAGTATCCGAGATGGAAGGCGATTCCTTGCGGCTGGAGGCCAGGCAACGAAGTTTGTCCGGGTGGTCTCCCTGGGTGCAGGCGATCGCCGCGGGGACGGTCTTCGTGCTCGTCTCGGCCGCGTGCCTGATCGCCACGCACGACCTTGCCAAGGGCATTCTTCGCGCGACGGTTGACGAGGAACTGTGCAACCTGGCGTCCATCGCCGCCGACCTGATCGACGCGGATCGGCATCACGCGCTGCGGCATCCGTCCCAGTTGAACAACCCTGAATACATGGAGGTGGTCGAACCGCTCCGGCGGCTGCTGAACAGTTCGGGCCATCTCAAGTACGTCTATACGATCCGCAACAGCCCGGAGGGGCCGAGGTTCGTCGTGGATGCCGCGGACCCCGTGGACGCGGACGGCGACGGCGTCATCGATCAATCAGCCCTGAACGAGTTGTACACGGAACCGGACGCCGCGATGCTGGAAGCCCTGCAGACGGGCCGGACAACCGTTTCACAGACCCCCTCCACCGATCAATGGGGAACGTTTATCTCCGCCTTTGCGCCGGTCCATCGGGCAGACGGCTCCCTGGAGTGCGTCGTCGGGGTTGACATCACGGCGGCCGAGTACCTCTCGCGCCTTGCGGCGATGGACCGTGTGCTCATTTGGGGCGCCGGATTGATCGTGGCCTCGGGCGTGGTGCTTGGAACCCTCATCCTGATGATCCAGAGGCGGAGGCGGGTGGCGGTGCAGTCGCTCATCGAGAGCGAATCTCTTTTTCTGCAGATTTCCTCGGCCGCGCCGGTCATGCTCTGGATGGTCGATCGAGACCGGACGCCCATTTTCTTCAGCCGGAGTTGGCTGGAGTTCACCGCGCGAACTCTGGACGAGGAGGTTGGCTCCGTCTGGTCGTCGATCCACGACGAGGACCGTCCCCATGTTGAGCTCGAGTTCAAGCAGGCGTTCGCGTCACGGCGACCGTTCGAAAAGGAGTTTCGGCTCCGCCGCGCGGATGGCGAATACCGCTGGGTTCTGAGCCGGGGGATCCCCCGCCTCAGCGGTTCGCACCGGTTTCTTGGTTACGTCGGAGGGGCGATTGATGTCACCGAGCGGCACGAGGCCGAGGTCCAGCAATCGCTGGCGCTGGGGCTGGCGACCAGCCTTGCTTCCGCCTCAACCGTTTCTCAGGCGGCTCGCCTTGTCAATGATGCCCTCCACCAGTCGTTGGGGATTAGCCGCTCGGCGGTGCTTCTTTTCGGCGACGACGGCATGTGCCGCTTCGTCGGATGGAGGGGCGTGTCCGAGACCTATCGAAACGCTGTCGATGGACACTGCCCATGGCGACGCCACGCGCGCGACGCGAACATCATCCTGGTCCATGACGCATCGACGGACCCCGCGATCGAGCGGTTCCGCGAGGTGCTGCGTCACGAGGGCATCCGGTCGCTCGCGTTCATCCCGGTGATGACCGAGCGGGGGGTGGCGGGGAAACTCGTGCTGTATTCAAGTGAGCGGGGCGGGATCGACGCCAGCCGAGTCGCCGCCTCCACCACGCTTGCCGCGTACCTCGGCGTCGCGGTCGGGCGGCTCGCGGCCCAGGAGCGTCTCGCCGCGAGCGAGTCGCGCATCCGAGCGATTATCGACACGGCGCTCGACGGCGTGATCGCGATGGACGAATGGTGGCGCATCACGGATTGGAACTCGCAGGCCGAGACCATCTTCGGATGGTCGAAGGACGAAGCGATCGGTCTGCCGATCAGCGCGCTGATCGGTTCGGCCGAATCGGCCGACGCCGGGGTTACGCTCGTTGAACACTGGCCGACGGGACAGGAACTCGGAACCGTCGGGCGGCGGGTCGAACTGCCGGCCCGACGCCGGGACGGATCGACATTCACCGTCGAGATGGCGCTCACCCCGATCCACCTTGAGGACAAGGTCCATTACAGCGCCTTTTTCCGCGACATCACGGCCAAGAAGCAAGTCGAGGCGGACCTGCTCCAGGCGAAGACCGACGCCGAGAACGCCAATCGTTCAAAGAGTGAGTTCCTGGCGAACATGAGCCACGAGATCCGCACACCGATGACCGCGATCCTCGGCTTTGCGGACCTGCTCGAGGCAGACAGCGCGTTCACCAACTCCCCAGAAAAACGGAAAGAAGCCGTCTCGACCATCAAGAAACACGGCGAGGGGCTGTTGACGATCATCAACGACATTCTTGACCTGTCAAAGATCGAGGCCGACAAGATGACGGTGGAACGGATCGACTTCTCGCCGGTCAGCGCCCTGGAAGAGGTCCGGTCGCTGATGTCGGTCCGGGCCTCGGACAAGAACGTTTTCCTGAAGGTCGTCCACCAGACGCCGATCCCGGAGCGGATCACCAGCGATCCGACCCGTCTCAAGCAGATCCTTATCAACCTCGTCGGCAACGCGATCAAGTTCACCGATTCGGGCGGCGTGACCATCTCGATGTCCTGTGAACCGAACGCGCCAAGCGGACCGGCCGTGAGGTTCGAGGTCACCGACACGGGCATCGGCATGACTCCCGAGCAATGCTCGCGAGTCTTCCGGGCGTTCGAGCAGGCCGATTCATCCACGACCCGCAAGTTCGGCGGCACCGGGCTGGGACTTCGCATCTGCGAGCGACTCGCGGCGCTGCTGGGCGGTGCGATCGACGTCCGCAGTGACCCGGGACGCGGAAGCACGTTCGGCGTGACGATCGCCGTCGGGTCGCTCGCGGGCGTTGCGATGCTTCCGCCCGACGAAATCACGGCACGCCTTCGCACCGACTCTTCGTCAAACAAAGAAGCCGACGCCTCGCGGCGCCAGAGGCGGCTCCTTGCCGGCTCCAGGATCCTTTTGGTGGAAGACGGCGTGGACAATCAACGGCTCATCGCTCACCACCTGGAAAAGGCGGGAGCGGAGGTCACCTTGGCTTCAAACGGACGGCTCGCAGTCGAAACTCTGACGCGACCCGGAAGCGGGATGAAAGAGCCTGTCCAACCCGCCGCGTTCGATTTGATCCTGATGGACATGCAGATGCCCGAGATGGATGGGTACTCAGCCGCACGGTGGTTGCGGCGAATCGGGTCCGTTACACCGATCATCGCCCTGACCGCCCACGCGATGAGCGGCGACCGCGAAAAGTGCCTCGCCGCGGGCTGCGACGACTACGTGAGCAAGCCCATCGACAAGCACAAACTGCTCGACGCATGCCGAGCGTTGATTGACCGTTCGCACGAACGAGCCAGGGCTGCGTGATGCGGGGACGGATTCTGTTCGGATGAGTTGACGCCCGCCGACGAGTCAGTACACTATCTCCCCCCTCGGTCAGGTTCGAGGGACAACTGAAGATTCAACCGTTCGAACCACCGCGACTCGTTCCACCCTTGGCCGGGCGGAACTCTTGGGCTTGGAGCCTGGGGTCCGGTGGGAGGTGGAGCACCCATGGCCAAGAAAAAAGAAATCGTGACATCGTTCAAGGTCATGGCGCCAGCCGGCGCCGCGACCCCCGGTCCTCCCCTGGGCCCCGCGCTCGGCGGAAACGGTGTGAACCCCGGACAGTTCATCCAGCAGTTCAACGCGGCGACCGCTCCGATGAAGGGT
>JAEUIV010000209.1 GCA_016795005.1 Phycisphaerae bacterium
CAGTCGTGCCAACGGGCGGCGGCTCGCAAACCCGCCGTCTCGCGGTCGCTCATCGCTACCAGCTTCAGAATGCTGTCAAGTTCACGGCAAACGTCGTCCGTGTGCTGGGCGATGGTCTGCCACCGGCTGGTCCGCGAGAGAACGTCGTCGTCGTTGTCGTCGGGGTCGGTCACCCTCTGGTCAGAACGCGGAAGCGGTTCAACGTGCGCCAGAGCACTCGCGTCCCATCCGCGCTGCGTATCGTATCCACCCGCATCGGAATGGATCATGTACACCTGTCCGGGCGCGATGCGGGTCGCATCCAGTGCGATCCACTTCCCTTCAAGGAAGTCACGGCGAAAGACTTCGCCGTTGACGTTCTTCTCCACAACAAACTTCTTGAAATCGCCGATCGGCGCCGGGCACAGTTCTTCGCGGGTGGGCGGCGGCTCATCGTCCGGCGGCGCGTCTCCATCCCACTTTCGCCAGAACACCCGCACGTCCGTCTCGTCGATCCCACGCACGTACCGGTCGATGTCAATGTCATTCCCGGCAAGGTCAGGCGTGGTGTCGAAGAGGTCGATCAGGTCCTTGCGGCGGATGACGTGGGTGTGCCGAAAGGGGAGTTCGACGTTGAGGGCTTCGAGCGAACCCAGGCCGACATCCGTCAACGTCTTCAACTGTTTCGCCGCCGCGCGGAGGTCCGGCAGTTCATACGGGAACCGCATCTTCTCGGCGCCCGCATCCTCCGCGGGCAGATCGATCCAATAAACGGCCGCTTGCTCGTTCTCATCGCCCCGCCGGTTGCACCGACCGAACCGCTGCACCAGCGACGCCCACGGCGCGAGTTCGGTGAACAGCGTTGTCGCGCTCACGTCCACGCCCGCCTCGATGACCTGTGTGCTGACGACAATCGTGCCTGCGCCGGCGGGCGGAGCAAGGGCGGCTTCCACAGCCTTTTTCCGATCATCCGGCCGGAATCGTGCATGAAGGAGAATGATCTTCGGCAACGCTGCGGGGGGCGCTGAGGTGGGGTCCAGCGCCGCCGAGCCTTTCTTGCCCGCCTTGGCTTTCTTTCGGCGAGCGGGAGAGTCGGCGGACGAATGATCCTTGATCTCCTCGTACAACTCGCACGCCCGCTTCACCGTGTTCACCACCACGACGGTCCGCGTTCCAGGTTTGTGGGCGTCGCGAATCTCGTCGGCCAGCGCCCCCGCACCATCCATCTTCGCCGTCGCCCGCTCCAAACGCTTCTTCGCGTTCCACCTCTTCTTGACTTCAGTGTCGTCGTGGTCGGCCTTCTGCAACCTCAGTTGCGGGAGCGAGTCGATCCGATCCTTGAAATCGACCGTGCTCAACCATTCCGGCCGCATCGTCGCGGACATCCACACGCTCCGGCAGCCGTTCCCGTCCTTGGCGCCGAGCGATCTGCGAAACGCCTCCAGTTGGGCGGTTGTGGCCAAGCCGCTGCCCATCAGTTGAATCTCGTCGAAGACCCAAAGACAGTCAGTATTAAGGAGACCGAAGTGCATCGGCCACCGCGCCCGGCTCGCGGCGTACCCCCGGTTCAGCGCCCGCGACAGGAGCATGTCCTGGGTGCCGATGATGATCGCGTCGCGCTCAGGGTGGATGTCCCAGTCGTCCTTCTCTTCCCCACCCATGAGGACATGAATCGCGATCTTCTCCGGATCAACATGATCCGGCGTGTATGAAGAGAGCTTTTGATTCCCGTCCCATTCTTCAAACTCGGCCCTGCCCGCAAGCACGCGCAACTTGTCGAGCCACTTGACCGCGTTGTCCCGCGTCTGCTCCACCAATACGCGCATGGGCAGGCAATACACCAACCGCCGCGGCGTCTGCTGCTGCACTGATTCGGGAGCGCATCGCCGCCGCCACAACCACCCGAGCACCGCCATCGCGGTCTTGCCAAGCCCCGTTGGCACGTTGACGAGCGCGGGCAGTTGATCCGCGAACGCCTCCTGATATGGAAACAGCGCATCGCCCGTTGCCTGAAGGAACATCTCCTCGAAAGTCAGTTGCGTTACTGAAGCCCCGTCCCTCATGGAAACCTATATTACCACCATCCCGCTCTCCCTCTCCGGCACGCCCGCCCCCAAGAACGTGCTCGACTCACGGGCCGCTTCTTCGTTTGAACCAAGGTCCACGATCAGCACCTGATCCTCCTTCATGTTCATGATCGCGCGGATGTCATTCTCCAGACGCACGCGGTCGATCGCCTTGAGCGTGCAGTAGAAGACGCTGAGTTGCCACCCCTCGCCGTAGGCCTTCATGCACTTGTGCACGCGGCGGAGGCGCTTGGGATCCCGGATGTCGTAGCACACAAGGTAGCAGCGGCGCATGCAGCGATCTCTCTATTAAAGGGCCAGTTACTGACACCATCGTGTCAGTCAGCGGGTGGTCAGGAAGGCGAGCGTGGGCACCTCGCCGAGGAGCCACGCTGCGATGAGTCTTGCGTGCAGCATCAGCATCCGCCGATACGAAAGGCGGTACTCGAAGACGGGGTGCGTCACTTCCGTGTCCATGCGTCGGCCGTAGGCGGAGAAGAAGCCCTTTCGGCCTGCATCGGTAAGGGCGCAGCCCGCGGCGGTATCAAGAAAGTGCCCCTCTGTCAGTTCGCCGCGGTTGAATGCCGACACGGCAACGGAGTCGGCGATGAGCGGCCGGAACGGCTCCATTAGGTCGAGCGCGAGCGCTGGTCGTCCGGGGCGCGTGGCGTGGAGCGTGCCGAGTGTCGGTTCAAGGCTAGCGAGGCGTGATGCCGCGACGCACTCGTTCGTGAGCATCGAGTAGCCGAAGGAGAGCACGGCGTTGACCGGATCCGGTGGCGGCCGACGCTGCCGGCCGTTGGCATCGAAGCGCTCCGCGATTTCGCGCACTCCCTCCTTGAACATCCCCGCGAAGTGGGAGAAGTAGATCGCGGCGGCGTGGCCTTCGTGGCCGCGGAGTTCATCGATCGATGCGGCCCGCTCTGCGGCGGCGGCGCACTCCTGGAGGTCCGACGCGGCACGCGCGGGCAGGCCGGCGTGGTTCCGCATCAGGAGCGTTCGCTGGTTGGCGATCTTGGCGAGCGTGACAGCGCGGGCGAGTTCGAGCGCTTTTTCTTTTCGGTCAAGTCCGCGGACCTGCGCCGCGCGAACCGCCGCGCTGGTCGGGCCGAGCGGGTCCATCATGGCGACAAGCCGCCCCGCGGCGGTGAGAAACGCCACCGGCACCTCGTGCTCCGCAAAGACCGTTAGCGCCTGCGTCGAGACCTGCACCCCGCCGAGCACCGCGAGCGACTCGATGTTGGCGAGCGGCAGGTCGCGCACCAGCCGACCCTCCTTGTCCGTGACCCGAACCGATTGTCCACGGACGCCGACTCGGATCCCCTCGCGCTGGAGTACGACATGGATGCCGTCGTCGCGCGGCGGCCAGAGCTTGCGCGGGGTGAGTTCATCCGTGGCGTCGGCTGGCGCTCCTTCCACGGTCAGCGCTGTCAAGCGCTGGTGGTTGATCTCATCGGGCAGGCAGATCGGCTGGAGCGAGCATCGCGGGCAGCGCGGATCGTTCACAAGCGGCGGGGGACGTGGCCCTTCGGCGGCGCGCTTGGCGGCTTCGAGTTCGGCGAGCGCGAACGAGCGCAACGCCTCGTCCACTTGAACTCGCAGCCTCAAACGCTCCGCGGCGTAGTAGAGATACGCCTCGGGCACCGTGTAGCCTGCTTCTTCGAGCAGGAGCACCTGGAGGCCGATCTGCACCCGATCGGTAGGCCACGGCTCGGGCACAGGCAGGAGCTCCGGCTCGTCGAACATCTCGTCGGTCGGATCGGAGACGATTCCCGAGCGCTTCGGCCGACCCTTGCGGTACTCGACCGGCACCGCGCGAGCGCCCTCGATTTCCGCGAGATCGAGCGTGGCGGTCACCCCGAGCCGTTCGCTCGTGAGCGCGAGGCTGCGGACCGAGCGTGGGCGTTCGGGTTCGCAGTCGTGATATTCAAGCGCCTCAACCGTGGAGGGCTTCGATCGTTTCGACTTCGCCGCCGGCTCTGCTACCCCGGCACTTGGGCGATCGACGCGGCGATGGACTCCCGCGCCAGCCTCGGTATCGGCGCTGGGCACGAAGACCCCCTCGACCGTCATGTAATAGAACAGCCGCGGACAGTAAGCGTGCTCGGCGATTCCCCGGACGGGCCACATGCATGGACCTCCGGGTGCCCTATCGGTCCAAGGCCGCCTCTTGTTAAGTCACGAACGCGATTGGTGGACGGCGGCTCGGGCCCAAGAGTGCCTACCGGGCCGCTGTTCGAAACGTGGGCAACCGCAAGCCTGCACGGATCGAGGGCAGGTTCTGAGGGCCTTGATTTTCTTGCGCCCACTCGGCCTCGTGGCGATCGCCTCTTCGGCGACTGTCCCGATGCTCGCGTGCGCACAGACACCTCGACGAGGGAGGCCAAGGGGAAATCGCCATGTCCTGGGCGGAGAATTTCGCGCCAGATCTGGCTTGGGCCGACCTCGCTCCTCCAATGGGAGCGGGCCGCCATGGACCCGCTGGAAGAAACGTCGAACGTCTCGCCAAATCCTGCCAACTCCAGTCTCAGCTGAGCCGGGCGGACTGGATTGAAACGAGCCAATGACCCCATGGGGATTCGAACCCCAGTCTTCACCGTGAAAGGGTGACGTCCTAGACCAGGCTAGACGATGGGGCCAGGGACAGGGGGGAGATCATAGCCGACTTGGCCGAAAACCGCTCAGGGCCGCCCGGATTGTCCTCAATTGTGCGCGAATAACCGACTCGGCCACAGTCGGGGACTCGATTGTCCGATACGAGTCGCATGGCGCGGACCATACTCATCCCGACACGGTTCAGCGGCCCGTGGGCGCGTGCGGCCGCCATCCTGATCGCCGGCGGTGTCCTCGCGGCGGCCTCCGCGCTGATCGGGCCAGCCTCTTCCAGCGCCAGAACGCTTTCGCCGGACGCTCAGACCAACTCGGCGCTTCAATCAGCCCGCCAGGCTTCCCTCGACGCCGCCCGCGCCGCCAAGTGGCCTGCCTATCTTGGATCACTGACCGGCGCCCGCCACACGGTTGAGGTCTATGTGGGTCGCAACGGCCCCCTCTACACCGTCAAGGACAACTCGGGAACGATTCTTGCGACGCAGATCACGAGCGAAGAGGTGTACGCGCGCTTCCCCGACCTGACCCTCCGGGACATGCACGCGGAAGCGGAGCCGGCCCGCGCTTCGGATCATTGAATCGCCCGGGCCGATGTCACGTCGCCCCCGG
>JAEUIV010000210.1 GCA_016795005.1 Phycisphaerae bacterium
GAGCGAGGCGTGCTTGATGCCGATCGCGCCGAGCGTGTTGTTCATGGTCCACTGCACCTCGGGCTTGGCCTTCGGCATCTCCTTCTCAATGCGGTCGAGCAGTGCGGCCGGGTCGAGGCCGTCGCCGCCCTTGTTCACGAGGCTGGCGGTGAGGTGCCACGCCGCGCGCGCGGCCCAGCGGTCCTTGTCCTTCATCCACTTCTCGCGGAGCGCCTCTTTCTCGGGATGCTGCGCCACGACATAGGAGTTCATCCATTCCGCGACCTGGGTGCAGGTGGTGGAGCGCATCATCGCGTCGAGTTCATCCGCGGAGAGGGACTTCGGTTGAAGGAGGAGCGTGGCCAGCAGTTGCGCATCGACGTTACCGGTGTCCCAGAGTTTCCGCGCGAGGGACTGATCAGGCTTGATCTTCTTCGCGACCGCGCGGATATCACCCAGCGGCACGCCGAACTGGTTGTCGGGCGCGCCGTTCTTGGTGTTGTGCTTGCGGCGCGCCTCGTCGCCGAGGGGCTTGAGTTGTGCGAGAACCTCCTGAACCGTCATGCGGGAGACTATACAGTTGCGGTTGGACCGGGCCGCGTTTCTAATTGGGCATTGGCACGATCCATGCGGCCGCGGTCACTCCACGGCCGGGGCGGCGCGATCAACCATTCTTGCCGACAACGTCACAGCAGACGATGCGGTAGCCCGCGTCGATCGCCTCGAGCGTCAAGATCGAACGGTTGCGCTCGATCCATCGTCCGCTCATTAGATCGGAACGAAGCCTGGCAACGCCCGCTTCGGCGACGATCCGCGCGAACGAAGATATGACGCTCCGTCGTGCGGCGCTGAGGTAGCAGTCGGGCCGGCGCCAATACGCACAAAGGAATCCGTCAGTGCAATCGTGGGGGATCGGCAGCGTGGAGATATGCACCGGCCCGATCAGCCGCTCCAGCATCGCGGTCAGCGCGGCGGATGTGGGGAAGATCGTCCGATCATGAGCCGCGATGTCCGGGAAGTAATCCTCGGTCAGCCAGAAGGGCGGCGAGTCGGGAACCCACGTGAGGAGGACCACACGCGAGCGCGCGATCCGAGCCATTTCACTGAGGCCGCGCTCAAGGTCGCTCCAGTGATGGATGCTCAGGATCGACATCGCTGCATCGACCGACGAAGTCGCCAAGGGCAGCGCCTCCGCCGATCCCCGGATGCAACGCGCCGCTCCCGGCGGGCGCTGCCGGATCATGACCTCGGACGGCTCAACCGCGATTACGGTTCGGCCCGACGGTTCATACGAGCCTGTCCCGGCGCCCACGTTGACCACGCTGACGGCGTTTCCGAGCGCGGCGTCAATGGCCGCCGCGATCCTGGGGTCAGGCCGCCGGAACGCCGCGTATCCGGGTCCAATCTCGTCATACAGCGCCACAGGCGAGCACCTTAGCCACTGAGTACGCCACGAAGCGGCGAATCCTCGAAATCGTCGGTTTGAACTGCACCCTCAAAGGCGCAACTCTTTGCCCCGTAACGAGAAAGCCTTTCGACGTGCTCGTCGAAGGGCTTGATCTCTCGATAAGTCGGGGTGACAGTACACCAATAGAACTTTTCTTGGAGGGCGTTAGGGAGTGGAAGCTCGAGATTCGCGGTATGCTGGGTGCCAAGACGGTTTGCAGGCCTGAGGGCACTTCTGATGAAGGATCGCTGCTGAAGGTGATGTCCCGGAAGTGCGATGTCGCACTTTCGAAAGGGCTCGCGAGGCCGCCGCTCACAGTGCAGCAACCACGGAGCATTCAGGTGACTACTCCCGTAACCGTCGGTGCCTTTGCGATTGTGCCCAGCAACGACCTGCCAGCTGCCGTGCCATTTTGGGAGCGACTCGGGTTTCTTCGCGTGGGTGGCGATGTTCAATACGTCATCATGTCAGGCTGGGGGTGTGAGGTCCATCTGACTCAAGCAGGGAAGGGCCCTTGGCGCGTACCGGCGGAGAACAACCCTTTCGGCGTGTTCATCCGCACACCGCAGGTCGAGGAGATCGCCGCTCGCGTGGATGATTTAGTCATCCGTCCAGGCGGGATACTGCGCCACCGCGAGTGGGGTCTCTTCGAAGTCGGGATAGCCGGACCGGACGGGCTTCTCGTCCGGATCGGTTGGCCCTCAGAGCTAATCAATCGCGACTAGCGTTGCGGCTGCCGTGGCCCAAATCAGCTGCCATCGTGGCGCTGGCGGTGCGAACGGACAATTCATAAACGACGATGGCCTCGGCACTTGCCGAGGCCATCAAGCCATCAAAGTCGGGGTGATAGGATTTGAACCTACGACCTTCTCGTCCCGAACGAGACGCGCTACCAAACTGCGCTACACCCCGTAGCGGCGAGGATCGTACACCATCCAAACCCACAAGGCAACGCAGCGCCTTTTCGGGTCGATCTCCATGTAATTCCTTCTACTCATTCAAGAATCTCGACAGCGGGAAGGGCGGGGCAGCTCCCGTCAGCATCGCTTCCACTGCCTCGTGGGCCGCCTTGAACGCCATCGACATCCCATGGCCCGTGTACCCGCCGCAGACCCACAGGGGGCCGGCGCTTGCCGCGCGTCCCGCTGCATCGATCGGCCCGATCAGCGGCAGGCCGTCCGGCGTGAAACCCATCGTGCCCGACCATCGCGCCGTGACCTCGAGCGGAGCGCCGAGCAATCGCTCGCCGAACCCCTCCAGGCCGCGCTGAACCTCCTCGGTTGTTCGCTCCTCGAACCCGACCTCCACCTCCGCGAACCGACGGCGCCAGCCGCCGATGATCACGGCCTCGGGCGTCGCCTGTCGAAAATATTCGTACCCGTGGTTCGCGTAGTACGAGTAGTCGAACACAACACTCCCCGTCCGGGCCGCAAGGATCTGTCCACGTTTCGGCTGGATGAGTCCGCTGAGCGCCGGGAACAGCAGCGACGTGTAGGCATTCAGGCACACGAGGCACCGTTTCGCTTCGATCAGCGCCTCGGCGGTCTTCAGGCTCACACCGTCGTCCGCAAGTTCAACATGAGCCACTTCCGTGTGCGTCATCGGCGGGTGGTCGAGCCGTGAGACAAGAAACTTCAGAAGGTCACAGGGATTGCACGCCGCATCGTCCGGGTTCAGCAGCCCGCCCAGCGCCGCCCCGCTCCGCCACACCGCGTCCCGACCCGACTCCACCCATTCCAGGGCGAAGCCGTCCTCGCGCATCAACGCGGCCGATTCATGCAACTCGGCTCGCTCGCTCTCGTCCATCGCCAACAGGCACGACGGCACGCGCCGATAGGTCGGAAGAGATTCAATCCCTTCCTTGCGCAGCATCGTGAGGTTGTCCTCTGTCCACTTCCACAGTTGTCGGGCGGATGCTCGTCCGAGGTCGCGGGTGGCCGCCACATAGTTGTCCGCCGCGCCGCGCATCAGGTAGCCGGCGTTTCGACCGCTGGCGCCGCTGGCGATCTCTCCCCGTTCAATCAGGAGCGCTTCGATTCCCCGTCGTTTCAGCGCGAGCGCCGCCCCGACCCCCGTAATTCCACCGCCGACCACGGCGACCTCACACCGAATCGTTCTCGGCTTCGCGGAGCACCGCCACAGTGGAACGCTCATCCACCCATGGTAATGCGCGCCGGGCCACCCGTCACGATCACTTGTCGAGAACCACCAGTCGGATTCGCTCGTCCTCCGGGGCCTTCTCAGTGGAAGCGGTCAACGAGTCACCATCCTCCTCAATCGTCCACGACCAGGGGCCGCGCTCCGCCAACTCGCCGAAGGGCGGCGGTGCAACTTCAATCAGGTGGGGCGTGTGGGCGTACAGTTTCAGCAGCGCCGTGCCCGTCTCATCGGTCGCCGCGGTATCGCCCCACGCGTACAACGCTTCCTCGACCACCTCACCCGAAACCGGCAACGCCATCGACCCCGTTTCAATTGCCACGGCCCGGACATGTGCGGCTTCGATCGGGCGGTCATCGAGTGTCAGCCGCACACGCACCTCGCGATACGGCTTCACCACCCCGAGAATGGACAGCATCGACCCCGCGCCGCGTTTCCCGCCGCAGCCCACAAGCAGCAAGGCAACTCCACACAGGATGGCCCCTTGTCGAATCTTCACGAATGCAAGCATAACTATTCAGGTCAGGCACGATAGCGCAAAGGCTGCGCCGGGCCAACCGCCTAATCCAAGCGGCATCGCGGCCCGATAGCATTTGGAAGTCGGCATTCCACGAATCAAAGAGCATGAGAGTGACCCGCGCATGTTTTTCCCCGAGCCAACCTCGAACTACAACCTCGCGATTCTCCTGTTTCTCCAACTCGCGATCATCATCCTCGCCTGCCGGGGTGTGGCGTGGATCGCCAAGAAGTTTCTCGGCCAACCGACAGTCGTGGGTGAGATGATCGCCGGCGTTGTTCTCGGCCCGTCGCTCGTCGGCATGTACTTCCCCCAGTTCAACGCCTCGCTTTTTTCAAAGCCCTCTCTCTCCATCATCTACGCCATCGCGCAGATCGGCCTGGTCCTCTACATGTTCCTCGTCGGGCTTGAGTTCAACGTGGGACTCATCCGAAGCCGGCTCCGGAGCGCTCTCTCCGTATCGATCGCCGGGATCGTCACGCCGTTCGCCCTTGGAAGCCTCCTCGCGCTCGTCTACGTCCACGACCGGACGCTCTTTACCGAAGGCGTGACGAAGGTCGAGGCGATGCTCTTCATGGGGGCCGCGATGTCGATCACCGCGTTTCCGATGCTCGCTCGGATTATTTATGAACGAGGTCTCTCCGGCACCAGCCTCGGCACGCTGGCGCTCGCCGCGGGATCGTCCGACGACGCCGCGGCCTGGTGCATCCTTGCGATCGTGCTGGCGAGTTTCAAGGGTGAGGCATCGCTCGCCGCGGCCGCCATCGGCGGCGGGATCGCGTACGCCCTTGTGCTGTTCATCGTCGCCAGGCCATGGCTCGCCCGCCTCGAAACCCTCGCGGCAAAGGAAAAGCAACTCACCAATCCGATGCTCTCATTCGTCCTGATTCTCCTCATGGTCGGCGCATGGTTCACGGACGCCATCGGGATCTACGCCGTCTTCGGCGCGTTCATGCTCGGCGCCGCGATGCCCAGGGGTTTCCTGAACGAACGGCTCCAGGCCACCCTCGGCCCGCTGGTCACCACCTTCCTCCTTCCGCTCTTCTTCGTCTATTCAGGCCTCAATACACGCATCGGACTCATCAGTACCGCCCACCTCTGGATGATCGCCCTGGTCATCCTCATCGCGGCGATCGTGGGCAAGTTCGCCGCGACCACCCTCGCCGCGCGGCTCAACGGCGAGCCGTGGCGCGAATCACTCGGCATCGGCGCGCTCATGAACTCGCGCGGACTCATGGAACTCATCATCCTCAACATCGGCCTCGAAGCGGGGCTGATCACCCCAACGCTCTTCTCCATCATGGTCATCATGGCCATCGTTACCACGCTCATGGCGACGCCGCTCTTCGAATGGATCTGCGGGCGGCACGTCAAGCGCGGACCCATCCCGGGAGTCATGACCGTCCTCGACGGCTAGACAGTCCATCGTCCGCGCTAGTGGACCCCCAGGTACGCCTTCCGAACGTTGTCGTCCGCGGCCAGTTTCTTCGCGTCCCCTTCGAGCGCGATGTCGCCGACCTCCAGGACGTACGCGTAGTCGGCGATCCTGAGCGCTGCGTTCGCGTTCTGCTCGACCAGGAGGATGGTCGTCCCGCGCTCGTTGATCTCGCGGATGATGCGGAAGATCGTCTGGCACACCTGCGGCGCCAGACCGAGGCTCGGCTCGTCCAGCAGCAGCAGCCGGGGCTTCGCGATCAACGCCCGTCCGATCGCCAGCATCTGCTGCTCACCGCCCGACAGCGTGCCCGCGTTCTGCGACAGGCGCTCGGCAAGCCTCGGAAAAAGCGCCAGCGCCCGATCCCAATCCTCGCGTACCCCCGCCGCGTCATCGCGGACCGTCGCTCCCAGGAGCAGGTTCTCCTCGACCGTCATGTTTGCAAAGATGCCGCGTCCCTCCGGCGCCTGGACAATCCCCAGTCTCACGATCTCGTGCGGCGGCATCCGGCCGATCGGCTTCCCGTCGTAGACGATCGAACCCGACGCCGCCCGCACGATCCCGGAAATCGCGCGGAGCGTCGTGCTCTTCCCCGCCCCGTTGCTCCCGACCAGTGTCACGATGCGGCCCTGATCGACCCTCAGGCTGATGCCGTGCAACGCGCGGATCGCGCCGTAGTTCACCACGAGGTCGCGCACCACAAGCATCAGCGTCCTCCCTTCGACGCTGCATGTGAACTCCCGGCGTCCGCGTCCGCCCCAAGGTACGCCTCGATGACCGCGGGGTTCGACTGGACCTCGTCCGGCGTTCCCTCCGCGATCGTCTTCCCATAATCCAGGACCGTGATCCGCTCGCAGATATCCATCACCACGCCCATGTCGTGCTCGATCAGCAGGATCGTCGCGTCAAACTCCTTCCTCAGTCTCTGGATCAACGCCCGCAACGCGACCTTTTCCTGCGAGTTCATCCCGGCCGCCGGTTCGTCCAGAAGCAGCACCCGAGGCTCCGTCGCGAGCGCCCGCGCGATCTCCAGCCGCCGCTGATCGCCGTAGGGCAGGTTCTTGGCCTGTTCATCCGCGCGGCCGAGCAACCCGACCACGCCCAGGAGCCGACGGGCGCTCGCCTCGATCGCGCGCTCTTCCCCACGATGAAACGGCGTGCGCACGATCGAACGAAACACCCCATGCTGCGCCCGGACATGACACCCCAGGCGGACGTTGTCGAGCACCGACAACTCGCCGAAAAGGCGGATATTCTGGAACGTCCTCGACAAGCCCGCGCCCGCGATGCGAAAGGGACGCATCCCGGTGATCTCCCGCCCGCCAAGCACCACCGAGCCGACATCCGGCTTGTACACACCCGTCAGCAGGTTGAACACCGTGGTCTTTCCCGCTCCGTTCGGCCCGATCAATCCGCGCAGCGAGCCTCTCGGCAGAGTCAGATTGAACTCCTGCACCGCCTTCAGCCCGCCGAAGGACTTGCAGATCGAGCGCACTTCGAGCACCGCGTCAGTGGGGGGGGTCACTTGTTCGTCCCTCCCTTCTTCGGCGGGGCGCGGAACGAATCCGCGATCCCCTTCCACAACGAGCGGTCCCACACCTCGCGCACGCCGAACAGCCCCTGCGGCCTGAGAATCATCATGAGGATCAGCGCCAGCGCGAAGAGGATCATCCGGTAATCGCCCAGGTTGTGACCGGCCGCCGCCGCCGCCCGCGCGCCAAAGCCCAGACCGAGCAGCGTCAGCACGATGCACATCCACGCCACGAGCGACCGCGCGCGGCGACCCGTCATCGCGCACACGACCGCCGCCACGAGGAGCACCGCCGCCAGTCCCGCCAGCACGGGCCACATCTTCAGCAGCGGCTCGGGATTCCGCAGCAGTTCGGGCAGGATGGTCACGATCGCCGCCGCGATCGCCGCACCGGAGATGGACCCAAGCCCGCCGAGGACCACCATGATGATGATGTCAAAGCTCTTCAGGAACCCCAACTCGCCGGGGTTCAACTGCACGCCGATGCTGTGAGCAAAGAGGCCGCCCGCGACCCCCGCGAAGAATGCCGCGATCACGAACGCGCGGACCTTGAACTGCGTCGTGTTCACCCCCATCGCCTCGGAAGCGATCTCATCCTCACGGATCGAAAGGAACGCTCGGCCCGTCGCGGAATCCTTCAGCCGGTACGCCACGAGCAGCGTGACCGCCACGCCCAGGAACACCCAGAACAGGCTCGAATAGAACGGGAGCCCCGAAAAACCCAGCGCGCCGCCCACCTTGGTCGGCATCAGGTACCACGCCGTCTCCTTGACCTCTTCGACCGTGTAGAGCACGTCCGACGTCTGCGACTGGATCAGTACGCGGACGATCTCCCCGAAGCCCAGCGTCACGATCGCAAGGTAATCACCTTTCAGCCGCAGCGAAGGCAGCCCGACGACATAGCCGCACACGGCCGCCACCAGACCGCCGGCAACAAGCGATCCGGCAAAGAGCGCATCGCCCCACGTCAGGAATGGAGCCTCGCGCCCGTCGATCATTGACGACAAGGCTCCCCCGGCCATGTCAGCGCTTCCCCACGCGAGCAACGAACCGTAATACACGATTCCGCCCGAGACGTACCCGCCCACCATCATGAACGCGGCGTGCCCGATCGAAAACTGGCCCGTGAACCCGTTCACCATCGTCAACGAGACCGCGAGGATGATGCTCGTGCCGATGTCCAGAAGTACCTTTGCATAGAAATCGCCGATCACGGGCTTCGCGAAGAACTGCAAAGCCAGCGCCACGCCGACACCCACCAGCAGCGGCCACACCGACCGCACCAGTGTCGGCAGCGCCGCGGGCGTCATCTCGACCGATCTGGAGCGCAGCGTGGACATGCGTCAGACCTTCTCCACCATGGGTCGCCCGAGGATCCCGCTCGGCCGCACCAGGAGCACGACGATCAGCAACGAAAACACGTACACATCCCGCATCGCCGCCGAAACATATGCGGCGCCGAAGAACTCCAGCAGGCCGATCAGCACGCCGCCGAGCATGGCGCCGCGGATGTTCCCGATCCCGCCCACCACCGCCGCGACAAACGCCTTCAGCCCCAGCAGAACCCACACCGCGGCCGCCGTCTGGTTCAGGCCGGGGTACTTCTGACCGTACAAGAACCCCGCGGCCGCGGCCAGCGACGCGCCGATCACGAACGTCACGCTGATCACCCGATCGACCGGGATTCCCATCAGCGAAGCCGTGGTGGGGTTGAATGACACCGCGCGCATCGAGCGCCCGAACTTGGTCCGGTGGACCAGGAAATCGAGCAGGAACATCAGCGCCACCGCCGTCGCCGCGCCGATCACGTCCACGGGCATGATCTTCACGTTGGCGATCGTCGCCAGCGGCGCATCGGTGGGGAGCAGCGTCGGCATCCGCTGCGGCCTCGTCCCGAACATCGCCTGCAACTGCCCGAGATTCTGCAGGAGCAGCGATACCCCGATCGCCGTGATGAGCACGTTCAGCCGCGGCGCCTTCCGCAGCGGCTTGTACGCCAGACGTTCGAGCACAAACCCGACAAGTCCGCACGTCGCCATCGCGCACAGGAGGATCAACAGACCCGAGAACAACCCATTGTCTCCCCATGCCTTGACGACCCCGGCCATCTTTGCAAGCCCGAGCGCCGCCCATCCCCACGCCGCGACCAGGACAAGGCTCCCCGCGAGCCTGGTTCGATTCAAAGAAAACGCATCCGTCGGGTGGCGTCGCTTCCAGGCCGCGTACTCGAACGCCGCAATCACAGCCGCCGCGATCGTCGCCGCCCAGAGAACCCACGCCACCCACTCCCTGCCGGCGCCGGCCGAGGCCTGCGGATCGCCCCACCCCGCCGCAACGGCCACCAGGAATGAGGTCCAGGCCCCCAGCACAAACACATCACTGTGCGCGAAGTTGATGAACTTCAGGATGCCGTACACCATCGTGTACCCCAGCGCAATCAGCGCGTACAGGCTTCCCACGGCGAGGGCATCAATGAGCGTCTGAAGGAACTTCTCCATGAGCGGACGGGGATGGTACTGAACCCGCTCCCGCGCGTCGATGCCGCACCGGCACGCATGATCGCGGCGCACCGGGCCGTCGTGAGCATCGAACGAACGGACACGCCCGGGAGGCGTCCGACCATGTCCTCGCGGCTTCCGTGCTCGCCGGACCATCTCCCGCTCGACCCCGTTCGCCCACCCTCCAGATCCTCTCCCTCGGGCGAAGCGCGGCCTGCCGTAATGGTGATTCGCTTCATCCCCCTCGTCACGAGACCGATATACTTCCGGACGCGGAGCGTGCAAGTGGCCTCAAACGATTCCATCTTCGCAACCCGCACCACGACCAAACTGCTGGACGCGCTGCGCGACCTCTCCAACGAGCCGGTCTGGTCGCACATCAACTCCCGATTCCGCCCCGTCATCGCGGGGTTGGCGCGGCGCCTCGGCCTCAACCAATCGGACGCCGACGAGGTCGCCCAGCAGACCCTTGCGGAGTTCGTCCGGGCCTACCGCGAAGGACGCTACCACCGCGAGAAAGGCCGACTGAGTTCCTGGATCCTCGGCATCGCGCACCACACCACGCTCCGCATGATCCGCGCCGGACGCCACGCCGACGGGTCCAAGGCCGGCTCACTCTCCGAGATCGCCGACGAGGCCTCCCTTCGCTCCATCTGGGCCGACGAACGCGACCGCGCCATCCTCGATCGCGCCATCAGCATGCTCCGTGAAGAATCCGAGATCGACGAACGCACGCTCCTCGCGTTTGAACTGGTCGCCATCCGCGGCGTGCCCGCCCCGGAGGTCGGGCTTCAGTGCCAGATGTCCACCGACCAGGTCTACGTCGCCAAGAGCCGCGTCACGAAGAAGCTCCGAGCGCTCGTCGAGGAACTCACGAACGCCTTCGAGGAGGACACCTGACGTGGCCCCGCCCGTCAGCACATGCCTCACACACGAAGCCATCGAACGCCTCGCGCGGGGCGACGCTGACGCCGATCCGTCCGCGCACCTGCGGACCTGTGAAGCGTGCGCCGCACGCCTCGAAGACGCGCTCGACGATCACCGTTTCATCTCAAAGGTGCGGATTCTCGCCGGGGCCGCGCTCGGCCCCGAGGGCGCCCCGCAACTTCCCGGCTACCGAGTCCTCGATGTCATCAACCGCGGCGCGCAGGGCATTGTCTATCGTGCCGTCCAGGAATCCACTTCCCGCACCGTCGCCATCAAGACACTGGCCAGCGGGTTGAACCCCTCGCCGCGCCAGCGGGCTCGCGCCGAACGGGAAGCCGAGATCGCCGCCAGACTCCGGCACCCCAACATCGTCTCCGTCTACGAATCCAGGACGCTGCACGACGGGCGAATCGCCGTGGTCATGGAGTTCATTGACGGCCTGCCGCTCGACGCATGGACCGCCCCGGGAGACTCTCCCACCGAAAGGCAACGCGCCCTCCTCCGCGTCTTCATCACCGTCTGCGCCGCGATCCACCACGCCCACCTCAACGGCGTCATCCACCGAGATCTCAAGCCCGACAACATCCTGGTCACCCACGACGCGAGACCCGTTGTCCTGGACTTCGGCATCGCCAAGGCGGGCGGCCTCAACACCACCATGACCGGAGAGTTCGCCGGCACGCCCGCCTACGCCTCGCCCGAGCAGGTCGCGGGACACCCGGACGACGTGGACGCGCTCACCGATGTCTATTCACTCGGCGTCATTCTCTACAAACTGCTCTGCGGCGGGATGCCCTACGAACTCGACGGCTCGATCTTTGACGCCGCGCGCATCATCAAGGAAATACCCCCCGTCCCCCCGAG